>CAZJZQ010000019.1:0-8031 GCA_964550535.1 uncultured Rhizobium sp.
CATGTCACCCATCTATCCGGGCGCTTCCGTTACCTATCTATCCGGGCTGGACAGGGGTAACTCTTCCCCCGTTTCACGGGGGAAGCGTGAACCGCGGGCGTTTGCGGATCGGACAAGAGTTGCGCCTGAGGGCGCGAATGGCATTGTGGCGCGAAACTGAAGAGGGTGCGGGATGGCGGCGGTGATTGAGGTGAAGGCGCGGGTGATCGCGGAGGGCGGACGCGCCATGGGGCCGGGAAAGGCCGACCTGCTGGAGCATATCGCGCAGCTTGGTTCGATCTCGAAAGCGGCCAAGGCGATGGAGATGAGCTATTCGCGTGCGTGGCAGCTGGTTGATGCGATGAATACGGCGTTCAAGCGGCCGCTGGTGGCGTCGTCCACGGGCGGCAGGCGCGGCGGGGGAGCCGTGCTGACGCCCGAGGGGGAGGAGGTGCTGGCCCTCTATCGCCAGATGCAGGCGAAGCTGGAGACGGGCGCGGCCCCGTTCTTCGCGGAGTTCAATCGAAAGCTGAAATAGGGGCGAGGGAGCCGGCGGCGCCGCGGCGAGGGTTAGGCTCACAAAAGAAAACGTTTGAAAAGAAAACGCCCGGCTCCATGCGGAGCCGGGCGTTTCTTGTCGCGACGATGGCGAGCCTCAGTCTTCCTTGATCAGGCTTGCCTTCTGCGTGTCCGGCATGGTGAGGGAGACCACGAAGCCGATGGCGAGGACGGCGGCGAGGACCCAGTAGTAGCCGGACTCGTTGCCTGACGCCTTGAAGGCCGAGGCGGCCGAACCGGCGTTGCCGCCGAAGATCGCCTGCGCCACCGCATAGGGCACGGCCACGCCCAGCGCGCGGACGTGCGCGGGGAACAGCTCTGCCTTGATGATTGCGCTGAGCGATGTGTAGCCCGACAGGATGATGAGCGGCAGCAGGCACAGACCCACCGCGACCCAGTAGGTATCGGCCGAGGCGATGGCCGTCATGATCGGAACGGCGGCGAGGGCGCCGACGCCGAAGGACGCCACCATCACCGGTTTTCGCCCGTACTTGTCCGACAGCCAGCCGACCAGCGGCTGGGCCAGCATGAACAGGAACAGCACGACGAGCATGATGTCCGCTGCGACCTCTCCGCTGAACCCGGCCGAGTTCTGGAGGAAGGAGGTCATGTAGCTGGTGTAGGTGTAGAAGCCCATGCCGCCGCCGGCGGTGAGCACCACGATCCAGAAGGTTTCCTTCGGGTACTTGGTGAACAGCATCATGGTTTTGCCACGTTCCTGTTTCTCCGCGCCGGTCGTGTTTTCGAACGAGCTGGTTTCGTGGATGCCTTTGCGGATCCAGAACACCACCACGGCGAGAAGCGCGCCGGTGACGAAGGGAATGCGCCAGGCCCATTCGCGCAATGCGTCTTCGCCCATGAATTCGAGCAGGAGGCGCAGCATCATCACGGCGGCGAGTTGGCCGCCGATGAGAGTCACATAAAGGAAGCCCGACCAGAAACCGCGATTGCCCTTGCCGGCCATTTCGGAAACGTAGGTGGCGGAGGCGCCGTATTCGCCGCCGACCGACAGACCCTGGAGCAGGCGTGCGATGATAAGCGAGAGGGCGGCGAGGAAGCCGACGCCGGTGTTCTCTTCAAACCACGCATAGGTGGGCGTGAGCGCGATGAGCAGCGACCCGCCGCACATCATCAGCACCGACAGCGACAGCGCCGCACGGCGGCCCGCGATGTCGGCGTACTTGCCCATCAGGAACGCGCCGATGGGACGTGCGATGAAACCGCCCGCGAAAACGAACCATGCGTTCATCTGCTGGATGACCGGGTCGTCCGCCGGGAAGAAGGCGGCGGAGAAGTAGATGACGAAAGCGCCGTAAACGAACCAGTCGAACCATTCGACGAAGTTGCCGGCGGAGCCGCCGAGAATGTTGTAGAGCCGCCGCCACGGGGACATGACTGGTTTCAGCACGGGGGCGTTGGCGCTCATCGCGCCGGTTTCCTCGGACATTTCTCTTCCCTGTTCAGCTGTGGTTCTGACGCCTTTTTTAGGCGCGCAGTTTTGAGGGAGGCTGGAAAGATGAACAAGTCACAATGTTGCTGACTGCGCGCGATGGTCGCAGGGCGCCGGCCGGCGACGGGTTAATGGCGCCGAAGCGCGGCGCTGGCGGTCATTTTGCGGGCGTTGAAGCTCGAAAGTCGCGTTACACATCTATTTCGCAACAGGCTGCGCTTTCGCTTTCTGCGCGCAAAGCAGATGCCGGTTGCGCGCGAGGAGAGCGGTATGAGGGACGATCCCAGGCATTTCACCGCCGGCATCGCTGATTTGTCAGGCAGCCCCGCGGCGCAGGCGATCCTGGAACGGGAGAATGCGCGGCTGGAGCTTTAGGCTCCGTTGATCGCGGTCCACGCCACATAGGCGGCGACGGCGATAATCAGCGCGGCGAACAGCCGCCGTGCGGTGAGGGCGTGAGCCTCCAACCGTTTTGCGGCGAGGAGACCGATGACGCCGCCCACGGCTCCGCCCGCCAGCAATAGGCCGGCAAGGCGCCAGTCGACCAGTCCGGAGAGGGCGTAGTTCGCGGACGTCGCTGCGCCGAACAGCGCGACAGAGAGAAGCGAGGACGCGGCAGCGTGAGCCATCGTCATGCCGGCGGCGAGCATCAGGCCCGGCACGATCAGGAAGCCGCCGCCAATACCGAAGAAGCCCGCAGCGAAGCCGATGAGCAGGCCGAGAGGGATCAGCCGCATCATCAAGCGCGGACTGATACGCACATCCGGGTCGCCTGCGCTGGCTGGACGGCGCAGCATGGTGAGGCCGATCGCCGCCATAGCGGCAGCGAAGGCGGCCAGCAAGTGCTGCCCGCTGATCAGTTTGGCAAGCGTGGAGCCGCCGAAAGCGCCCGCCAGTCCTGCGACGGCGAAGGCTGTGGCGCACGGCCATTTGATGCGGCCGCCGCGCCAGTGACCGGCAAGATTGAAAAGGGCGTTGGCGGCGACAGCGGCGCTAGCCGTGCCGATGGCGATGTGCGGGCTGGTTACGCCGCCAAGATAGAGCAGCACCGGCGCAGCCAGCACCGATCCGCCGCCGCCGAAGACGGCGAGGAGGAAGCCGACGGCGGCGCCGCCGAGAATTGTGGCGATGGCGGGATCAAGCATCATGACGATCTGCCGGGAGTGGCGATGGCGTCACGCCGCCTGGCGGTTCCATGGCGCCAGCGCGAGGAGTTTCGCCATGCCGCACCAGCCGGTTGCGCCCGCGAACAGCAGGCCCGCGCCCATCACGCCGGACAGCGCGATGAAACCCGGATGGACGGCCGCGGCGAGGATTGCGCCCGTGAGCACGAGGCCGCCGGCGGCAATCTGGACCTGACGGATGATTTCTAGCGGCGCCTTGCGGTTTGCGGTGACGGCGAACCCGGCCTTCTTCCATGCGTCCAGACCGCCTTCGAGCACATAGGCCTGTCCTTCGATGTGGGCGGCGAGGCGGTCGCAGTTGGCGCCGGTTCGCATGCCAGTGCGGCAAGTGAAGACTACGCCGCCGCGCGGGTCGAGATCGACATGGCCCTGTTCCAGTTTCGACATCGGCAGCGATACGGCGTGGGCGATGTGTTCCCGGGCGTATTCGTCGGCCTCGCGGATATCGACGAGAACGCATTCGCCGCGCTTGAGCCTTTGCTCCAGCGTATGAGGATCGATGGGGGTGAGCGTGTTGGTCATTTGTGTTTTCCTTTCCGGCGCGCGGCGGGTTTGTCCGGGCAATAGAGACGTGCGAGCGTGGCGATGATCTCGACCGCCCCCGGATCGGCGACGCGGTAATAGATAGTCTGGGCCTTGCGGCGCGTTGCAACGGTTCCGGCCTCCCGCAGCACGGCGAGGTGCTGGGACAAGGCCGATTGCGACAGACCCAGCGGTTCTTGCAGTTCGCCCACGCTGAGTTCGCCCGCGCCGAGCTGGCACAGGATCATCAAGCGCTTTTCATTCGACAGGGTGCGCAGAAGGGCGGCGGCCCGGCCTGCGCCGGCCTCGAAATCGGAGAGAGAGAAGTCCGCGAGGTTCATCATGGGGTTTATATATCATCACTTGCTAAATTAGCAATACCTAATATATGGGGGAGATAAGACGCCAGCGTCGCGATAGCAGGAGATCCTCCCATGACGGCCAAGGCCCTTCCCAAACGTCCGGAAATCGAGGTGTTCTTCGACCCCGCCACATCCACGGCTACTTATCTGGTATGGGATACTGACAGCCGCGAGGCGGCGGTGATTGACGCCGTGCTGGATTTCGATCCGGTCACTGGGTGGCTTGCCACGCGCTCTGCGGACCAGGTTCTGGCGGTTGCCGCCGGGTTGGGCCTGAAGGTGATCTGGGCTCTGGAAACACATGCCCATGCGGATCACTTGTCCGCCGCCGATTATCTGCGCCGGAAAACAGGCGCGAAGATCGGTATCGGCGCCCGCATCACTGAGGTTCAGACGCGGTTTCGCGCACTGTTCGGCGCGCCGGAGGCCGAAACGGAAAGTGATGTGTTCGACGAATTGTTCGAGGACGGCGCCGCGTTCCGGATCGGCGGCATGGAAGGCAAGGTGATCCACACGCCGGGGCACACTCCAGCCTGCGTCACTTACGTCATCGCCGACGCGGCTTTCGTCGGCGATACGCTGTTCATGCCGGACTATGGCACGGCGCGGGCCGATTTTCCGGGCGGCGACGCCGTCGTCCTGTATCGCTCGATCCGCCGCATTCTTGATCTTCCGCCGGAGACGCGCCTGTTTGTCGGGCATGATTATCTTCCTGCCGGCCGCGACCAGCCGATGTGGGAAACGACAGTCTCGGCGCAACGGGCAGCCAACATCCATGTGCGGGACGGGATAACCGAACAGGAGTTCGCGGCGATGCGCCGCGCCAGAGACAAGACCCTGGCGGCGCCGAAGCTGATCCTGCCGTCTTTGCAGGTGAATATTCGCGGGGGAGCTCTGCCGAAGGCGGAGAGCGACGGCAAAGTCTATCTCAAGACGCCGGTGAATGCGTTGTAGGGCGGTCTTCGCGCCCGGCCAACCGTTTCGGCTTCTCCGATATGAGGTGCGGGCTTCGACGCCTGTCCGCACCGCAAGGAAAATGACTCCCGGTGGCAGCACTCGCGGAGGCGGAGCGCCAATATGCTGCGTGCACGGCTGAAGTTAATTGACCGGTGAGAACCAGAGCTGACCCTTTCCAGTTGAGACTGGAAAGGAGTCGTTTTGACCATGGCCAGATTTCTGAAAGCCGGCGCCCATACAACCGCTCACGCATCGAGTGAGTTCGAAATGCGTCTCAACGGCGCGACGCTGCTGACGGCGGAGGTGCTGTACTACATGCCCGATCATCCGAAGATCGTGCAGACCTTCTTGTGGCAGACGCTGGATGTTGCGCCGCAGTTTCCGAGGCTGAGCCGGTTTCTCGATTTCTGGCGGCGCGAGATCGACGCGGTGATAAGCGAAGTGCGCGTGGCGCACGGGCGCGGCCTTGCGCCGCAGACATGGCGCAATGCCGGCGGCGAGTTTCGCGTCCACTGAGTGAACCGCCGCCTCAGTGCGGGGTGGCGGCCTCATCCAGCACGCCTTCATCCGCGATGCGCAGCGCCGCATCGGCGATGCGGCGGGTGGTGATGGTGATGTCGCCCATCTGCACCGGCAGGGCTGTTTCAGGACGCAATTCCTGTACGGATAGCGCCTCGCGCGGCAGGGCGGTCCAGTAGCCCTGGATGATCCATGGCGGCATGTCTTCAGCCTGAGGCTGCGAGACGTCGAGGCTGATCGTCACGCGGCGGCCATCGCAGGCGCGGCCGACGCAATCGAATACGACCGCGTTGTCTTTCATGATGACCGGGTTCGGAGCGCCGTCGAGGTGCACGCGCACCGGCTTGTACTCCGCCGGGATGCGCAGGCGGATCAGGCGGGCGTCGGACGCGGAGGGAACGAGGGCGAGGGTGCGGACGCCGTTCTCCGTCGCGTCGGACTCTATGCGCCAGCCGATGGCGGGGGCGGAGCGTAATTCCAGCGCACGGCCCCGCACAGGCAGCGTGAATCCGGGGACGACATCCTCCAGCATGTCCGGGAGGGCGTCGTGCATCTCTTCCGGGAGAGCGGAGGGCGGGGCGGAGGCGATCAGGTGGGCGGCGCTGGTGTCGCCATCCACATGCGTCACCACGTTGAGCGCAAGCGGCCTGTCGACGGAATAGGCGGGCGCCGTCAGCGCGGCGGCGGCGGCGGCCAGGAGCGCCGCGCCCACGGCGCCGGTTGCGACGAGACGCGTGGTGGGCAACGCGCCGATCAGGCTGGCCATGGCCGCCAGCGTCAATCCGCCGACGACGCCGAAGGCTGGCGCGAGGGTAAGGCCCATGGTGACGTCGAGCAGGTGGAGCAGCGGGAAGAAAACGGCGGCGAGCGCCAGTGCAGGGATGGCCTGCATCAGCCACAGCGGCGCAGGCAGGAGGCGCGCGGCGGCCGCGCAGACCACGAAGACGAGGCCGGGGAGCAGGAACAGGCTGGCCATGCCCGGAACGGCGATCGACAGGCCCACGCCCGCAGCGAGGAACCAGAACCATCCCGACGCGAACAGCACGGTGCGGCCGGACTTCGGTGTCAGCCAACCGAGCGCAGCGATCGTCGCGATCATCGCGCAGAGGAAGTAAACGAGGTTCAGCCACGCGGGATGCGCGGTCCAGAATGCGGGCGTGGGCCGCAGGAGCGACAGCAGCATCAGCGCTAGCCAGGCGAGGACGCCGGCGGCGATCATCACGGCGGGCGGCAGGACGAGGGCGCGCCAGTCGAGCTTGCGCCAGCCCGCGCCTTTTTCCGGAGACAACAGAAGCGTCGCGGCCATGGCGGTGCAGAGACCGAGCAGCAGCAGGCCGAAACCTTGCGGGAGGCTGAAGAAGCCGCGCGAAAGAATGTCGGCATAGATGATCTCGCCTGCTGGCTTGTCGCCGGAGGCGAGGAAGGCGCGCACGGCGCCGAGCGCCTGGTCGCCCATGTGCTGCACGCTTCTGTGGTCGAGCATGGCGAGATCGTCGCGGCGGGTGTGGTAGAAGGCCGAGCCGTCGGAGATCGCGATGTTGATGCCGGGGTGACCCGCCGCCAGCCAGACGCTGAGGTCGGTTGAGTTGGGCAGAAGTTCGTACACCGCCGTCATCATCGAGTTGGAGAAGGGGCGGGCGCCGCTTTTCGACCAGTCGGTCACAACCGCCGAGTTGGGACGGCTGGTTTCAAACATCATGGCGGGGCCGGTGACGCCGCGCGCCTCCAGATTGATGAAGCGCCAGATCTCGCGGCCATAGGCCTTGGCGTCGACGAAGGCCTGCGCGCCGAGGAGGGCGGTTTCCTCGCCATCGGTGAAGAGGAAGAGCACAGGCCGTTCCGGCGGCGTGTCGCGCAGGTGTTGCGCGACTTCGAGCCACACGGCGATGCCGATGCCGTCGTCGCCTGCGCCGGGGGCGGCCTCGACGCTGTCATAGTGGGCGGCGAGGACAAGGGCGGGCCCTGTCGCGGGACCTGCGGAGAACATGATGTTCTGCACGCGCGCGCAACGGATGGAGGCGCCGGAGATCGACGAGCGGCACGCTGTCTGGCCGGTCACTTCCGGCGTGTAGCCGAGCGCGCGGATTTCTTCGAGCAGGCGGACGCGGGTGATGTCGAGCGCGTCGGAGTCGACCGGATGGGGCGTCTCGTCGCCGAGGATGCGGGCGAGGCGGCCGATGGCGCGGGAGGTGTCAAACTGCTCCGCTGCATTGGCCTGGCGCACGGGGTCGAGGGTCAGCGGCGCGGCGCGGAAGAAGAACGCGACAACGATCAGCGCGATCACGCCAAGGGGGATGGCCCACGCTGGCAAGGCGCCGCGCGGCGCTGCGTCCGTGTTGTTATCGCTCATGCCCGCCATCCTCTATCCGTGGCGCGGACGATGGAGCGAAGCGCCAGCCGGGGCAAGCAGGTTCGCGTTCCTCTGGGGAATGCTGGAAGCCTATTCCGCCACGATGGGTTGTTTGTCCTTGAGGCGGGGGGCGAAGCGGCGGACGAGTTC
>CAZJZQ010000019.1:8041-35833 GCA_964550535.1 uncultured Rhizobium sp.
GAGGACGAGTTCGACGGCGACGAAGGATGCGGCCATGGCTGCGGCGCCGATGGCGGGGGAACCGGAGAGTTCGAGGGCGAGCAGACCGGCGGCGAGCGGGGCGTCCAGCAGGACGGCGACGGCCACCGCTATGCCGACGACGCCGAAATAGACCTGGGCGCTGGAAGCGTCGCCGAGGGCGAGGCCCGCGAGGACGCCGAAGGCCGAGCCGGTCATCGCGCCGATCCAGATGGCGGGGCCGATGGGGCCGCCGCCGAAACGGCAACCCAGAGTGATGGCGGTCGCGGCTGTCTTCGCCACCACCAGCGCCAGCATCAGGAGCGCATTGTAATAGCCGCCGAGACCTGCTGCGAGCGGGTCGTAGCCGACGCCCATTACGGGCGGGAAGGCGACGGCGAAGAGGCCGAGCAGGACGCCGCCGGCGATGGGCAGGGTCCACAACGGGACATGCAGGCGCTGGGCGAAATTGCCGATTGCGGCGGGCGACTCGCGCCACAACCACGCGGCGCACCAGGCGATGGCGGTGAAGACCGGCGCGAGGAAGATCAGCGCGATGTGGAAGCCGGGGGGGATTACGCCCGTCTCCGGCACGTCGATTACAGGGCGGCCTTCATAGGCGGCGCTGGCCAGCGCCCAGGCGGTGATGGCGGCGAGGGCGACCGGGCCCATGGTGGTGAGGCGCTGGCGCTGGAGGACCAGTTCGCGCGCGAGGAAGATGCCGGCCAGCGGCGCGTGCAGGACGGCGCCGAGGGCTGCGGCGACGCCCATGCCCAGCAGCATCCGGCGGTGCGAGGCGTCGAGGCCGAACAGGCGGCCGGGCAGGATGGCCAGCGCTGCGCCGAGGTGGATGGCCGCGCTTTCACGTCCCGCGCTCGCGCCATAGCCCAGCGAGACGACAGTGATCAGCGCCGAGTGGAACGTGTCGCGCAGGGACAAGGTGGTGCGCGAGATTGGCCCGCGCAGGCGGCGGTGGGTGATGACATCGCCAAGGCCGAAGGTGTGCGGCGACGATCCCCAACCGAAGCTGACGCCGATGCGCAGCAGCACGGCGACGATGACGCCGCCCAGCATGGGCACGAGCATGGCGCGATACCAGGGAATCTCCGTGAGGTGCGAAGCCAGCCGTCCGCGCGCGGCGCCGAAGGCCATGAATTCGCCCAGCACGATCAGGTTGCGCAGCAGGATGACGGCCGCTGCCACCAGCGCGCCCGCCACAATGGCCAGAATCCACAGCCGCCAGCCGCCCCCTTTGGGGCGGGCGACGGCTTCACCCGATGGGAGAAGCAACGCACCCGACATGCCGCCTAGTTCTGGCCCCGCGCCCCGCAGCGTCAAGCGAAGAGATAAGGCGGCTGTGAAATTCAAGCCATTGACGGGGGTCGCCTTATTCTCACTGTGCCTGCCGGGAGAGAAACAATGATGGCTCCAAGCCGCAGAACGGCGCTGGCGGGTTTCGCCGCGATGGGCATTGGCGCGTGCGCAGCCGGGCCCGGCGCGGGCAGCGAGACGGGCGCCGCGGCCGGGCGCGGCGGAACGGGCGGTCCGCCCTCTCTGTATTACCTGCACCAGTCCAAAGTCTTTGCGATGACGCCGCCGGTGATGACGCCGCGCCTTCTGGTGGATATGGGCCCGGCTCTGGCGACGCCGCGTACCGGCGTGAATGACGGGATCGCGGTGGATGCTGCGCGCGGCCACATCTACTGGACCAATATGGGGGCGGCGAGCGAGCGCGACGGCTTCATCATGCGCTGCGATCTCGATGGCGGGCAGGTGGCCGCCATCGTGCCGCCGGGCGGAACGCATACGCCCAAGCAGCTGAAGATGGATGCGACGCACCTCTACTGGTCCGACCGCGAAGGCATGGCGGTGATGCGGTGCCGCCTCGACGGCACGGGGATCGAGACGCTGGTGAGCACAGGGCGGCCGGATATTCACGCGGGACAGCAGGCGCGCTGGTGCGTGGGCATGGCGCTGGATACGCAGCGCCGCGAAATCTACTGGACGCAGAAGGGCGGAAACAACGCGCACGAGGGCATGATCCGCCGCTGCTCGATGGACATGCCGGCCGGAGCGACTCCCACGACGCGGCCCGATGTGCAGACGTTGTTCGCGCGCATGCCCGAGCCGATCGACCTTGATCTCGATCTGACGCGCGGGGAGATCTACTGGACCGACCGGGGCGACAATACGGTGTCGCGTGCGCCGATGCGTCCCGCCGCCGGCTTCGATCCGGTGAAGCGTGTCGACCGCGAGATTCTGGTGCGGGGTCTGGACGAGGCCATCGGCATTGCGCTTGATCTGCCGCGTGGGCGGATGGCGTACACGTCGCTGGGCGGCGAGGTGGGCGTGGCGAACCTCGACGGCTCCGGCGCGCGCATGCTGGCCACGGGGCAGGGCCTGCTGACCGGGATTGCGTGGGCGTAGAGGCGCCTACTTCACCTGTTTCTCCGCCACCCGCGCGCCGGCGAGGATGCCCTGGATGGCGTAGTTGCCTTCGTGGCAGGCGTATTCATAGACGGGCCCGTTGGATGTGGTGAAGACCATCTCGCCCTTCCACGGTTGGGTATCGAATCCCGGAACGTCGATCTCGAAGGCGTAGGTGATCTCGTCCGGGCCGGTGCGGCTGAAGCGCTCGGTGACGGTAGCGCGTTCCGAGAGGAAGACAGGCTCGTAATCGCCGTGCGCGCGCTTCCAGTTGCGCGTCACCACGGCCAGCCGAAAGTGCGCGGCATCTTCGCCGCATCGCACGAGATCGGGAAATTCACCTTCCTCGGCCGCGCCAACTATTACGGTGAGTACACCGCCTCGAACTGCGTGCCGAACAATTGCAGCACCGGCCTGCCGACCGTCTTTGAAACCCAGACGCTTGGTGAAGAAGTGTTGTTCGACCTGGAGGCGTCCTACGTCGTCACCGGCCGGCTGACCTTCTCCATCGGCGCCCGGAACGTCTTCGATGAATATCCCGATCCGGGTGAATACCGGATGCGCGAGACATCGAACGGACGGAAATACCGCTCCGGCTCGGTCGTCGATTGGATGGGCGGATTCTACTACGGGAAGATCAAATACAGGTTCTGACCCGCGTGGCCGGAACACCTGCTCGCAGGGGAGCGGCCGAGCGCGCCGGGAGACTCGCGTCCGGTTTCCCGTGTCGTGAAAGCGGTCAGCGAGCCTGCGCCACAAGGCCGCAACGCAAACCGCTCCAGCGTCGCGGGATGCGCCGCCGGTCTGCGCGCAGCGCTGCAAATCGAGGCAGCGAGCGATCATTTCAGCTCTACGCCGCGCTTCTGCTTGTGTCGCGACCGTGCTGGCGACGAGGTCTTGTATGTCCCGCATCGTCTCAATCAATACGAGGAATGACCAGCCTTGAGTCTGGACGCCATCGCGAGTCAAGGAGACCTCGCCGGCTCCCTTCTGTCGGAATACGGGCTGCTGGTGGCGTCGATGCTGGCGGCTGGCTTGTTCGCAGGGTTTGTGGCCGGCATGTTCGGCATAGGCGGCGGCTTCGTCGTCGTGCCAGCGCTGGCGGCGGTGCTTACCCTGCTGCCGCATGAGGGCGGCGACACGCACATCATGCATGTCGCCATCGGCACCTCGCTGGCCTCGATCTTTTTCACATCGTTGCGGTCGGTCCAGGCGCACGCAAAGCGCGGCGCGGTGGACTGGAAAATACTGAAGGGCTGGCTGCCCTGGGTGGCGGGCGGCGTGATTGCCGGCGTCATTCTCACCGGCGTCATGGACGGCTCGGCGCTGAAGATCGTGTTCGGACTCGGCGTGCTCTTCATGGGGCTGCACTTCATTTTCCCGGTCCTCGCAAAGAAGGGGGCGAAGGAGGAAAACCTGCCCACCGGTTTCGCGCGGGCGAGCCTGGGATCGACGCTGGGCGCGTTCTGTTCGCTGCTGGGCATTGGCGGCGGCACGCCGGCGGTGCTGATCATGACGATGAGCGGGGTGAACATTCACCGCGCCGTCGCCACGGCCGCGGGCTTCGGCACCATCATCGCTGTGCCGGGCGCCATCGGGAACATGCTGATGGGGCTTAACGCGCCGGACCTGCCAGTCGGCTCCATAGGGTTCGTCAATGTCGTGGCGCTGGTGGCGATCACGGCGATGAGCATGCTCACCGCTCCGCTGGGCGTCGCGGCGGCGCACAGCCTGGACCCGGCCAAGCTCAAAAGGGTATTTGGCGGCTACCTGCTCGTGACATCGGCTATCATGCTCTACGACGCTGTCCCGTTCGCGGTCTTCATCCCGGATCTCACGGTATGACGCGGCGGCTGGGGCGGACGGACACGAATTTGAAATACTGCGCTGCTACAGCGCCCGATTACTGCAACAGACTCCTCTAAAGGGGCTGATACTTGGAAGGGGCGGCCGGGCCACAGAGCCCGGCGACAAGAAAGAAGGCGGCGGGGAGGGGAGTCCCCGCCGCCTTTGTTTTTCAACCCGCTCTGGCCGCCCCGGTTTTTCTGCCGCAGGCGCCTATCTCGCGGCCGCGTAATCCTCCGCCGTTTTCAGCAAGCGCAGCACGTTGCCGCTCCACATCTTCTGCAGGTCCGATTCGCTGTAGCCCTCGGCCAGCAGGCGCGCGGTGACCTTGGGCAGGTCCGATACGTCCCGCATGCCTTCGACGCCGCCGCCGCCATCCCAGTCAGCGCCGAAGCCGACATGATCCACGCCCAGCAGTTTGATGATGTAGAGAACCTGTTCCATGTAGTCGTCGAAGGTCGCGCGGTTCTCCGGGTGGGTCGCGTTGATCGCCTGCATCTCGTCGAGATAGGTTTCATAACGCTCGGCTGAAAGCGCGCCGGGATTTCCGTATTTTTCGCGCAGGGCGGTGATCGCTGATGTCCGTTCAGGGCTCTGCGGCAGCGGCTTCAGGAAGGAGCCGAGGGCGTTCACGTGGATCACGCCGCCCTTGTCCGCCAGCTTCTTCAGCGTGGCGTCAGGCAGGTTGCGCGGATGCTCGTACAGCCCGTCCGCGCCGTGGTGCGAAAGAATGATCGGCGTCGCCGACAGGTCGATCAACTGTTCGATCGCAATGTCGGATGAGTGGCTGCCGTCGATGATCATGCCCAGCCGGTTCGCCTCCTTCACCAGTTCCCTGCCCAGCGGCGACAGGCCGTTCCAGGTGACCGGCGGGTTGGCGCCGGGGTTGGCGGAGTCGGCGAACTGGTTGTTGCCGTTGTGGACCGGGCCGATCATTCGCACGCCCAGCTTGTAGAAGGTCTGGACCAGCGACAGGTCCTCTCCCAGGGGCCACGAATTTTCTATGGCGAGATAGGCGACGCGCTTGCCTTGGGCCGCGATGCGGGCTGCATCGCCGGAACGCGTGGCGATTTCGAAGTCGCCCGGATTGGCTGCGGCGACCTCGTGGATCGACATGGCGCGCAGCAGGGCGTCATCACGTGCGTTCCGATAGGCCTCCGGCGTCAGCGCGCCCTGGCCGAAATAGATCACCCAGAACCCGCCATCGAGCCCGCCCGCCTTCATGCGCGGCAGATCCACCTGGCTCCCGTCCCGGTGCACGTCGTGCTTGGCCATGATGTCGAAGCCGCGCGCGGAGGTGAACGCCATCGGCGTATCGAGGTGGGTGTCCAGCGTCAGCAGCCGCTGGTGAAGCGCCATCGCCTCCGCCGAGACCCCCGCCGGGGGCGGAGCCGTGGAGACGCAGGCGGCAAGCGCCAAGGCTCCGCCCGCAAGAACGGTCCAGCGGAAGAGGGCGGATCTGGCCATCGGGGATGCTCCTTTGATGATGCCGGCCAGTATCTGCATGCGGGCGGTGCGCGCTCAAGTTCCACCGTCGCAGGAGGGCGGCAGGCCGCGCCAGCGCTTCCATGCGGGGCGGCGCCGCCCGTTTGCTGGTCTTCGCCGATCACGCTTCCGTGCAACTGCAAACTGCAAATGAGAACGGGTTGCAACATGTGATAGGCTAAGGTAGGCGGGCGGAAGTCTGGAATGCATTGCGGCGAGGCTGCTCGCCGCCGGGGTTAGGTATGGCCGAAGGGTCGGACAGTCTGAAAACGCAGGACGAGGCCGCGGCCGCTCTCAAGGCTGAGCGTGCGGCCAAGCGCGCCCACAGGGCGAAGGTGCGCCGCCTGTTCTGGATGACGCAGGCGCGCATCTGGCACTGGATTTCCGGCGCCGCGACGCTGGTGGGCATGATTCTGTTCGCCTTCACGGGCATCACGCTGAACCATGCGGCGGATATCGAAGGCCGCCCGCAGGTCGAGACGGTCGAAATCGTGATGCCGGACGAGATTCTGGGCCTTCTGGCGGAGACGCCGGAGGAGGGGGCGCCGCAGATTCTGCCGGGCGAGGCCGCGGACTGGCTGTCGTCCCGGACGGGCGCGGCCGTGTCGCGGCGCGCGGCCGAGTGGTCGGACACGGATATCTATGTCGGCATGCCGCGCCCGGGCGGCGACGCCTGGCTGTCGATCGACCGCGAGACGGGCGACGTGGTCTATGAACACACCGATCGCGGCGCGATTTCCTGGCTCAACGACCTGCACAAGGGCCGCAATACCGGGCCGGTATGGTTCTGGTTTCTCGATATCTTCTCGGTGGCGGCGATCCTGTTCTGCCTCAGCGGTCTTGTCCTGCTGTGGATGCACGCGCCGCGCCGTCCGGTTACGTGGTTTGTTGTCGGCGCGGGTCTGCTGGTGCCGGGCGCGATCGCGATCTTTCTGATTCATGTGTGAGGGTAGAATGCGCAAGCTTCTGACATTGGCGGTTCCGGTCGTGGCGGCGGGCGCCGCACATGCCCAGACAATCGAGGTTTCGGTTGAAATCCCGAAGCTGAACGTCTCGGAATACCACCGTCCCTATGTCGCGATCTGGATCGAGAAAGCCGGTGGCGGCGTCGCGGCCGATCTGTCGGTCTGGTACGATATCAAGCTGAAGGACGAGGAAGGCGAGAAGTGGCTGAAGGACATCCGCCAGTGGTGGCGCCGGTCCGGCCGCGCGCTGGAACTGCCGGCCGATGGCCTGTCCAGCGCCACCAAGCCTCCGGGCGTCAACAAGGTGACGTTCAGCGCCGCGTCGAAGCCGCTGAAGGATCTGCCGCCGGGCGACTACAAGCTGATGGTCGAAGCCAGCCGCGAAGTCGGCGGCCGCGAGATGCTGGAAATCCCCTTCACCTGGGGCGCCGCAGACATTTCGGGCAGCGCCAAGGGCTCCGAGGAACTCGGCACGGTCACCCTGAAACTCGTGAAGTGATGATGTTCAATTTCCAACGGGAGATTCCCATGCCTTCGATCGCCAAACGCCTTGTCACAGCCGCCGCTCTCATAGCGCTCACCGCCGGCGCCGCCCATGCGCACCGCGCCTGGATCCTGCCGTCGCAAACCGTGGTGTCGCAGGAAGGTTCGTGGGTCACGCTCGACGCCGCCGCCTCGAACAACCTGTTCTTCCCGGATCACCGCCCGATGCAGATCGGCCAGATCACGGTGACGGCGCCGGACGGCTCGCCGGTGACGCCGGCCAACGCGCTGGCGGGCCAGTATCGCACGACGTTTGACGTGAAGCTCGAAAAGCGCGGCACCTATCGCATCGCCAACGCCAGCACCGGCTATTCCGCGACCTGGAAAGAGGGGACCGAGACGCAACGCTGGCGCGGAACGATGGAAGAATACGCAGCGCAAGGCATCGACAAGAAGCCGGGCGTCGTGCTGTCGCTCACCAACCGCCGCGTTGAAACCTTTGTCACCGTTGGCGCGCCGACCGAGGTGAAGGCCGCCGGACGCGGTCTGGAACTGGTTGCCGTCACCCACCCCAACGATCTCTACGCGGGTGAGGGCGCGACCTTCAAATTCATCGACAACGGCAAGCCTGCGGCGGGCCTTGAAGTGGAAATCATCGCAGGCGGCGACCGTTATCGCGACGCTGGCGGCGAACTCAAGCTGAAGACGTCGGCTGACGGCACGCTGAAGGTCGATTTCGAGAACGCCGGCATGTACTGGCTGAGCGCGAGCGCGACCGGCAAGGCCAATATGGAAGGCCGCGAGATCAATACGTCATCGAGCTATGTTGCGGTTCTGGAAGTGCTTCCCTGATCCCGCGTCCCATCATTACGATTGCGAAGGTGACGGCGCAGCAGGATACTGCTCAGTGTCCTGCTGCGCGTCATTATATTGATGCGCGGCGCCGCGCAGAAGCGGCGTGCCTGATTGGCGATGCCGCACTGCGGCGTAGCGCAGATTTGTCGCGCCGATCACCATTTTGAGAGCACAAAGTTTGACGTTACGGCGGCTTGGCGCGTTGACACGCGAGGAAACCCCCAGGCATATGCCGCAGCATAGAGGGTCGTCGGCTCCCCCCCGACAATACGGCAGGACCAGTAACTGGCCGCCGGATGCAGACCCCGGATCGTGATGCCGCTCCCGGCAGGTGACTGAGGGGAGTGCGGCTATCGCGCGCGGCGCTGTTGTGTAAAATTCAAGTACGCAACTCTGGCGCGTGTGGGAAAACGAAGGCATAAATTCCGAGCGACCCGGAGAAACAGCCGCAAAGGCGATGCCGGGATCTTTGGGGCGTCTGAAGCGAGAGATACATGTACGCAACGGCCAAGAAGAACACGGGCTCGACGCGAGTCGTCGGCCTTGTGATGGTTGTCGTTATCAACGGCGTCGTCGCTTATGCACTTGCGAATGGCCTGGGGGGCCAAATCGTCGAGGCGGTCACGAAGACCGAAGTGGCGGTGATCGAAGAGAAAATCGAAATCGAAGAAGAGCCGCCGCCGCCGCCGCCGCCGGAAGTCGATCTTCCGCCGCCCCCTCCGCAGGTCGTGCTGCCGGAATTCACCTTTGACGTCCCGCCGCCGCCGAACGCTATTCAGCAGGTGCAGCAGGTTGAGCAACCCCGCCCCGCTGCGGTCCGTCCGCCGCCGCCGCCAGCTCCGGTTGTCGCGCCGACGCCGGCGACGCGTCCGCAGGTGAACCAGCGCCAGTTCGCCGAGATGCTGACCAACGAATATCCGCCGCGCTCGCTGCGCGCGAAGGAAGAGGGCGTCGTGAGCGTGACAATGTGCGTGAGCGAGCAGGGCCGGATTTCCGATGTGAAAGTCGTGAAGTCCAGCGGCTTCCCGCTGCTCGATGAAGCTACGGTGAAGAACCTGCCCAAAGTGCGCATGTCGACGCCGGCGAAAGACTCATCCGGCAAGAACATTCCGTGGTGCAACCCGCCGTTCGCGCTCGACGTGCAGTGGCAGATGCCCCGGTCCCGCTAATGAGAATGCTGTCCCACACGCCTTGGGTGCGGCTGACGTGGACAACCTAGGTACAACATCGAGATTGAGGCGGACGAGGGGATAGCTTCGACGCCGCCTTGAGTGGACGCGGGGAAACCCGGCTTTGGAGAGGACGACTATGATTATGGCGTTTAAGGACGGGATTTCCCGGCGCGGAACTTGGTTGAAGGCATTCTTCGCCATGCTCGCGATGGCGTTTTTCATGCCGATGACGGCGACGGCTCAAGAGCCGCCGGCCCCGCCGACGGCCGAAGATACGGTCACTGACCCCTTCGCTCCCCCTGTCGAAGATATCGCCCCTGCGGTCGTGGACGAGCCCGCTCCGGCTGCCGCCGAAGAAGATCACGGCGCTGACCACGATCCCTTCTCGATCCAGGGCATGTGGGAAGCTGGCGACGTGGTGGCTCGCACCACCCTGGTCATCATGATCATCATGTTCTCGGGCACGATCTACATCGCCGCCACGAAAGCGGTCGATCAGACCATCCTGATCGGCCAGTCCAAGAAGCTCGACGGCTTCTGGGAAGCCGGCTCGCTGGACGAAGGCCTCGACGCCCTCGGTCAGAAAAGCGCCTTCCGCGCCATCGCTGAAGGTGCGATCGCTCAGGCGAACAGCGCCCAGTCCGGTCTTGGCGCGCGCATCAGCCGCCTCGATCGTACGACCCACCAGGTCGGTATCGAACTTGAGCGCATCAACTCGCGCCTGCAGGGCGGCATGGCCTTCCTCGCCACCGTCGGATCGATCTGCCCGTTCGTGGGTCTGTTCGGTACGGTGTGGGGCATTCTGAACGCGCTGATCAAGATCTCGACCTCCGGCGACCCGTCGATCGACAAAGTGGCCGGCCCCGTGGGCGAGGCGCTGATCATGACGGCTATCGGTCTCGCGGTCGCGGTTCCGGCGGTGGTGTTCTACAACCTCCTCGGCCGCCGCAGCAAAGTGATCTACGACAAAGCTCGTCACTTCGCTTTCGACCTCGAAAAGCTGATGGCTTCCTCGGCCAAGGCCTAAGCCTGAAGGGCGGTTTGTAATGTCTATGGATGCAAACGCTTCCGGCATTCAGTTGGTCGATGAGGACGACGCTCCTCTCAACTCAACGATCAACACCACGCCGCTCGTGGACATCATGCTGGTGCTGCTGATCATCTTCCTGATCACAGTGCCAGTGGTGGTCTCCACGGTGCCGGTGGAATTGCCGGAGGAAAGAAACCGCGCCGTCGTCACTCGTCCCGAGAACATCAACATCTCGATCGATGCTGACGGCACGCTTTTCATCAACACACGGCGGGTGGATGAAGAACAGCTCGCAGCGGCTCTCCGCGAAGCTGCCTTCATGAACCCTCAGCCGGAAGTGCACATCCGCGGCGACCAGGCCACCCAATACCTCAACGTTGGTAAGGTGGTGGAATCGGCGCAGCGGGCCGGCATCCTCCGGATCGGGTTCATCACCAAGGAACCGCCGAGATAGTAACCGGGTTCGTCCCGTTGATTATGCGCGATAGCGCTAGGAGTACTGCACCATGGCTATGGCCGTTGGCGAAAGTAAGGACGGCGAACCAGTCCCCGACATCAACACCACGCCGTTGATTGACGTTATGCTGGTGCTGCTCATCCTGTTCATCGTGACGCTCCCTCCGACGCGTCACGCCGTGAACCTGGATACGCCGATCCCGCCGGTGAACCCGCCGCCACCGCCCGAAGTTCCGCCGCCAGATCCGATCCGGCTCTTCGTGGACTTTGACGGCACGGTTTACTGGAACGGCGTCGTGGTCGACCGGCCGACGATGGAAAACAACATGCGGATCGAGGAGCGCCGTGCGGTGCAACCCGAGATCCACATCGAGCCCCATCGCCTGGCGAATTATGGCAAGGTCATGGAAGTGATGGCGTCGGCTCAGCGCCTCGGGCTGCAAAAGCTCGGCGTCATTGGTGGAACTTGATCTCGCCTCAATTGTTTTGCGTAGTTGTGACGGCGCCCATGCATGTGGGCGCCGTTGCTGCAAGAGGCGTGAATTGCAGTAACGCCTGCGCGAACGCGGTTGAGACTCGATCGTGACAGGTTATATCGGAACGAAAGGTGGAGGTTTTAACATGCGATCTTTCGGCCAACGGATGCGTTCATCCCTGTCCGCTGTCGGACTCGGAATGATGTCGGTTGCAGGTGCGGTTGCTGTAAGCGCCGTTACGGAAGCCCCCGCGTATGCCCAGAAGTCGTCAAAGGAATTCGTTGAGGCCTATCAGGTCGCGACGGCCGCGCTCGCCGCGAAGAATTATTCAGCCGCCGTTTCCGGCGCTGACAAGGCTCAGCCGCACGCCAAGACCAACCAGGAAAAAATGGCGCTCGAAAGCATCCGCGTTCAGTCGCACTACGCGACCAAGAACCATGCTGGCGTCATCAAGGCGATTGAGAGCTCGTTCGCTCTGGGCGGTCTCACGGCTGACCAGACCAAGAGCTACAAGCAGCTCCTCGCCTCGGCTTACGCGGAAACCGGCAACTCGGCGAAGGCCGTGCAGCTGACCCGCGAGTTCATCGATGCGTATGGCGGCACGCCCGACCAGCTCGCCTGGCTCGCGCAGAACGATCTGAAGGCGAAGAACTACGCCGGCGCCGTGAACTACGCCCAGAAAGCCGTCGATGCGGCGCGCAAGGCTGGTCAGCGTCCAAAAGAAGCCTGGCACAAGATGATCATCCAGGCCCACTACGACTCGAAGAGCATGGACGCGTACTACGCCGCTCTTGAGAAAGTGGTTCAGGAGTATCCGAGCGAGAACTACTGGCGCCTGCTGGTCGACCGGGCCACGAAAGACGCCAAGTTCAACCGCGCTGACCTGCAACTCGATATGTATCGTACGCTTTCCGCCGCGAAAGTTTCGCTGAAAACGAACGAGCAGGTTGAAATGGCCGAGCAGGCCATGATCCGCGGCGCGTCCGTCGAAGCCGAAAAAATCCTCGACCCGCTGTTCAAGCAGGGTCTCGTGGGCGGCGCTGACGACCGTAACGCCGATCGCAACAAGCGGATGTACGCCAACATCCAGAAAGCCGCGAAGGACGACAAGGCTGGCGGTCTGGCCGCCTCCGAGAAAGACGCCGCCTCGAAACCCACGGGCGCGCAGCTGATCTCCACGGGCGAAGCCTATCTGGGCGCTGGCGATTACGCGAAAGCGGTCGAGCTGTTCCAGAAGGGCATCGCGAAGGGCCAGATCAACGAGAACGAAGCGGCCTACGCCAAGCTTCGTCTGGGCATCGCCCAGTTCAAGGCTGGCCAAAAGGACGAGGCTCGCAAGACCTGGGGCGAAGTGAAATCGGACAACGGCGCCGGCTCGCTCGCCCGCGCCTGGATCCTGATCTCGCGCACCTGATACCGGGTTCGCTCGAACAAGACAGAGGCCCGGCTGGAAACAGCCGGGCCTTTTTCTTGCGCGCCGGCCATATCAGGGGCGGGCAGGCGGCGAACCGTATGTACCGGCGCGTCGCGGGCCGCAGTCATGCAGAACGACTGCGGCTGAAGCCGGTCATTTTGACTGCGGCTCCGCATCTGTGACGGGCCGCTTCAGCGGGCGGAAATACTGGTCGGGCCCGATATCGACCCGCATGGGCAGAACCAGCACGGGCGCATCATGAGCGTGCAACCGCCGTTGCAGGCTCAGCGCCGTGCCGCCATGCAGCAGCGTGGAAGCCCAGCCGTGCGGTTTGGTCATCGGCCGCGTTGCGACGAACACCACGCCTGGATGCTCCGCGCGCGCCTTCAGGCATATCTGCTCCAGCGTCTCCACAACGTCGGTGGAGAAGCCGGTATAGACCTTGGCCGGCATCCCATGGTCGCGGCACCACGAAACGATCTGGCCGCAACGCTCGCCCACTTGTTGTTTCAGCCGCTCCAACGCCTCGTGCCCGCCATAGGCTTCGGCGTCGACCTCGCCGGCCGAGATGATAAGCACGCTGTCGAACTGTCCCCGGAACAGGCGCTGGGCGTGCATCAGCGCATGCAGACCCGCCGCACCGTGCGGCCCGGTGACCACGCCGACCGGACGTTTCATCGGCGCGTTCTTCGGCAGCTCCATCGCTGCGTTGGGATCACGCATCAGCAACTCGCCGAAGGTCCGCTCCATCGCCGCGTCGAAACGGCGGTAGTGATCGCGCACCCACCATCCCCATCCCGCCAGCAGCAGCGTAATCGACACGGCCACCCACGCGCCTTGCGAGAACTTGGCGATGAACAGGATGAGAAGGATGGAGAAGGCGACAACCAGCGCCAGCATCGCAATCGCCAGCCGCCCCTTGGCGCCCTTGTCCTTGCGATGGGTCAGGCCATGGCGAACGAGGCCCGCCGTGGTCAGTGTGAACGTCACAAACACGTTGATCGAATAGAGAATGACCAGCGAGTGCACCACGCCGCCGGTGAACAGCAGCAGCAAGCCCGCCGCCGTGCCCATGGTCAGCACGCCATTCTGCGCCACCAAACGGTTGGACAGGTTGGCGAAAGCGTGCGGCGCCCACTTGTCCAGCGCCATCGCGGCCAGCACGGACGGGCCGCCCAGAAAGCCCGAATTGGCAGCCACCAGCAGCAACGCGGCCGCCAGCGTCATCGCCACGCCCAATCCGATCCCGCGCGCGGCCTCGGCATTGGGGAATAGCTGTTCCAGCGTGTCTTCGAACACCACGGCGTTCAGTGTCTTGCCGGCTTCCATCTCGGGCAGCCAGACGGTGTAGAGCAGCATGATGCCGCCCGCGACGATGGCCAGCGACGCGGCGATCAGCGCCATGGCGCGCGCGCCGGTCTTCTTGCGCGGCGGCTTCAATACCTGCGCATTGGTCGAGAGCGCTTCAATGCCGGTATAGGTGCCCGCGCCCGCCGCATAGGCGGAGGCGATGATGGCGACCAGCAGCCAGACGCCGCCTTCCGCAACTGTAGTCTCGATATGCACCTCGGCTTCGATCACGCGCGCGACCAACTCGTCACGCTTGGCGGCCAGGCCGAAGCCGATCAGCACAATGTGCGTAATCAGGAAGCCGAAGAAGACCGGCGCGAGGAGGGTGATCGACTCACGCAGGCCGCGCAGGTTGATGAAGATCAGGAACATCAGCCCGCCAGCCAGCGCCAGCGGCTTGTATTCATGGAGGGCGGGCGGGGCGAGGCTGAGCAGCGCGTCGGACGCCGCCGCGATCGAGATTGCGATGGTCAGCGAATAATCGACCACGAGCGCCGATCCCGCGATCAGTCCGGCCTTGGGGTGGACGAGGCGCGAAGCCGCCTGATAACCGCCGCCGCCGTTCGGGAACAGGGCGATGACCTGCACATAGGCCATGGCGATGATAACAACCGTCAACGCCGTGATGAGCGCCAGCCACAGCACCAGCGGCGCATGGCCGGAAAGCGCCAGCGATTTGTAGGCTTCTTCGGGGCCATAGTTCGCGGACGACAGCGAATCCGCTCCGACCCCGGCCCACGCAAGCGCGGCGACCAGCGCCGCATGGCGCCATGTCTCCAGCTTCATCGGGTCTCGGTTCTGCTTGCGGGACACGATCCCGCGTAGCCTGTCGAGAAAGCTCATACCGGCTGTCCGCCGCCCGGCTCCTGGCCGAACGGGGCGGACAATCCTCCTCGGTCCGCAGGGGTTCAAGCCCTGTCAGCACAGAAAAATGTCTGGAGTTCGGGGATGACCTGTGTCTAGGCGGCTGGGCTGTGCGGGCGCGTCTCGCCACGCGCGAACGGGCGCATTAATCTCCCGTCATGGGCGCACGGAAACAGACCCCCCACGAACTGGCGGAAGCGGCTCTTACGGCCCACGGCCTCACCTTTCCAGAGGCGACGGCGGCGCCCGGCTGGGTTCCCACGCGCGCGCTCTACATGCGCAAGAAGATGTTCGCCGTATTCGGCGCCAGGGACGAGGCGCCCGGCGCGCTGACCATCACCACAAAACTGCCCGTGTCGGCGGAGATGGTGCAGAATCTCTACTACGTGCAGGAAACATCCGGTTGGTACCGTCGGCATAACTGGGTCATCGCCCGCTTCGGGCCGGAGGACGATATCCTCTCCGAACTCGATACGCTGAAAGGGTGGCTGGCGCAGAGCTATTGCGCCATCGCTCCGAAAAAACTGGCCGTGCAGGTGCGCGCTTCATGAAACGTCTTCTGGTTGTTCTGGTCCTGCTGCTGACCGCCTGCGCCGGCGCGGGGTCGTCGCGCGATGCTTCTGCGCCATTGCCGCCTGATCCCGCCATCGTGCAGGGCGCGCTTGATAACGGGTTGCGGTATTATATCCGCCGCAATGTCTCTCCGCCGGGACAGGTAGCGATGCGCCTCGTCATCCTCGGGGGCTCGATGCACGAGCGGGAGGGGCAGGAGGGCGCGGCCCATTTCCTTGAACACATGGCGTTTCGCGGGACCCGCCTCTATCCCGATGGCGAGGTGCAGCGCGCCATGCAGCAACTTGGTTCATCGCTCGGTCAGGATGTGAACGCGACCACCGGGTCCGACGTCACCACCTTCATCCTCAACACGCCGCGCAACGATGCCGGTGCAGTGGATACCAGCCTGCGTGTGCTCCAACAACTCGTGGAGGAAGCAAATCTCGATCCGGCCCTGCTGGAGATCGAACGGGGCGTGGTGCTGGCTGAGGAGCGCGCCCGCCACACGCCCCAGTCTGCATATTACGAGATCCAGCTTCGCTCGCAGATCGGCGCGCACCCTTATGCACGTCCCGCCATCGGCACGCGCGCGGCGGTGCAGGCGATGGATGCGACGGCGCTGCGCGGCTTCTACGATGCCTATTACCGGCCGGAACGCGCCATCCTGGTCATGGTCGGGGACGTTGACCCGCAGGGGATCATCGCGGCCATTGAAGTTCAATTCGAAGCATGGCGCGGGCGCGGCGTTGCCGGCGCCGATCCCGCTCCGGTGAATGAAGCTCCCGCCAGCGGCGTCCGCTCTCATGTCATTCCCGGCCTGTCGGACACGATTGTTTCGTTGCAATGGACGGCGCCGTGGAGCCCCGAGCCTGACACGGTGAACGATTACCGCGTTCTTCTTATCGACCAGCTTGGGTCCCTCGCGGTGAACCAGCGGATGCAGGGACTGCTCGACGCCGCCGGCCGCCCGGCGCGGAACGTCTCCGCCGCCTCGCTCAGCCGCATTCCGGGCGTGTGGAATGGGTCGTTCGCACGCGCCACGGGCGTCACCGATATCCATGGCGCGCTTGATCTGGTGGCGACCGCCAACCGGCAGGCCGCAGCGCACGGCGTCGCGCCTGACGAACTGGAAGCAGCGAAGGTGGTGATCGCCGCTCGCGCGGCGCAGGCCGTGGAGGCGGGCAATGCCGCAGCCAGCCCTCTGCTCGCCGATTATATTGCAGCGGAGGCTGCTGCTGGCGCGGTCCTGCTGTCGCCCGAAGATGAGCTGAGCCTGATCGAAACACTCATGCCCGCCATCACGGTTGCGGAGGTCAACGATGCGCTGCGCGTGCGCTTCAGCCAGCCGCCCGTCGTGCTGCATCTTGGCCCTGAACCGCCGCCGGGCGGGGAGGCGGCGTTCCAGACCGCTGCCGCACGCGTGCTGTCCGCGCCTGTCGCGCCTTACGCCTATGCCGCGGCGGCGCCGTGGCCCTATGCCAGTTTCGGCGAACCAGGAGAGGTGGTCGAACGAAAGGAGGTCGCGGATCTCGGCGTCACCTTTGTCACCTTTGCGAATGGCGTCACGCTCACCGTGAAGCCGACGCGGTTCCAGCAGAATGATGTGCTCGTCCGTGTGCGCTTCGGGTTGGGCCAGCTCGGTTTGCCGCGTGAGGCGTTGACGGCGGCCGACATGGGGCCGGGTCTGTGGGCCAGCGGCGGTCTCGGCGCGCTTACACAGGTGCAGCAGGCGCAGACGCTTTCCGGCCGCCGTGTGCTGGCCGCGCCGGGAACGGACGAGGATGCGTATGTCCTCTCCAATGGCGGAGGCGGATTCACCCTGGCTTCCGAACTGCCGCTTCAGCTTGAGCTGATGGCGGCGATGATGACGGACCCCGGCCTGCGCGCCGATGGCTGGGCCCAAATGCTGGCGGCGTCGGATCGGGGCGAACGCGCTGCGCGCCAGTCTCCGTCCAGCGTGTTGAGCTATAACCTGCCGGCCTTGCTGCACTCTGGCGACATGCGCTGGACCTACAACACCGCCGCCGACCGGGCGGTATGGACGCCGGACGAGGCCGCCGCCTTCATGCGCCCGCTGATCACGCAGTCGCCGCTCGATCTCGTCATTGTGGGCGATGTCGATGTGGAGCAGGCCATTGCTGAAACGGCGCGCACCTTTGGCGCGCTGCCGCCCCGCACGATTGAACGGGAGCCAGCAGGCCTGCGCGATGTCCGCTTCCCGGCGGGAACCACGACGCCGGTTGTCCTGCGCCATGAAGGCCGGGCCGATCAGGCGGCGCTGTTCATTGGTTGGCCCACCGGGCAGGGCCTTTACACCAACCCGCGCGACATGCGCGTAGCGCAGATGCTCGCCCAACTAGTGCGGGACCGGGCCACGATGCATTTCCGTTCCGGTGCGGGCGCAACTTATTCGCCCGACTTGCACGCCGCTTTCTCCCGCGCGCTTCCGCAGCACGGATATATCGGCGTCGAGATGGAGATTACGCCCGATATGGCTGCGGATGCGATGGAGGTGATTGAGGATATCGCCGAGGAGCTGACCGGACGCGCCATCGTGGCGGAGGAATTGTCGCGCATGACCGGCCCCTATGCCGCGTCCACGCGCCAATCGATCGAGAGCGACAATGCGTGGTGGGCCGGATATCTCGCCGGCGCGCACGCTGATCCATCCCGCCTTGATCTCATCCGCACGCAGGTTGCCGGCTACAACGCGATCACCGCAGCAGACCTGCAAGCTGCCGCGAAACGCTGGTTGAAGCCCGAAACGGCGTTGCGGGTATTTGCATTGCCTGCGGAGTAGGGCGCGGAACTAACGCCGCATCACCAGGTTCATCGAGGTCGTCTGATCGATACTGTAGCCGCGAGCTTTCGCCTCGGCGACGATATCGCGTTGCCAGCGCTCCGCGGCGTTCTCCACGATCATCAGCGGAGCCAGAAGACTGTCGGGCGCTTCGCGGAAGAAGGGCGAGAGGATCAGGTCCTCGGCGCCTTCCACGTCCAGCTTCATGCCGCTGATATGCGACAGGCCATTGAGCCGCGCGAAAGAGATCAGCGTCATCGCCGGCACTTCCACCGCTGTTGTGGTGGTCATCGTATCGAGCTTCTTGAGGCTCGACTCGCCGGAGTTCACCTGATCGATGTGCAGCATCACCGGCTCATCGGAATCGGCCAGCGCCATCTGCAACGGCGTGACGTTGGTGAACCCGTTGAATGACAGATTAACCGACAGGCGGCGGAAAATGTGCGGCTGCGGTTCGAATGCGAACACGCGCGCATCCGGCCCCGCCCACGACGCCACGAACAGGCTGTAGGCGCCGATGTTCGCGCCGATATCCAGGAACACGTATGGGCGCTGCCCCCTGGTCGCGGTCACGTCCTTGCGCACGATTTCCAGTTCCGTCGCGTCGAAATACTGCGGCGTGAACATCAGCCGCTTTTCGCAGAGATTGCCCTGCCGGATCAGGCGGAAGCGAACGCCGTCGATCTCGATATCCAGCGGAATGTCCTTGGGAACAAAGGCCAACCGCCGCGCCGCGAACGCCATCCGCCGTCCCCACCAGCCTTCGGGCATGGAACGCGTGAACCGGATCACCGACTGCCGCCACGGGCTCGGCGAGAACGACCCGAACCCCGGAATCAGGTTCGTTTCCTGCGGTGTGCTGAATTCGGTCATGAAGCGCCTGTCAGGGGGAAGCCGCCCCTCTTACAGGATAGATCGGGGAGGGCGCAACAAACCCCGTGCAGGCGCGAGGAACCATGCCTATCCGGCGTTGGCCTCCACCAGTTCCGCCCATACGATGTAGCGAAGCGGCCCCTGAAAGGCGCTGTCGAAGGGCCAGCACGTGACGAGGGCGAGCCTTGGCGCGCCGCCGTCATGGGGTTCGATGCCCGACGCGTTCCAGTGAACCACTTCCGTCCCGGTGACGCGGAAGACGTGCGCGCCGCCGCGTGTCTCGACCAGCACCGGGTCTCCAGTCTTCACATCCGCCAGCAGGGCGAAATGCGTGTCGCGATGCGCGGCGAAGACGGCGACGCCCGGATCGCCCGGCTTGGCCGACGCCGCCATATGCGCCGGCCCGAAGGCGAGGCTTTCGCCGCCCGCGTCCGTCAGCGCCAGAATGCTGGCGTTCTCGGCGGGGAAGACCAACTGCGCGGCCGGCGCGAAATCCGCCCACGGCCATGGCCGCGACATCTCGCCGGATTTCAGCGTCCGCTCCCACGCTCCGCTCAGCAACGCCTGACCCGCCAGCGCCTTGGCCGGAACGAACAGCGCTTGCGCCGCGATCAGCGCGCCCGCGATCAGGCTGGCGATTGCCGACAGCGTGCGCAGCGACGGCGGTTGTGCGCCGCCCATTCCCGCCCGCCTCTCAGGAGACGAAGAGGCGGGCGGGAGGCCGGAGCTGCGGCTGGACTTCAAAGACATCCCCGTCATCTGCGCACGATGAGCCGCTTGGCGGCTCCTTGGCGCACAGATGCGCGGCCTGTGCCCAGCAGCACGGCTCCGAACGTCATCAACATGGCGCCGATCCAGGCCAACGCCTGCCAGCCGCTGGCGGTCCGGGGCAGCGGTATGCCGTTCTCGTCTTTCTCGGCCGTGTTCTGCGTGGCGCGCACATTGATCGCGTCCATCACCTGATCCGGCAGACGGTCCATGCGCAGCGCGCGGGCTTCGGCTTCCGGCCCGAACACCGCGCCGAAATCCCAACCTGAGGGCAGCATCGTCGCGATCTGCAAGGGCGTGAGCCCTTCGCCCGAAGGCCGCACGGGTGTCTTGTCCACCGCGACAAGGCTGGTGAGACGGGAGACGAGATGGAAATCCAGCGCGGTTTTCAGAACACCCGCATCCACCGCCGCGATATCGACGCCCGCGAAGCGGCTTTCCTCGAACGCCGCGATGCGGGCGCGGCCCCACAACTGCGCAACGCCTTTTGACGGTGCGGCGTCGGCGAGGCGCAGCGAAGTGCGCCAGTCTGCGCCGTTCAGCTTGCCGCTCAGCTCAAGATCGCCCGCAGCGCTGTCGGCGCGGATCACCATGGTCACAGGCTCGCCCGAATAAAGGTCCGGCAGGGGCGAGGGAAACACTTCCGAGGCCGATGGCGGCAGGATAGAGGACAGGTCCGTCATCACCGGGTTTTCGAGCGCGGCGAACAGCTTGGCCGATTGCTCCGCCACCTTCGACACGTCGTCCATATAGGTGAATGCGCCGCGCCCCAAGCGGGCCGCGCGCGTCATGAAATAGGCGTTGGGCGCCGAGCCGATGCCCACGGTGAACAGGCGCGAGCGGCCAAGGCGATCATGGATCGCGCTGAACAGCTCGTCCTCGTTGCCGATGGCGCCGTCGGTGATGAACACCACCTGACGCACTTCATCGGTATTGCCGGCTTCGTTGTCGATCAGAGCCGCGCGCAGGGCAGGCAGCATCTCGGTTCCGCCATTGGCTTCAAGGCTGCGCACAAAACGCTTCGCCCGCGCGACGTTCTGGGCGTTCGCCGGTACAGCGTCCTGGAACACCAGTTCCATCGTGTCGTCGAAGCGGATGATGTTGAACTCGTCCGGCGGCGCCAGCCGGTCCAGCGCCAGCAACAGGCCTTCCTTCGCCTGATCCATGCTGGCGCCCGACATGGAGCCCGAATTGTCGATCACGAAGATCGTCTCGCGGTCGCGCCTTTGCGCCGGCATAGAGAGAGCGGGCGGGTTGATGACGGCGAGGAAGTACGTTTCGCCATTGCGCTCCTCGCGGAACAGCGAGGCTTGCGGCGCCGACGCTCTCTCCGGCGTCCACGACAGCACGAAGTCACGGTCGGCGGGGACGCCGCCCGCGCCCAGCGAGATTTTCGCGGTGTCGGCATCCGGCTGCCACACGTCGATTTCGTGAGTCTGCGAAGTGACGCTGGCCAGCGGCGCTCCCGCTTCCAGCGTGATGTTGAATTTTACCGGCAGGCGCAGCCCTTCCGCGCCCGAGGGCTCGTGCGCGGGGTGCAGAACGGGCGGCGTGATACGGTCGCGGTCTGGAACAGGATCGCCGCCCGACACGAACGTGTTGCTGGCCGACGCGACCTGGTCGAAGCGCGGTTTCGGAATATAGCGTGGTGCCACGACCATCGGGAAGCGCGTCGACCAGACGCCCTGATCCAGCCGCGCCTTGTCCTGATATTCGATCTGCACCGCAATCGTCTCGCCCGGGCCGATATTGGCGAGCGAGGTGGTGAACAGGTTCGGCCGCTCTTCCTCGACAAGTCCTGCGCGCTGTCCCGCGCGCGCTGCTTCTTCATAGATCTGGCGGGCTTCCCGCCGCTCCTTGATATCGCCCTCGATGAAGCGGTCGCCGATGACGACTTTCAGCGTATCGACGGCTGCATCTTCGGGCAGGGGAAAGGCGTATGTTCCTTCGACCCATTTGTCCGTCGGGTTGGTGAAGCGCTGCGTCACGCGCGTGCGGATCACAGGGCCCGAAATGTCCATCGTCACATCGGCGGCCACCAGCGGCGCCTCGACATAAAGACCCGGCTGGCTCGATGCGATCAGCAGCGCGCCAGACGCCACTTCGGATTTCGACACCAATCCCTGACGGTCTTGCTGGGGATCTGCGCCGCGTTGGGGGGGCTGCTCCTGCGGCGGGCGTCAGAGCGGAACCGGCGAGCAGAACCGCCATCAACCGGCGCGAAGCGAGCAGGCGCATGGTTGCGCGCGCCTTCTCGTTGAGCGTTGAAGCGGTGAGGAGAGACGGAGCGGCGCGATGTCCGTCTGGAGTGGAAGATGAAGCGATGTCCATGTCTGTTCCCGTGGGTCTTGCGCCCAGTCCCATGGGTTCACCAGAGCGTGAGAAGCCGGTGACAAGAGGATGCACGGGCGCCGGAGTGGCGCCGATTGCGCCAGCGCCGCGACATCATGAGGCAAAGTTAAGGCTGGGAACTCCCCTCGGCCGTTGACGTAGGTGGTCCGGCGGCCGCAGCCTTCGCGGGCGGCGTGGGGCTTGCCGTGACTTGGGCTGACGATCGGACTGTCAGAACGATCAGAACGAACGAGTTTGAAAGGGTCCTCCGATGAAGGCGCAGATTTTGGCCATTGCCGCTGCCTGTCTTGTCGTCACGCCGGGGGCGTTCGCCGAAAAAGTGGTCCGTATCGCGGTGAAAGACACGGCCAACTACAATCAGGCGCTGACCTGTTTCCAGTATTACGCGATCGCGCACGAGGTGTCGGACAAACTCCTCGCCCAGAAAACGCTGCCTCAGGACGCGGCCGAGAAGCAGAAGGCGCGCGGCCATCTCGCGGTGGCGCTGAAGTCGGCATGGACCCAGCGCATCGTGAAGACCAGAGGCGCGAAGACCGAGGACCAGATCAACGCCGACATCTCGAAGTTGACCAAACCAATGGTGGATTCCACCAACGCCGCGTTGAACGGCGATGAAGCCGCCGCGAAGAAGCAGCACGCGGTGGAAACCCAGTGCAAGACGCACGAAGACATTCAGGAAGTCGCCGCCGCTCCTGCCAAACCGGCCAAACCGGGCTGAGAAGCTACGGCTCCGCCATCTGGGCCCGCCAGAACCGGGGGAGGGGCTGATCCAGCCACGCCAACGTCCAAAATCCTGCTCCGGGCCTTCACCCGCACGGGCAATTGGCGTATCAGCCGCGCCATAACCCAAAAGGGAGCCCAACATGGCCGCCGCGCCTATCTCCGAAGCGCTGAAACGCATCAAGCCGTCCGCCACCATTGCAGTGACGCAGAAGGCGCGCGAACTCGCGGCGGCGGGCGAAAAGGTCATTGGCCTGGGCGCGGGCGAACCCGATTTCGACACCCCTGACAATATCAAGCAGGCCGCCATCAAGGCGATCCAGGACGGCAAGACAAAATACACCGACGTTGACGGCATCCCGGAGCTGAAACAGGCCATCTGCGCCAAGTTCCAGCGCGAGAACGGCCTGTCCTACAAGCCGTCGCAGGTGAACGTCTCGCCGGGCGGCAAGCCGGTGATCTACAACGCCTTTGTCGCCACGCTGAACCCGGGCGACGAAGTGGTGATCCCGACGCCGTACTGGGTCAGCTATCCCGAAATGGCCCTGATGTGCGGCGGCGTGCCGGTGTTCGCCGAAGCGAAGGCGTCGGACAATTACAAGCTGAAGCCCGAGGCGCTGGAGCGTGCGATCACGCCGAAGACGAAATGGCTGATCCTCAACTCGCCGTCCAACCCGTCCGGCGCCGCCTACACGAAGGAAGAACTTCAGGCGCTCGCCGATGTTCTGTTGCGCCATCCGCAGGTCTGGGTCCTGACGGACGATATGTACGAGCACCTCGTCTATGACGGCTTCCAGTTCTGGACGATCGCCCAGGTCGAGCCGCGTCTGTACGAACGCACGCTGACGATGAACGGCGTGTCCAAGGCCTATTCGATGACGGGCTGGCGCATCGGCTATGCGGCCGGGCCGGAAGCTCTCATCAAGGGCATGGCCAAGGTGTTGAGCCAGACCACATCTAACCCGTGCTCCATCTCGCAATGGGCGGCGCTGGAGGCGCTGAACGGAACGCAGGAGTTCATCAAGCCGAACCAGGAGCTGTTCAAAGGGCGCCGCGACCTCGTGGTGAACATGCTGAACCAGACGGAAGAACTGCGTTGCCCCACGCCGGAGGGGGCGTTCTACGTTTATCCGGACTGCTCGCGCGCCATCGGCAAGACCAGCGCCGGCGGTGTGAAGATCACGGATGACGAAGCCTTCGCCTCGGCCCTGTTGCAGGAAGAGAAGGTGGCCGTTGTGTTCGGTTCCGCCTTCGGCCTGTCTCCGGCTTTCCGTATCTCCTACGCCACCTCGACCGAGAAGCTCGAAGAGGCGTGCCGCCGCATCCAACGTTTCTGCGGAAATCTGCGATAAGGTTTCCAAGGCGTAGGATAGGCTGTTCTCTTGGAGGTTATCGCGGGCAAGCTCATGCCTGCGGGCGTGCCTGCCATGAAGACGCCATCAGCTGAGGGGGAGACCAGATGCTCGATCATATCGGAGTGCATGTATCGGATTTAGCTAAGGCGCGCGCCTTCTATGATGCGGCGCTGAAGCCGCTGGGCGTTTCGGCGCTGTGGGAAGTGACAGCCGAGGACTCCGGGAGCTATGCCGGCGTCGGCTATGGCGAGGGGCAGAAACCCTATTTCTGGGTGAGCGAGGGTGTTGCGGACACCAGTGGCCTGCATGTGGCCTTCGCCGCCGCCACGCGCGCGCAGGTGGACGCCTTTTACGCGGCCGCGCGGGCGGCGGGCGGACGCGACAATGGCGGGCCGGGCCTCAGGCCGCATTATCACCCGGCATATTACAGCGCCTTCGTGCTCGATCCGGACGGCCACAATGTGGAGGCCGTCTGCCACGCGCCGGAATAGCCGCTATTTCAACGTCTCGCTATCCAGATTCAGGGCGTCGATGCCGATGCGTTCGGCGTTCGGGCGCTTCGCTCTCAACGTATTGAAGAACACCTGCGCATCGCCCGCGACGACCAGAACCGCTTTCGCCGGATCGTAATACGCCCGCGCCGCTCCGGCTGCCTGTTCCGCCGTGACGGCGGCGATGTCAGAGGCCCAGGTCTGAAGATTGGACAGCGGCAGGCCGTACTGCGCCAGCTCCGCGAGTTGTCCGGCGAGTCCGCCGGTCGTTTCCACGCTGCGGCCGAAGCTTCCGATCAGAACGGCCTTGCGCGCATCCATCTCGCTGGCTGGAATGGGGGCCGAGCCGAGGCGCGCGAACTCCGCGGCCATCAGGTCGGCCACTTGCGGCGCGGCGTCGTTGCGCGTCTGCGCCGAGACGATGATGGCGGGCGGCGACTTGCGCGACGGCAGGCCGGCGCGCACGCCATATGACAGACCGCGCTTGATCCTGATCTCATTGTTCAACCGGGCCGAATAACCGCCGCCCAGAATATCGGTCGCGACCAGAGCTGCGGCGTAGTCGGGCGCGGTGCGGGCCGGGCCGGGCAAACCGAAGGTCACGGCCGCCTGGCCGATCTGCGGAATGTCCACGACGATGGCGGGCGGCGCGGCGCTGTCATTGTCATACGCGAACTCGATGGACCGTTCCGGCGCGCCCTGCGGGTTGGTCCACTCGCCGAACGCGATCTCGGCCAGCTCGAACCCTTTTTCCGGCGTAACGTCGCCGGTGATGACCAGGATCGACTGGTCGGGGCGCCAGCGCGTGGCGTGAAAGGCCGCGATATCATCCTGCGTGATGCTCGCGACTGACGCTGGCGAAGGCGTCGAGCCATATGGCGCAGGCCCGAACATCACGCGGGTCAGCGTCTTTTGCGCAATGGCCGAAGGCTGGCGCATGCCGACCATCAGGTTGTCCAGCGTCTCCTGCCGCGCCCGTTCAACCTCTTCGGCGGCGAAGGCGGGGTTGCGGACCACATCCGCCATGATCGCGAACGCGCCGGCCGCCTTGTCGGACCGCGACTGGATTGAAACGCCCGTGGAGTCCGCGCCCGCGCCGGCATTCAGCACCGCGCCGAGGCTTTCGATTTCCTGCGAGATCTGCGTAGCGGAGCGGCTGGCTGTGCCGCGCGTGGCGATATCGGCGGTCAGACTCGCGAGACCGGCGTTCGCCTGCGTATCCAGCGACGACCCGGCGGCGATGCGCAGGGTGGACGACACCAGCGGCAGTCCGGGCTTGTTCGCGACGATCACGCGCAACCCGTTCGGCAGCGTCTTTTCCTGCGCGCCGGGAATGGTCGCGGCGATGGCCGGGCCTGCGGCGGGCGGAGCCACGCGGCTGGCCTCGGGCGCGAGCGTATAAACCGGAATCTCAGCCGCCGGGATTGAAATCGTCGTCGCCTGGATATTCGGCGAATCCGCAATCGTGCTCTCGGCGGCGCCGTTCTGCGTTTCTTCGGGCAGGTAGCGCAGCGTGATGAGCTTGCTGTCATCGAACAGCGTACCGGCGACGCGTTGCACGTCTCCGGCGGTCACCTTCATCAGCGCGTCGAGCTGTTTGCCGGATGCGTCGGGGTCGCCATAGATCGTGACCGAATAGGCCAGATCGAATGCGCGTCCCTCCGGCGTCTCGCGCGAGGTCAGCTGCGACATGATCAGCTCGTTGCGCGCTTCTTCCAGTTCAGCAGGGGTTACGGCCGTATCGCGCAACTTCGCGACTTCAGCCTTCAGTGCGTTGAGGCCGTCTTCCGCGCTCTTGCCGCCGGACAGGATGGCGTAGAGCGCATAATGTCCCGCATGTTCCTTCGCCTCGAACATCGTCCCGGCGTCGGCGGCGAGCTGTTGCTGGTACACCAGCGACTGGTAGAGCCGCGAAGACTGGCCGGAGGACAGGATGGCGTCGAGCATGGTCATCGCGGCCAGGTCGGGGCTGTTCGCGGCAGGCGAGGGCCAGGAGATCGCGACGGCCGGCAGAGGCACGTTGGCCTCGTAAACGGTCAGATCCTTTGCGGCGACGCGGGCGGGTTCGGTCACTGTCACACGCGGGATCGCGCGCTCAGGCGTCTTGATCGAGCCGAAATACTGGTCGATCCACGCATCAAGCTGCGCCTGCTCGAAATTGCCGGAGACAACGAGGACCGCATTGTCGGGACGGTAATAGGCCGCGTGGAACGCGCGCACGTCCTCGACAGTCGCTGCATCAAGCTCAGCCAGCGAACCGATGCCGGGCCGGCCATAGGGATGCACATCGTAGGACGCCTGGGTCAGATAGAGACCGAGGAATTTTCCATACGGGCTGGCGTCGTAATTTTGGCGGAACTCCTCTTTCACCACGTCGCGCTCGGAATCGAAAATGGCCTCGTCGACCACCAGCGATCCCATACGCTCCGCTTCACCCCACAACACACGTTGCAGGTGGTTGGCCGGGACGACTTCGTAATAGTTCGTGAAATCGTCCCAGGTGGAAGCGTTGTTGAAACCGCCCGCGTCCTCGGTCAGCCGGTCAATGGTTTCCGGCGGCATGTTCGTCGTCGCCTTGAACATGATGTGTTCAAATAGGTGCGCGAATCCCGACCGTCCCGGCGGATCGTCCTTCGACCCGACCTTGTACCAGACCTGCACCGACACGCTGGCCGTATCAGATGCGGGCAGGGCGTACACTTCGAGCCCGTTGGATAAGGTGCGGTGGTTGTACGCCAAAGCCGGGATTGAAAAGCCCGCCTCCGCCGCAGACTTTTCAGCCGGCTGGCAGGCGGCGAGGACGATACCGGCGAAGGCGGCGATCAGGCTGGCTTTCCGAAGCATCTGCATGGCGACGTTCCCGAAGGTTGCTTGCTGCAAAAGTTAGCAGGGCAGGCCATCATCGGCGAGCGAAATTATCGTTTTTCGAGATGCAAGAATGCTCGCCTTCCCCTTTCCAAAGGGAACGCCGCGCACTGCCAGACGCGCGTTGCGCGCAGGCCGTTCTAGAGGCTGTTAGGGACTGATCAAGCGGATGGGTTTAGCGGGCGTTTATGGCA
>CAZJZQ010000020.1:0-23814 GCA_964550535.1 uncultured Rhizobium sp.
GCCGCCCGCCAGCAGCAGGTTCTCGGTCAGCGTGGTTTTACCGGCGTCCGGGTGCGCAATAATCGCAAACGTCCGCCGCCGCGCGGCTTCCTGATCGGGTGCAAGTGTCATGGGCGCGGGGCATACAGGCGCCGGGCCCCGTGGTCCATAGGCGCCTCAGCCAGCCCGCCAGCACCGCCAATGTCAGCTTCTGTCAATTGCCAAATGGCCTGAAAACCCACCAGATGGCCGTCTCGGATGCTGTCGCCGCCGCCAGCTCGCACCCAGGACTTCGGGGGTAAAATGTCCATCGAAAAGTTTGAGAACGACCTCGCTTTCCTGCGCTCCTGGATTCTCGGGAAAGAATGGTGGACGGCGCACAAGGCCCTGGAGTTCGCCCGCGAAAAACACAGCGGGATGCGAAAGGACGGCGTCACGCCTGAATTCCACCATCAGGTCCAGATCGCGCTGTCAGCACGCACCCTGCTGCCTTTCACCCTCCACCCGGAAGACACGCTCGTCGCTTGCTTTCTCCATGACGTGCTCGAAGATTTCGACGAGGTCGAAGAAGACGATATCAGGAACCAGTTCGGCCCGCGCGTGTTCGCAGCCGTCAATCTGCTGACGAAGAAACGGCGCGGCGCATCCAAACCCTATTCAACCTATTTTGACGCCCTCGCGACCGATCCGATAGCGTCCGTCGTCAAAGGTCTCGATCGCTGTCACAATATCTGGACGATGCGCGGCGTCTTCAAACGCAGCAAGCGCGACGACTATATCAATGAAGTCGATACCTGGTTCGTCCCGATGCTCCGCAAGGCGAGACGCGCCTTTCCCCAGCAAGAGCCCTGCTACCAGAACATCCTCCACCAGCTGCGCTCGATGCGCGATATTTATCGTTGGGCCCACGAGGAAACAGACGCAAAGGTCTGACCGGAAATCCGCCTGCGGAGAGGCGCCGGCGCGGGCCAGCCCCGCCAGCGCCCTCAATCAACCAGAGTACGCGACAACTTCGCCGGATAGGGAAAATTGCCAAACCACGGCTCGCCCTCCGCCAGCACGCGCGCAAACCCCGGCCGCGCCATCAACCGCACCAGATACGCGCGCAGCTTCGATCCCGTCTCCAGCGGCTCCACCGCATTGGCGTAGAACAGCGCAGGGCAGGCCGCACAGTCCGTCAGGGTGAACGCCTCGCCCATGAACCATGGCCCGTCGCTGATCCGCGATTCCAGAAATGCATAGCCGCCGCGCATCGTCCCGCGCGCCTGCTCCACGCCGATGGCGTCGCCGCCGCCCTCGGGCCGCAGCCGGTCCACCACGATCTTCTGCATCGGTTCGTGAATATGGTGATCGAACACCCGGTCCCACATTTTCACGCGCCACGCCGCATCCGCATCGGCGGGAACGAACCGGATCGCGCCGGGATAAAACACATCGAGATACTCGATGATCGTGGTCGCCTCGCCCACCGTCACTCCGCGCGCGCCATCCACGATCACCGGAAACTTCATCAGCGGCCAGACCCGCGCAAACGCCTCGCGCGACGCCGCGTCACCCAGATCCACCACCGCGCCCTCAAACGGCGTCGCGTTTTCATACAGCGCGATCAGCGCCTTCCAGCAGAAGGAGGCCAGCGGGTGATAGTAGAGCTTCAGCACGCCGCCGTTCCTCACTCATCCAGATGGTAATAGAATACGCGCACCGCAATTTCGGCCGCGTCCGGGAACAGCCGGTCGATCCAGAGCCAGTAGTAATCCGTGTCGCCGAAGGAAATCTCTTCCTCGCGGCCCATCTCCGTCGCCTGCCCCTCGATCGCGGTGAACTGATACCGTCCGCCGACCCATTCCTCCTCGACGCCGCGCTGGCTGAAAAGATCGCGGGTGCACGCCCACACGTCCTCCATGTAACGCGTGGCGGCTTCTCCCGACGCCAGTTCTCCCTTGCACTCATACGCGTGGTCGCGATAGGGATTCGCCTCCTTCGCCACCGTCATCGTGCACCCGGAAAATCCCGGCAGATCGGTCTTCGCGGCATAGACTGTTCCCTCGTCCGTCACCTCGATCTGCGCCCCGCGCAATGCGCCGGTCTTCGCCCTATCCAGCACCAGGAGGGGCTTGACCGCTTCGCACGGCGGCGTCTGCGCATGCGCCGCGCCCGCCGCGCCAATGGCCAGCGCCACCAGCACGCCCCCGCGCCATCCGCCCGAACGCCTCTTCTTCGTCATGATGTCCCCGCAAGGCAGTTAATGATGTCATGAATCTGCTGTACGCCGCCGCCTGCCGCAAGACGCAGCGGCGCGTCCTACTCCCTGCTCCCGCGCACCGTCTCTGTAAGAAAGTGCCGCCCCTCGCGATCCTCGATCTCGATCACCCAGAGGTCACGGTCCATCTTCCGCCGTTTGGCGATCAGCGCGTCAATCTCGGCCTCGTCCGCATCCTCGGCGCCCGGCGGCAGGGCCTCGAACTCCATCGGGCCGCCGGGATTGAACACTGGCGCATACAGCCGCGCCCTCCCCCGTTCCGGCGTCACCTTCACCACCACATCGCCGCGCTCGGCGTCGCCCCGGTGCGCAATCGTCGCGAACGCTCCGCCCAGCTGGGCGCGGCGGACCAGTGCGGAAACCCAGATCTGTGAAGGTATTTCGCGAGACATGACCGCGCCTTAACACGGTTTTCGCCGCAACGCGCTTGATTGCTTGCCGGACGCACGCGCCTCGCCTAGTTTCCCGGCGAAGAGGCCATCCGGAGGGGGAATATGGATCTGCGCCTGCCATCCACGCTTCTGGCCATCGCGCTTTGCGCCGCCGTTCATGCCGGACACGCGCAAACGGCGGCGCCTCCAGCCGCGCCCCTCGCCGAGCCAACGGATCGTGTCGTCGTCTCGGGCCAGTCCCAAAGAGAACGCGATTATGAACTGTTCACCGCGCTGGAAGGAACCGGGATCTGCCCCACCGGGGGCGAAACGCCGCGCGGATTCTCGTGCGCCCAGGTGACCTACGAGGTCTATACATCCGATGGTGAATTCCTCCGCCGCTGCAACCTGCCGATTTTCGGGCTCATCGACGGCGTGAGCGTCATCCCGACCTCCGAAGACAACATGGATGACCCGGAAGCCGACCTGCCACAGCCGGAAATGCGCGGCTACTTCGCCCAGTCCTTTGACCGGATGACCTGCGGCAAGAACCGCAAAAGCGACGTGGAACTGATACCGATCCAGCAGATCATCAAGCCGCGCACGTCGGACGGCACCACCTTCCGCATCGCTTCGATCATGGGCTACCGGCAGGCGCAGGATATCTGCAAGGCGTCGGAGGCGCATTGCGCGATCGACCTGTTCGACCACCGGAAATCCCTGTCGCGGGAAGCGCTTAACTCCGTCTGGCCCAGCTTCGGCGCGGAAACCGCGGCGACGCGGCTCGCCAACGCGCTGCAATAGGGCGGCTGCGGCGTAAACGCCTCATAAACCCCGCGCGCCTAGCTTCGCACCCCATGTCCATCCGCGCGCACCTTGTCCGCCGGGCCATACTGGGCCTCAGCGCCGCGCTCGCCGCGCCGCCGGCATGGTCCGATCTGAAAGCGGTCGAACGGTCCTTCCTTGAACGCTCCGCCATCACGTCCGCCGACAAGAGCTGCGACCTGTTTTCCGATGGCGAACGCCTCGCCCTGAAATCCGGACTCTATCAGGCCGAGGGCGAACTCCTCCGCGCCAACTACAAGCGCAGCCAGCTTGACCGTCTCGCCGGCGAAGTCGCCGCGCATACCCGCGCGCTCGGCTGCGATCATCCCAACGTGGCCGAGGTCGCCGCCACCATCCGCGCCTCCTACCGCCAGTTCGCCAAGACGACCTATCTCGAATACCCCTCCGCCCACGCCGTCTGGGGCGCCTCACGCTCCGTTCACGACGCATGGGCCGCCAGCCAGAAACCCGCCGCCAACGGCGCGCAGGCCGGTCTGCGCCGCAGCGCGGACTCGAAAGACATCCGCTTCGCCGTCGCCATTCCCGCCAACGGCCCCATGCCCATCGCCGCGAAAATCCTGCTGCGCGACCCCGCCAGACTCGCCGACCCGTGGCTGGGCAGCGCGCTGCGTTCCACCGGCCAGCTCTCCGCCCCGCCGCGCTCCGTCACGCGCAGCGAGTGGGCGGGCGAACGCAAGCTGGAACGCACCGTCACCGGCGAACCGATCCAGGTGTTCTACTTCCCCGCCGCCATGCTCGACCGCCTTGAAGCGCTCGACCCGCGCGAAGCCATTACCATCGAGGTGACGCCGTCGCCGCGTGCGAAGGACCAGAACCCGATCTCCGCCATGTTCGAGATCGGCGACTTCCGCTCCGCCCGCGCCTTCGTGATGATCCCGGCGCCGGAATACCCGGCGCCTTCGGCCGGCAAGGCCGCCGCCGCACATTAAATCCATCGCGCATAACGCTTGTCGTGCGCGCACCGATTGCGCGGCACGAACGCCTCGCCTATCTTCATTTCAGGCTCGATGATGGGGCAATCGCCATGGGCGACGTGGTCAATCTCAACGATCGGCGCAAGCAGAAAAAACGCGCGCAAAAATCCGCCGAAGCCGACGCCAACCGTTTCAAGTTCGGCCGCACCAAAGGCGAAAAAGACCGCGAAGAAAAAGACCGCGCCGTCACCACCCGCACGCTCGACGGCGCAAAGCGCGAGCGGGATAAAAATGACCGCGAGACCGACTAACCTATCCCCGCTCGTCCCGACGAAAGTCGGGACCCAGGAACGGTCACGCCACACCTACAGACTTGAAGCCCAACCCAAAACAAACCTGACGACCTGCCCTGGGTCCCGACTTTCGTCGGGACGAGCGGCTGGTTACATGATCTATTGTTGTTGGTTGGGGAAAGCATCATGAACGGGCAGAAGGTCTTCTGGACCTACATCGTCGCGAGCGCCAAGAACGGCTCAATCTATGTCGGCCACACCGACGATCTTGCCCAGCGCGTCTGGCAGCATCGCAACAAAACCTTTCCCGGCTTTGCATCACGCTACAACTGTCACGTCCTCGTTTGGCGCGAAGCATTCGACACACGCGATGAAGCGTTTCGCCGCGAACGCCGCCTCAAGGAATGGCGACGCACATGGAAAACTCAGCTGATCGAAACGCACAATCCAGATTGGAAAGACCTGTACGACACGCTTAATATGTAACGCGCGTCTGTACGTTCATTCCAACGCCCTCTCCCCGCTCATCCCGGCAAAAGCCGGGATGAGCGGCTGGGGATGTATCGCCTTAAGTCTCTCCGCATTTCATCTGCGAAGATTACCCCCTACTCCGGCCTGCTCTCGATCTCTTCCTGCACAGGCTCCTCAAGCGCAGGCGCCTCATCAAGCGGCGCGCTCTCCAGTCCGCTCTCGGCATTCTCGTCCGCTGCCGAAGGACCGGGCGTCACAACCAGAGCAGGCGCATCCGCTGTCAGCGGCGCCGCGCACCAGTCATGCGCATCCAGCTTGGCTTCAACAGGCGTGCCGCGCACCGCCAGCCCCTCGGTCACCAGCATCTCGCCTACATCATGGCCATCCGCGGTCAGCGTCGCGTCGCACCACATGAACTGCTGGCACATTGCATCCGTCTTGCTGAATTCCAGCGACGCCGCCGCCAGCAGCACGCCCTGCAACCGCTCCACCGCCAGCTCTCCGGCCGCGCGCTCCGCATCGCACTTCGCGTCGGCGATCTCCGGCGCGTCGATCTGGTGCAGGCGCAGCTTGTGACCATTCACCACCAGCCGCTCGCCATCCTCGACGCGGTTCACCCCCGCATCCTCACACCCCGCCAGCGCCAGCGCGCTCAGTGCAACCACCAAAGCGTATTTCATGAGACACCTCCGCCCTCACCCGTCGAATCTGACCCGCTCGCGCAGCCACGCAACAAACGGCGCGTAGTCCGTAGGCTGCGCCTCCCACTGCACGCCGCCCTCCACCATGTTCACCCACGGCTGCGCGCCGCGTACCCAGATGTCCCCCGCCGGCGCCAGCCAGCCCGTATCGTCCAGCGTCCCGCCGCGCAGGCTCAGCATGCCGTTGGACTTCACCTGCCCATGCGTGATCCGGCTGCCGCAATCCCGGCAATAAAGACCATACCGCACATTGCCTGCATCCGACGTCCACTCGATCCGCGCCGGTTCGCCGCGCGTGAAGCTCAGACTGTCCTCATGGATCGACACCGGCGTCGAGAACGCCCCGCCGCCGATCTTCTGACAGTTGGTGCAGTGACAATTATAGACCATCACCGGCGCGCGCGAGATGCGATACCGCACCGCCCCGCAATGACACCCGCCCTCCAGCGGCAGCTTCACCGTTTTCATCATCGCCTCTCCCGCCTGCCGCATGCTTCACGCCGGAATGCGGCTAGATCACGCACGGCCTTCATGTCCATCACCGATGCCCGCGCCGCGCCAATTACGCCGGCTATGGCCTCGATCTTGCTGCTAGATCTTGCTGAGTGAACCCAGCCTCGTCCCCACGGGAACCCTCGCACCCGGGAATGGTTGATGGGATGGAGGTAAACAGGCCCAATGATGCGTACGCAACGCATATCGACAAGAAGCATAGCCCTGATGGCGGCGTTTCTTCTGGCCGTTCCGCCGCTGGTCAATCTCGTTCTTTACCTGATGGCCCGCTAGGCTCCGCCGGGCCGCCATAACGCGCCACAACCCAGACCTTAGCTGGCCTGCATTGACGTTGCGCGTGCAACAACCCAAATGTGAGCGCACGTTCACACGAGGGGCTATCCGCCATGACCGACGTTTCGCCGCTGTTCCAGCCTTTCCGCATCCGCGGACTGGAGCTGAAGAACCGCATCGCCATGGCCCCGATGACGCGCAACCATTCGCCCGGCGGCGTCCCCACCGAAGAGAACGCCGCCTATTACCGCCGCCGCGCCGAAAACAATGTCGGCCTCCTCATCACCGAAGGCACGCTGATCCCGCGCAAGGGCGCCGCCGACAGCCCCAATTATCCGCTGTTCTGGGGCGATGAAGCATTGAAAGGCTGGCAACGCACAGTCGATCAGGTCCACGCCGCCGGCGGCAGGATCGCCCCGCAACTCTGGCACCTCGGCATGGCGCGCAAGCCCGGCACCGGCCACTTCCCCGACGCGCCCAGCGACGGCCCCTCGGGCATAACCCTCACCGGCAAAAAGGTGGCGGAAGAACCCAGCGAAGCCGAAGTCCTCGCCTACGCCCAAGCCTATGCCGCCGCCGCCGCCGATGCAAAGCGCCTCGGCTTCGACGCCATCGAACTCCACGGCGCCCACGCCTACCTGATCGACGAGTTCTTCTGGGAGGTCACCAACCAGCGCACAGACCGTTTCGGCGGATCATTCGAGAAGCGCGCCGAGTTCGCCGCTGAAACCATCCGCCGCGTCCGCGCGGCCATCGGCGACCTGCCGCTCATCATCCGCATCAGCCAGTGGAAATCGGCGGACTACACCGCCAGGATCGCGAAGACGCCGCAGGAAATCGAAACCTGGGCCCGCATCCTCGTGGACGCCGGCGTCGACATCATCCACTGTTCGCAACGCCGCATCTGGGAGCCGGAGTTTCCGGAGATCGACGGCCCCAAAGGCCTCAACTTCGCAGGCTGGGTGAAGAAGCTCACCGGCGTCCCGACGATCTCCGTCGGCTCCGTCGGCCTGTCATCGGAATTCACCGGCTCGTTCCGCGGCGAAGGCTCGAAAGCCGGCCGTTTCGACGACGCCATCGAACGCCTCGCACGCGGCGAATACGACATGATCGCCGTCGGTCGCGCCATCCTCCAGGACCCCGAATGGGCCACCAAGGTCAAACACAACCGCTGGGACGACATCCGCGACTACGACGGCGCCGCGCAGAAGGTTTATTACTAACTCTCTCCCGGTCATCCTGGCGAAAGCCGGGATGACCGGCCTACGCCGCCTTCTCCCCCGCCACCAGATACCGCCACACGCCGACAAGGTTGATGAGGCCGAGCACAACGTTCTGAATGACAAGCGGCGCTTCACCGATGGAGACGCCGAACACCACCCATCCAGCGGACGAGACAGCGAAGACCACGAAGCCGAAGCCCGTGATCTTCGCGCTCAACTTGCTCGCCACCATCACCGCAGCGATTATGCCCGTGCCCATGGATAGCCACTGGACAAGCTGTTCCACGCCCTCGGACATCACAAGCCGTCGTTCAACTCAGCTCAACTTTTGCAACCTTGTCGCTGAATTCTTCCTTGGGATCCTTGCCCATCAGCATTTTCACGCCGGCGAACAGGCTGTTCTCGTTCAGCCAGATCTGCCCATCCTCGGTATCGAGCCGCAGCAACTGAACCTTCGGGTCCGTCTTGCCGCCCTCGAACCACGCATCGACGAACGGGCTCCACAGCCGGTCGATCATTTCCGGATTGTTGTCCCGCCGCAGCGTGCCGTGAATGCAGGCGAAAAGGTGATTTCCCTTGTCCGCGAAATGCGCCATCGCGCGATGGCCGTCGCCCAGCTTCCGCGCCAGATCCGTATCGCGCGAGGTGAAGAACCAGATCGGCCCGGCGTTCGTATCCCCCTTGTCGTATTCAGGGTCGAGCATCGCCGTCATGGGCTGCGCATGTCCGTCATCGCCGGTGAGGCCAAGCATCATCGTGCGGTCGCTGTCGACGGCTTTCCAGAATTTCTTTTCAAGTTCCTGCGGGGTGGCCATGGGGAATCCTCCTGTTCCCTTCAGAACGGAACGGCGCCGCCGGAGTTCCCCCGGCCACGCCATCCGCACCACAGGATGATCCCTCGCAACAGCTACGGCGTTTCGCCGCGCATCGCCTCGGCCAGCGCGCCATTCTCCCAGCGTCCGGCCAGCCGCACATCGCCCTCGGCGGACCAGAACACGCCCAGCCCGTGCCGCGCGCCGTTCAGCAACTCGCCCTCATAACGCGAGCCATCCGCGAAGGTCAGCACGCCGCGCGACGCCCCGCCCGCGCGCTCTTCGCCCGCGAACCTGTCGCCGCTGCGCCAGCTCATCACGCCAAATCCAGCCGCCGCGTCCCCCGCATGTTCGCCCTCGTAACGCAGCGCGCCGCCGCCCGCATTGTTCGGATTGCTCCCGAACTCATAGACGCCCAACCCCTGCCCCAGTCCGGCGCGAAGCTGCCCGCGATAGCGGTCGCCGTTCGACGCCGTATCGCCATTCACCCTCACGCCCAGACCGTCGGGCATGTTGTTGGCGATCTGCGTCTCGTATCGGTCGCCATCCGGCGCAATAATGACCGCAGACCCCGCCGCGCCGTTGCGGGCGGCGCTCGCCGCCGCATCCGCCTGAGCCGCCATGTTGCGCGCTTCCGCCGCGCGCGTGTTCGCCGTCTGCTGCGCCCGCCGCGCCTGCTCCACCGGACCGCGCAAGGCGGACGCAAGCTGCTCCACCGCATACGGCGCCGGACGCTGCAACCGCGCCAGCTCGCTGCGCGCCTCCGCCGCCCGCGCGCCCGCGGGATAGGACGACAGGAAAGATTGATACGCCGCCGCCGTGTTCGCCGCGTTCGCTGCGGTCCATGCCGCCTGCTCCGCCGCCGCGAGCTGCTCTCGCGCCAGCGTATCCGCCCCCGGCTCGCCCTGGACGGCAACAGCAACCGGCTGCGCCGCGCGCGCCCCTTGCGCCGCGGCCGCCGCTGCGGCCTGCGCCTGCTGCACGCGGCGCTGGTCCGCTTCCGCCGAAGCCGCCGTCTCCGCCCGCGGCGGCGCCGGCGATCCGGCCAGCCGCGCGATCGCATCGCCAAACCGGCGCAGCTCACGCGGCGCCGCCACCGCCAGATCCGGCGCGCCAACGCCGGACTCCGAAGCGAAGGCTCGCACCGCACGCTCCGTCCCTGCGCCCGGCTTGCCGTCAATCGCCCCGCGATAAAGGCCCGCCGCCTTCAACGAGGTCTGGATATAACTCACCGCCTGCTGCCGCTCGGCGCCCAGCTCCGCGATGCGCTTGTTCGCTTCACCCCTCATCACGCCGGGCGCCGCCGTGTTCTGCGGGAATGCGGCGAGATAGGCGGCGTAAGCCTCCTCCGTATCGCCGGTCACGGCCTCCACCCACGCCTGCGCATCCAGAACGCGCAACAACGCCTGCGCGGCCTCCGCGCCGCCGCCATCGGGGAACTGCCCCATGAACGCGCGCACCGCGCCGGGGTCGCGGCGGTCCACCTGTATCCAGGCGTATTCTTCTTCCGGCGTCAGGCCCGGCGTCGACAATTCGGGCGCAGCCGTCGCCACATCATCCCTCGCCGCCGCCGCGCTCGTGTCCGCCACAGGCCGCAGGCCGCGCCAGTTGAACGGATCGGCGAACCACGCCCCCGCCGCCAGCACGCCCACCAGCGCCGCCGCAAGAAACGGCGTCGCCCGCAGCGAGCGCCTCGCCACATAGGCCGGCTTGCGCATGAACTTCGCGGGCAATGTCTCGCGCGCCGCCGCCGGCTGTCCCGCGATATAGCGCACGGCCACCGACAATCCACGCCAGCCCGCATCCTCCCGTCCGCCCGGCCACAGGCTCAGGTCGATGACTTCCACCTGATCGAACGGCCGCGGCGGCGGCGAATAATCGATCCGCACCTGGACCAGCTTGTTGCCATAAAGACCGGCGGCCGCCTCGGCGCGAACATGGTCCGACGCGCGCGCATAGGCCGACCACACCGCCAGAACCACATGCGCGCCGCCCAGCTTGGCGTCGTCCCCGCCAACCAGCGGCGCCGATGGATCCCACCAGACGTCCCAGCCCTCGGTCTGCAAAGCTTCGGCGATCGGGCGCACGCGCTCGATGTCCTCGCGCGCATAGGCGATGAAAACGTCTGTCATGGCGCCCCTCCGGGCCGCCCCCTGCGGACAAGTGTTAGCAGGCCGAAACTGACTTGTGGAGTTTTCAACGCCCGATTTCCCCCTCGGCGCGACCTGTCAGGCCATTCTTCTTCCTGCAGGGCCTACGATTTCGCCGGCGCCTCATGCGGGAAGAATACGGCGATGGTCGATCCGCCGCCCTCCCGGCTTTCGATATCCAGCCGTCCGCGATGCAGTTCCGCAAAGGCGCGCACGACGGACAGGCCCAAACCCGCCCCCTTCTGCTTGCGGCCCGCCTCGCCCTGTTCAAACGCGCGCGACAACCGCGTCAGTTCTTCCGGCGAGATGCCCACGCCCGTATCGGATACGGCCAGCAGCGCGCCGCCATTGGCTTCGATGGTCGAAATCCGCACCGTCCCGCCTTCCGGCGTGAACTTCAGCGCGTTGGAAATCAGGTTCAGCGCGATCTGGCGCACGGCGCGCTGGTCCGCGAACGCTTCCACGTCCTCGCCGTCTTCCACCGCCAGGTCGATCTTCTTGCGCTTGGCCATGTCCGCCATGAACCGCACGGCGTCCTCGGCCAGCTCCGTCAGACTCACCGGCTCGGGCAGGATTTCATAGCGGCCGGAATCGATGCGCGCGAGATCGAGCACATCGTCCACCACCAGCTCCAGGTCACGACCGCCCTCGCGGATCAGCTCGGCATATTCCTGGTAACGATCCGGCAGGGGACCGAACACCGCATTGCGCATCATGTCGGCAAACCCGGCGATCGCGTTCAACGGCGTGCGCAGTTCATGGCTGGTCTGCGCGAAGAAGCGCGTGCGCGACTCCAGCGCCGCCTTGGCCTCCATTGTCTCTTCCACCGCCGCGAACCGCGCCGCCTCCGCCTCGCGCAGCCGCGCTTCCAGCAGGTTCAGACGTTGCGTCAGGCCGGCCTCCGCCGCTGACGGCCCCGCCGCAGGCGGTTGCTGCACGACAGGGGGGGGCGATTGCACAGGTAAATTATTGCGCGCGATGTGAACCGCGCTCGCGCCCGCCATGATCAGCCCGGCGAATCCATAGGCGAAACCAATCACCGCCGCATGGCCCGAGGCGATCCAGCCACCATCCAGCCCGGCGATCCCCGCCAGCGCATAGCCGAGCAGGGAAAAGCCCGCGATTTCTGTCACAAGCCTCAGGTCGCGCCCGGCCCATCCACGCGCAATCGCCACCGCGAACAGCACAATCAGGGGAGATTGCGCACCACCCGTGCTGGCCGCCGCCAGGGTGGCGAGCGCCAGCCACATGCCGGCTTCAAGTTCCGCTGTCTGGTCGTCCGGCGCCGAGCCCTGCACAAAAAGTCCAAGCGCAGGCGGCAGAATGGCGCAGCCCAACGCCCCCGCGGCAAGCCAGAATGGTACACCGAGAACAAGGACATAGATCGTGGCAAGGGTCGCGAGAACGATCCAGATGGTCCGCAAAACGTTCATTTGCGGAGCCTTAACTTCACTTGTCGTCTTGAACCCGGGAGTTCCATCGAGCATCCTAACCGCGCGTAAACAATTCGCAGTTCATCCTTCGATTTTGGAAGCACATTGCGGGCCGTGTCTGCTAGGATTCGCCCACCGCGCGACTTTGAAGTGAAAATCGTTCCCGCGACTTTCTGAGTAAATTTGTCGGAGGTCTTAAATGCGTTCCAGCCTGCTCCTGACTGCCGCAGCCCTCGCCGCCGCACCGGCGCTGGCCCAGACGCCGGAAACCAGTCCGGCGGCGCCCCGCCTTTTGCCGACCGCTGCGGCCGCCTATGCGGAGTATCAGGGCGAAGTCTCGACGATCTCGAACACCCCCCTGAGCAGCGCCAACGAGCTGGACAGGGCCCTCGACACCTTCGGCACGCAGAACCCGGACCAGCTCTCCTCGGGCTGGATTTCCTACTCCGCGATGATCGCGGCCCAGGACAAGGAATTCGGCGACTCCGTCCGTGACATCGACGCCTATTTCGGTCGCGAGCGTGTCCTCGGCGGCATGCGCAACGATGTCGGCTACGCCCGCACGCTGAAAGGTGGCGAACGCGCCCTCCAGATGGCCCTCACCGCCAACTCGCAGGACTCCGGCCGCATCTCCAGCGCCGCCGCCTTCGTGAAAGAACAGGCCTACAAGCTGCAGAACGTCACCTGGGGCAAGACGCGCCTCAAGAACGCCTCGGCCGAAGCCTCGCGTCTCAAGACCTCGGCGAAAACCGTGAGGCCGGTCACCGACGCCGCGCTGAAACTGTTCTCCGGCCCCGACCTCAACCTGATGATGGCCTCCGCCTCCAAACCCGCCGCCTCCGCCAAGGAGACGGTGTGGGACAAGCTCGGCGTCCTCACCGCCAGCGCCCCGGCGGCCGCGCTCTCCACCTTCGTCCCCGCTGCGGCTCCCGCGCCGGCGCTCAAGGTCGATCCGCGCCGTGAGAGCACGGCCAACCGCATCGTCACGCTCGCCGCCTTCCACGTGCTGGAAGCGGAGAACGCCAACCCGGATGACATGAAGGCGGCCATGAAGGATCGCCCGACCCACGATTGCATCGACTGGTCGCAACTCCAGCTTCAGGCCTGCGTCTCCGCCGCCTACACGCGCGCTGACCTGTCCTTCTGCCTGGCCGAGCACGCCATCGGCGACGCCGGCGCCTGCTTCTCGCAGGTCGCCCGCTAGCCTCCGGTTTTCCGGAAAAGACGTCTGCACAAACCTCGACGCCCCGGCCGCAAGTCCGGGGCGTCTTCATGTCCGGCCTACAACGCCCGCCGCGCAATCCCGGCCACATCATGCTTGCGCAACAGCGCCAGCAACTCATCGCGGAACAGCACAGTGTTGTGACCGGCGCCGGGGATCATCTCATACGCCTTCATCGGCGCATTGATTTCCGCCAACCATTCCCGCGCCATCGCCTCCGGCGCGTTCAGGTCCGTCTCGCCCTGAAAGACAAACACCGGCATCGCCCATGAGCGGCCGATGTCGCGCATCTCCCAGTCGCGCTGCGCGAAGGTCGCGCGCAGCGTCTCCATGAAAAGATTCATGTCCATCGGCTTCTGCGAGTCCGCGCCAAACGCCAGATAGGGCGCATCGGATGGCAAACCAGCGAACAGTTCGCGCGCCGCCGCCGTCTTCGCCGCCTCGCGCGGGTCCATCGGAACAAAGGGCGGCGACACATATTGCTGCCGCACCATGAAATCCTCGAAAGTCGCATAGGGCGGCGGCCCCAGCTTCTCCAGCGCCGCCACACCCGCGGCAATGCCGCGCTCGCGCTGGATCTCCAGCGCTCGCGCCTGCCCATAAGCATCGCCGCGCCGCCCCACCGGCTGCGCCATGCCGACATAGACGCTGAACAGGTCGGGGCGCTTCTGGGTCATCATCGCGCCAAGCCGCGCGCCCCACGATATGCCCATCAGCACAATGCGCCGCTGACCAAACCTCCGCCGCAACTGCTCCGCCAGCGCAACGCCATCGGCGACATAGCGCTCCACCGACAGATCACCGTGCGCGAACGCATGCTTCTTGCCCGTCCCCCCGCTTCCCGGCTGATCCCACAGCACCACGGTAAATTCCTGCATCCATGTATCGAACATCGGCATGGACTGCGCGGCCTCGTTCCCTGGCCGGAGAACTGGACGGTGTGGTCCTGGGCGCCCGCCACCGCCGTCTATGTCCCGCTCAACCTCTGGCTCGGCCACATCGGCAAGCGCGCCTCCAACGGCCCCGCCTCACGCGCTTTCAGCGCCGCGTGGGCCAGCGTCGGCGTGATGGCCGCCGCCATCCTCGCCACGCTTACCATCGCATCCTACCGCACGGGCCAGAATGCCTTCGTCGTATGGCCATCGCTTGCCATGGCGCTTTACGGCGGCGCGTGGTTCGTCTTCGCGATGGCTCAGCGCCGCTCATGGGGCTTCGGCGTTGCGGCGGGCTGTTTCGCCACAGCGCTGGCCTGCGCGGCGCTGATCGAATCGCCCGAACATTGGCTGGCGATGGGCGCGGGCAGCCTTCTCTTTCTCGTGGGCCCCGGTCTCGTCATGGTCAGGAACAGCCGCGCGTGAGCAAACCGCGTCCATCCGAGGACGACTTCAACGTCGAGCGTATCGACGACGTGATCCACGGCCGCGTGCGGCTGGGGGTGATGGCTTACCTGTCCGCCGCCGACACCGCCGAGTTCAACGAGTTGAAAGCCAAGATCGGCGCCACTGACGGCGCCCTCTCCGTCCACCTGCGCAAGCTGGAGGAGGCGGGCTATATCGCCATCGAGAAGACCTTCCGCGACCGCCGCCCCCTCACCCGCGCGAAGCTCACGTCGGAGGGCCGCAAGGCGTTCCGCGCCTATCTCGACGCGCTGGGCAAGCTCACCGGGCTGGGCGGCTGAAACCCCTTCGCGGCGGGACTTCAATTTTTCACCGCATTCCTTACCTTCCCCGCCATACGCAAGGACATGTCCAAAGTCATCGTCGAAAGGCCGCGTCATAACGCGCCGCGCCGCAAGGGCCGCACAGAGGCCCTGCGCGACGATGATGGCGCGCCCCTGCGCCAGCGCATGCCTGCGAAGAAACCGGAGAAGACCAAATCCCTGAACGAGAATCTCTCCCCCCTGCGCCGCTTTCTCGAAAAGAACACCGGCCGCCCGTGGAACAAGGTTCACGCTGAACTGTCCGAGCACATCCGCCCGGCCTCGACTGTCCAGCAGCACATCCTCGATCACGTGAAGGACTTCGTCGCCATCGACACCCGCATGAAGGACGGCGTGGTCGTTGTCAGCCAGCGCTTCAGCAGCGTCGATGTTCCAGTGCAGGAGTCGTGGGCGCTGCTCTACGTCCACCCCAAAACCGGCATCCTGAAGCGCAACCGGCAGAAGGGTCAGCCGCCCCCAGGCTCGCCACGGGCCAGAAAGCCAAAGCCCGCCGAACGCCGCCGCGAACTTGGCTCCTTCCGCCAGGCGCACCTGTTCGCGGACGGAGCGTGGTGGGATGTCGTGCTGGAGCCCGACCCGCACCGCTTTGAAAGCGTCCGGGCCGGTCACCGCTCCGTGCGCCGCAAAATCTATCTCCCTGCGGACGACGCCGTGCACGCGAAGGGCCTGTCCAACCTTCCTGCCGAAAAGCTTTACGGCCGCCCGAACGTCCACGCCGTCTCCCTCCGCCGCTTTACCAGGGCGGAACGGAAGCAACTGGATTTACCCTGACACTTGCCTCGCGCGTCCGCCCGCGCCACATGAGCGGCCATGACCGCCGATAACCCCATCGAAACCGCCGCCGCCGCCCTGCGCGAGGACTTCACCCTGCTCGGCGACTGGGAGGCGCGCTTCGCCTACATCATTGATCTGGGCAAGGCGTTGCCCCCGCTCGCCGCCGCCGAACTGGTCGAGCCCAACAAGGTGCGCGGCTGCACCAGCCAGGTCTGGCTCGTCGCCGAACCCTCCTCCATCACTCCCGGCGCCATCGCCTTTCGTGGCGCGTCGGATGCGCTGATCGTCGCCGGCCTCGTGGGCGTCATCCTGAAACTCTATTCGGACCGCACGCCCGCCGAGATCCTCGCCTTCGACGCGGACGCCTTCTTCCGCGACATCGGCGTCGCCAGCGCCCTGTCGCCCGCCCGCTCCAACGGCCTCCGCTCCATGCTCACCCGCATCCGCGACATCGCGAAGGCGGCGGGATAGGCTTCGCGGCGGCGCCGCACCTCACCCGTCATAGCCCTTCGCAATCTTCTCCAGCGCCGCCGCCAGCATCCCCGCCGCGCGCTTCGCGCCAACACCGGCGCGCACCGCCAGCACCACCATCGGCCGCGCCTCCACGCACGCCGCCCAGGCCAGCATGAAGGCCCGCTCGCCCGCCTCGGTCCGCACGCGGCGCAAGCGCCGTTCCGCCCCGCGCGCCACCGGAGACAGGCCGCCGCCCGAAGCGCCGCCGCCGCCATCCCTCACCACGCCATCCCATCGCATCGACAGTTTCGGATCGCGCCCCGCCTGCTCCGCATCCGCGATCAACCGCAGCCCTGCCTCCACCTGGCGCAGGCTCAGCGGTCCATCGCCTTCGCGCGCGCGATTAGCTAGCGCAAGAAAGCCCGCGCCGCTCGCCCTGCGCCGCACCGCACCGCCGCGCGCCGCAACGAAGAACGCAGCAGGCGACGCCCGCACGCGCGCCGACTCGCTCTCCACCGCCCGCACCTCCGCTCCCGTCAGCACATAGCCCCCGCCCGCCGCCGCCTGCACGGCGCCGTCCGCGATCAGCCGCTCGCCTTCCTCCCGCGACAACACGGCGTATGTCTGCATGCGCGCGGCCTTGCCCGCGACGACAGCCCACCCGCCGCGCCGCGCCAGCATCCGCCGCCCCGACACCTTCATCATGCGTAGCGCCAGCTTCGCCCGGCTCATCTCCTGCGCCGCGCTCATGACGCCGCCCCCGCCAGCAGCGCACGCCAGCGTTCGCCCGTCACCGCCGCATCCATCTGCGGCGCCGCGCGCGCCGCTGTCTCCAGCCTCTCCATCCACGCATCGAAATCCGGATCGTCGCGGCAATCCTCCACCCGGCCGCAGGCATAGGCGACCGTGGTGTTGTGGCGTCCGAACGCATTGGCCACACGCCCGATGCTCATGCTGAAAGCCACATGGCTCAGATACATGGCGATCTGGCGCGTGCGACTCACGGGCATCCGCCCCTTGTCCGCTTCCAGCACCTCATCCAGAGGCGTCTCCGTCGCATAGGCGGCCAGCGACAACGCCAGCATCACCTGCCGGTCATCCGCCTCCCGCCTTGTCCGCATTGTATTTTTAACTGGCATATCCAACCTCGTCGATGATGTGACGAAGCATCATCCCACGACCTCCAAGGGGTAGGATAAATTTCCTAGGATTTTTTTCCTAGTTCATTTTTGGCCGTCATCTCCGGCGCGACCCTTCTCCTGCTAAAGCGGAGGAGGAGCGCGCACCACCCTTGCGCCGGGAGTTGCACCGCTCCGCTCAATCCCCCATCCTCCACCCCCATGAACGCTGTCCCCTTTGATCCCACCATGCTGCGGGAGTGGTCGCTGGTCACGGCGCCGTTCTTTGCGTGGGTCGTGGGGTTCGTCATCGCCTGGGCTGGCGCGGTCATCGTCCGCCGCCAGGACCCCCAGGAAGTGCGCCGCGACATGACGGACTCGCCGCTCTGGAAATGGAGTTTCCTCGCCACCGTCCTGTGGCTGTTCGGCGGCGTGATCCTCACTTCCATGGCGGGCTGAAACGCCGCCCCGCTCTCTTGCCCTGCGCCGCACCTTGGCGCATGTCAGCCGGGAAAGATTTCAGGAGATATCCCATGCCGCAGAAGGAAATGCGCCTCGTCCCCAAGCCCGCCAGCGATGACGGCGTGCTGAAGCCCGAGCGCGGCCAGGTCGCCATCGAGGGCCAGGGCGACACCACCTATCGCTGCGGCTCGTGCAAGACGCGCCTGCTGGAGTCGGTCAGCCATTTCGACGTGATGCACGAACACCCGTTCGAGGCGATCCTCTGCCCCAAATGCGGCCGCTACAACGACCTGCCCCCCGAAGACAAACACCACCACCATCATCATTAGGCTTCGCGCGTCGCGCGATGTTGATACGCGAGGCGGCCAGCGTTTCGTGTCATATCTCGACACTCCTTGCCTGCGGATCAGCGGCCCCCGGACAACCGCTTCGCGCTTCCCGGGGTGACAAGCTGTGAGCGCCGGCCCAATATGCCCCCATGGTTGGGGACCCTATCTATTTCGTGTACATCGTAGGCTCTTACGATTTCGGTACGCTGTACACAGGCGTGACCAACGATCTCGTCGCGCGCTCGTATGATCACCGGACCGGCGCCATCCCCGGCTTTACCAAGCGATATGGCGCCCACAAACTTTTCTGGTTCGAGATCACGGCGATATCAACTTCGCCATCTTCCGCGAGAAGCGCATTAAACGCTGGCGGCGGTTATGGAAGGTTCGCCTGATCGAAACGGATAACCCTCGCTGGACTGACTACTACCCTGCTCTCGTAAAAGCTGGATGGAGATCCAACCGATAGCGGCTACCACTATTGTCACCCCGGAAAAGCCGAAGGCTTTGTCCGGGGCCCACTCCTCAACGCTCTTTGCCTGCATGACAGAAAGCCTGAGAAACACCGCACATTCTAATGCAAAACGCAAAGCGCGCGCCGGCCCCTCGCACCCCTATTCCTCGATCGCCGCATACACCAGCTGCTGCAATTGCGGCCGGATCGGGTAGGCGCCCGAGGGCACGAGCTGCGTCATCTGGATCGCGATCAGGTCTTCCTGCGGGTCGACCCAGAAGAAGGTCGACGCCATCCCGCCCCATGAGAACGCGCCCGACGATCCCGGCTGCGTCGTCGCCACCACATCCGTGGTCACCGCCCACCCAAGGCCAAAGCCCGAACCTTCCATGCGCGTTTCGGAGAAGGTCTTGTCGCCCATCTCCGCAATCGTCTTGCCGCCCGGCAGGTGGTTCATCGTCATGAACTCCAGCGTCTTGGGGCTCAGCAGGCGTTGGCCGTTCAGTTCGCCGCCATTGGCCAGCATCAGACAGAATTTCAGATAGTCGCCGATGGTGGAAACCAGCCCGCCGCCCCCCGAAAGCACGTTGGGCGCCTTCGCATAGGTGCTGCCCGCGCCGCGCGCGTCCTGCTGGATGGTCACGCCATTGGCCGGGTTGCGCCAGTAGCAGGCCATCAGCCTGTCCAGCTTGTCCTCCGGCACATGGAACGCCGTATCCGTCATGCCCAGCGGCTTGAAGATGCGCGTCGCGAAGAACTGGTCGAGCGTCATGCCCGACGCCACCTCCACCACACGGCCCAGCACGTCGGTGGCGTTGGAGTAGTTCCACCGCTCGCCCGGCGAGAACACCAGCGGCGCCTCAGCCAGCTTCGCGCAGAAGCTCGCCAGATCGCCGTCCCACCGCGCATATTCCAGCCCGCGCGCGCGATAGATCGCGTCCACCGGATGCTGGTGCAGAAAGGCATAGGTGATGCCCGCCGTGTGCAGGAACAGATCACGCACCAGGATCGGCCGCTCCGGCTTCTTCAGCTTCGGCGCCTCCGCCGTGCCGCCATCGAACACCATCGCGCCGGCGAATTCAGGGATATAACGGTGCACCTCATGATCGAGGCGAAGCTTGCCTTCCTCGAACAGCATCATCGCCGCAACCGAGGTGACGGGCTTGGTCATCGAATAGATGCGATAGATCGTGTCCTCGCTGATCGGCTCCCTGCCGCCCATCTCCATCGCGCCTTGCAGCGACAGGTGCGCCACCTGCCCGCCGCGCGCCACCAGAGCCGCCACGCAAGGCAGCTTCTGTTTCGCGACATAACTCTCGAAATATTCCGGAATGCGCTTCAGCCGCTCGGCGTTCAGCCCGGCTTCGGACGGATCAACGACTTCGATACTGGCCATGCGGATGTCCTGATGATTTCCAGACACCCATCTGCATCACCGCGCGGCCGGGGTCAAAAATTGCCCCCGAACCAGGCGGTCCGGGGGCAGTCTCTCGGGGTATCGGGCCTGAAACATGTTCAGGGGCACCGATTGGGTGTCCGGCCGGGGGCGCCCGGCCAGCAAATTCCGCTCACGCTTACGAAAAGCACGATTACACGCCCGCGATAGCGCGGCCAAATGTCCAATCGCAAGTTTTTCGAGTTTTGCCGCCCGGACAAGCGCGAAATTCCCGCGTCGGGACAAGGAACACCGCCCGCTCACCAGAAATTCAGCAAACGCCAAAATCCGGTCAGGCCGTTTCGTCCGCCCCGGCGGGAGGGGCGTAGCGCGCCCGCACTTGCCGCAAGCCATCGGCCAGCATCTCGCGTTGCGCGCCCAGAGCCGCCGGATGGCGCAGCAGGCGCATCGATTCAACATGCACGCGAATCGGTTCCTCGTCGGAGAGTCCCCGCTCCAGCAGCCCGTCGGCCACATCGCACAGGCTGCGCGCGGCATGTTCCAGCTCGATCAGCCCGGCCAGTGAACTCACGCCGATGAAACGCACCGCAAGCTGGTAAATCGCGGCCAGCCGGTCGTGCGCATCCACATCCCGCGCCGCGACAACTTCAGAAAGCTGCATCATCAGGCCGTCGATATAATCTTCGCACTCGGATTTCAGGTTCAACAGGTTCGTATTGGCGCGCTCGATCGCCTGATGCGCCATCGACGGCCGCGCAGATTGAAGCGCCGAACGCAGCGAGTTGGACGGGGTGGTGAACTTCACGACGCTCATGACGCGCGCTTTCCGGGGTTCATGATCTCATCGATATCGGTCTGGTTCATCTCGTGCTCGGGCGCGAAACGGTTGGCCAGCTCGATATCCTCGGCCCTGCGGCCCATCGTTCCCAGCGGCGCGCCGACATCCTTGAACCGGCGGTCAGGGCCCGCATAGCTCTTGCACTCCACATACGGCCGGTTCTCGCGCGCCATCCACATGATGCGCTCGAAGATCACCGCGGGCGTCAGCGGCTTGGTGACGATGAAATTGGCGCCGCTGTCGCGCAGCTCGTTCACCCGCGAGGCCTGCGTGTGCGATGTGATGGCCAGAACAGAGGCATATTTGGAATGCTTCGGCCCGTTCCGGCGCAGCCACGGCGCGAACTCATATCCGTCGGCCAGGGTCGTGGGGTCATAGACGATGAGGTCAGTGGCGTACGCGATCAGATGCGTCTTGGCGTCGGCCACGCTGTCCAGCCGCGTCGTGTTGCGCGCGTTGAAGCCCAGCATGATCTGCGACAGGATGGTCATCGCCATGCTGTCCCCCTCCAGAAGGAGGATTTGCGCATTCTCCAGGTTGAAGAGAACCTTGCTCGGATCGATGCCGGACATGGCGTTCAGTCATCCCTCATCGCCAGCCGCCGCACCAACACAGGCCGCACTTCCCCAGCAATGCCCGCGCTCAACCCGCCGCGAACTTCAGTCCGCACAATAGACACGATCAGATTGTGGAACCGTTAAGCCTGCCGTTCCCGTAAACCCCGGAGGTCCAGACGAGTTAACCGGAATAAGGCCGCAGCACTCCGTCACGCCCGCGCAACAGCACTCCGTCCTCGCCGGACACCACGCCCATGACGTCAGACGGCGTCGCCACCGCCTTGGACACGCCGCCGGGAATATCGATCACATAGACCGGCTGGCACAGTCCCGACACGCGATCGCGCAACTCGCGCACCAGCGCCTGCCCCTCCGCAACGCTCATCCGAAAATGCGACGTCCCCGGCGCAAGGTCGGGATGGTGCAGGTAATAAGGCTGCACCCGCGCCTCCACCAGCGCGCGCATCAACGCCTCCAGCGCATCGACGTTGTCATTCACCCCGCGCAACAGAACGCTCTGGCTGCGCACCGGCACGCCCGCATCCACCAGCCGCCCGATCGCCGCCCGCGCCTCCGCTGTCAGCTCGCGCGCATGGTTCACATGCGCGACGACAACCACAGCCTTCGTCGCGCTGCGCACCGCCGCCGCATACTCCGCCGGCACGCGCGCCGGGTCGGCCACCGGCATCCGCGTATGCCAGCGGATCACCTTCACATGCGCGATATCCTCCAGCGCCTGCGTCAACGCCTTCGCCCGCCGCGCCGACAGCATGAAAGGATCGCCGCCCGTGACGATCACCTCCCAGATTTCCGGATGCGCGCGAATATAATCCAGCGCCGCATCCATCTCTGCGGGCGACAGATTCCCGCCCTTCTCCGGCCCCACCATCTCGCGCCGGAAACAGAACCGGCAATAGACCGGGCACACGCTCACGGCCTTCAGCAGCACGCGATCGCGATACCGATGCACAATCCCCTCGACCGGCGAATGCGCGCGGTCGCCGATGGGATCAACAAGTTCCTCCGGCAGAATGCGCAGTTCATCCGGTGAAGGAACAAACTGCCGCGCAATAGGGTCCGCCGCGTCGCGATGATCCACCAGCTCCGCCATCGCCGGCGTCACCGCCGTGGCGTACGCCGCCATCACCGGCGCCAGCGCGCCCGCGTCCGCCGCAAGGCCCGCCGCAACCAACTCGTCCGCCGTGCGCAGCGTGCGGCGGGCGTCGTGGCTCCTGGGAAAAAGGATCGTCGTCACGCGCGGGGCTGTAGCACAGCGCTAGCTCCGCGTCAGCGTCCGCCCGAACCGCTCGATGGCGTCGGTCGCCCGCTCGCTTACGCCCTCTTGCCGCAGGAAATCCGCCAGCAGGCGCGAAGCCCCCGGCGCATTCCCGCATTGCGCGACTGCCGACTGCACCTGCGGAACCGTGTCGTGGATGAACGTATCCATCATCCGCACCACCGCCGGAGCAAACCTCGCCAGAGCCAGCAGCCCCGACGCGCTCGTCCCGCCGTCAACCGACAAGGCCGAGTTCAACTCCCGCAGATCCGCCAGCGGTCCCCGGTTCGCCTGCCTGAAATCCGCATAGATCCGGTCCGTCTTCCAATCCACCCACTCCGTCGTGCAAGGCTTCGGCCCACTGGCGCACGCGGCGAAGGCGAGGGCGGTGAAAAAAAGAAGCGCTTTCCCGCGTCGTCCAGGAAACACCCTTCCCCCGCTTGCGGGGGAAGTCCCCGAAGGGGGATGGGGGCGAGTCCCAAGGGGACTCTCGCGCAAACAATCCCGCCTTGACTCGCCCCCATCCCGGCTTCGCCGTACTTCCCCCGCAAGCGGGGGAAGAGTTTTGCCGCAGCTCTTCATCTTTTCCTCCAAGGCCTTGCTCTGGCGATTGTCACACGTCACCCTCATAGCGCTTGGGGGAGCCGGTCAATGCGCGATGGACAGAACACCCCATTCGCGCGCCGTCTCCGCCGCGAGATGACGAAGGCCGAACGCCTTCTCTGGTGGAAACTCAAAGACGCATCGCAGCACCGCAAGTTCCGCCGCCAGGTTCCGGTCGGCGCCTACGTGCTGGACTTCGCGTGTATCAAGACGCGTCTCGCCATCGAGGTGGACGGAGCCACACATCACACGCCCAGATTAACTCTTCCCCCGTAAACGGGGAAAGAGTTATCCCGCCCACAACACATCCCCGATCCGCCGTGCGCCCGCGCACAGCATCACCAGACGGTCAAACCCCAGCGCCACACCGCTT
>CAZJZQ010000020.1:23824-35674 GCA_964550535.1 uncultured Rhizobium sp.
GATCTCCAGCGCCGCAAGGAAGTCCTCATCCAGCGGATAGCGCTCGCCATATGCCGCCTGCTTCACCGCCATCTCCGCCTCGAAACGCCGCCGCTGCTCCGCCGCATCGGTCAGTTCCCCGAATCCGTTGGCCAACTCCACGCCGCAAGCATACAGCTCGAACCGCTCCGCAAAGCGCGGATCATCCGCCAGCGGCCGCGCCAGCGCCGCCTCCTCCGCCGGATACTCGCACAATACCGTCAGCCGCCCCTGCCCCAGCTTCGGCTCGATCAACTGCACCAGAACGCGGCTGAAAATGTCGGACCACCCATCGCCCTCGCCCACGCGCACGCCCGCCCCGCGCGCCGCCGCCGCCAGCCCGTCGCGATCGCCCAGCACCGCCGCCAGATCGATCCCCGCATCGCGTGCAAACGCCTCGCACAGCGTCAGCCGCTCTACCTCCACCTGCGGGTCGCACGTCTGCTCGCGCCATGTCAGCACGCCGCCCTCGCCCTGCGCCGCCAGCATCGCCTCAAGACAGATACCGGCGGCGTCCTCGATCACCTCGTTCCACGAAGCGCCCGCGCGATACCATTCCAGCATGGTGAATTCCGGCGCGTGCAGCGGCCCCGCCTCGCGATTGCGATAGACGCGCGCGAAATCGAATATCCGCGTCTCACCCGCCGCCAGCAGCTTCTTGCACGCAAACTCCGGCGAGGTGTGCAGATACATGGTCTGCGACCGCCCCGCCTCGTCCCGCATCTCCGTGGCGAAGGCGTGCAGATGCGCCTCATTCCCGGGCGAGACCTGCAACGCCGCGCACTCCACCTCGGTAAACCCGCGCGCCTCGAACCACCCGCGCAACGCCCGCCGCACCCTCCCCCGCGCCTCCAGGAAAGGCCGCCGGTCCGCGTGCCGCTCCGGCCGCCACCATTGCTGAGAGGACATGTTCGCCGTCCTTTTCGCCCATTTTCCGGGGGGGTTGGCCGCCGGAGCCGGCCGGGGTATGACCGCGCCACTCCTCCACCCTTCGCCCGGCCGAGCCATACTCTCCCGGCGAGCCAGAAACAAAGGCGTTTTCCGTGGTCAAAGTCATCGCCAGCGACGTGCGCAAGGGCAACGTGCTCGAAAACGAGGACGGCAAGCTCTACACCGTCCTGAAGGCCGAGACTTTCCGCCCCGGCAAAGGCACGCCCACCGCCACGATCGAGATGCGCCGCATCTCCGACGGCGTGAAGGTCGTCGAGACCTACAAGACCACCGACGCGCTGGAACGCGCCTTCGTGGAAGAGATCAAGCACTCCTATCTCTACAAGGACGACGCCAACTACGTGTTCATGAACCCGGAGAGCTTTGAACAGATCATGGTTCCCGAAGAGATGATCGGCGACGGCGTCGCCTATCTCGAAGAGAACATGGACTGCTTCCTCCTGATGTTCGACGGCAAGCCCGTCTCCATCGAACTGCCCCAGCGCGTGACGCTCGAAATCGTCGAGACGGAACCAGTGGTGAAGGGCCAGACCGCATCCGGCTCCTACAAGCCCGCCATCCTGTCCAACGGCGTCCGCATCATGGTCCCCCCCCACATCGGGACCGGCACCCGCGTCGTCGTCTCCACCGAAGACGGCTCCTACCAGGAACGCGCGAAGGACTAAGCGTCCATTGCTGTCCTCCCCCTGCTTCGCAAGGGTAGGACAACCAACCGCGAGCACCGTCTCATCCGTTGCAGCTCATCCTGAGCAGCGGCCAACGGAAGCGTTCGTCGAAGGACGAGCGGCAACGCTCACCGCCGCGCCCGCCTAAACGAAAACGGGCGCGCACCGCAGTGCACGCCCGTTCCACAAACCAGCCTGCAACAAAGCCTAGTAACTCTTCGGCAGACCCAGCACGCGCTCGCTGATGAAGTTCAAAATCATCTCACGCGACACCGGCGCAATCCGCGCGATCATCGCCTCGCGCATGTAGCGCTCGACATCATACTCTTTCGCATAGCCCATGCCGCCATGCGCCAGCACCGAAGCCTCGCAGGCGTTGAAACCCGCTTCCGCGCCGAGATATTTCGAAGCGTTGGCTTCCGCGCCGCATTCCTGGCCCTTGTCGTAAAGCGTCGCGGCCTTGTAGGCGAGCAGCTCCGCCGCCGACAGTTCCGCCCAGCACTTGGCCAGCGGATGCGCGACGCCCTGGTTCTGTCCGATCGGACGGCCGAACACCACGCGCTCCTTCGCATAGGTCGTCGCCCGCTCCAGCGCCGCGAAGCCGAGGCCGATGGCCTCCACCGCGAACAGCACGCGCTCCGGGTTCAGACCTTGCAGCAGGTACTTGAAGCCCTGACCTTCCTCGCCGATCAGCGCCTCTTTCGGAATTTCCACATTGTCGAAGTACAGCATGTTGCACTCGACAGCCTTGCGGCCCATTTTTGGAATCGGCTTCGCGTCGATGCCTTTCATGTCGCAGTAGAACAGCGACAGGCCCATATACGGCTTCGACACCTGATCCTTCGGCGTCGTGCGCGCGATCAGGATGATCTTGTCGGCGCGCTGCGCGCCCGTCGTCCAGATCTTGCGGCCATTGATGACATAGCCGGTGTTGGTGCGCTCGGCGCGCGTCTCAAGGCTCGACGTGTCGAGACCCGAGTTCGGCTCGGTCACGCCAAAGCACATCTTCTGTTCGCCGGAGATGATCTTCGGCAGGTATTCCTGCTTCTGCTCGCTGGTGCCGAATTTCTCGATCGGCTTCGCGCCGAAGATGTTGAGGTGGATCGACGAGCAGCCCGTGAATCCGGCGCCCGAACGCGCCACCGTCTGCATCATGATCGCGGCTTCCATCAGGCCCATGCCCGACCCGCCGACTTCCTCCGGCATCGCGATGCCCAGCCAGCCGCCTTCGGCCATCGCCCGCGTGAACTCTTCCGGCCAGTTCCCCGTCTCGTCGGTCTTGCGCCAGTATTCCGCGTCGAACTGCTGGCACACCTTGGCCACGGCGTCGCGGATCGCTTCCTGGTCTTCGTTCAGCGGTGCGATCTGGTGCATGTTTCTCTCCTGGGGGGGCCTTTTTCGCCAACCGTCTCAATGCTGGCGTCTCAATATCTGCCGCCAGCGCTCAGGGCGAGTGCGGCGCCGCGAAGCGGTTGTCAAATCTCCGGGGGGTGAAGGCTCCGGCCGCCCCGCTCACATTGCCGTCAAGCACCGCCTGCGCCGCCAGCCGCGCCGCCGCGGGGGCCAGCAGCACGCCGTTCCGGTACATCCCCATGGCCGCGAACACGCCCCGAATGGCCGTCTCGCCGACCAGTGGAAGTCCGTCCGGCGTCCCCGGCCTCACCCCCGCCCAGGCCGCCAGCTCCAGCGCATCGCCCAACCCGGTCACCGCCCGCGCCGCCTTCGCCCGCAACCCGGCGATGGTTTCGCGCTCCACGGTGGTATCCTCCCGCCCGTGCTCGCTGGTGGAGCCGGCCAAAACCCAGCGCGCCTTGGGGGCGACGTAAACATCGCGCATCCGGATGACATGGCGCGGCGCCTGTTCCGGCGGCGCCAGCGCCAGCATGTGCCCCTTCACCGGCACGATCTCCGGCAGGCCGGTCTTCAGCTCACCCTCCGCGCGCGAGGCGAACCGCACCGGCATCCCGGCGCCCGTGGCCAGCAGCACCCGGTCGAACCTGTCTCCGTCCGGCCCCACGAACCGGGCTTTCTCGACGCCGAACCGCTCCACCGGCCGCGCCATGCGCAGTCCGGCGCCATGCCGCTTGCACGCCTCACCCAGCCGCATCAGCAGCGCAGGCGCATCCACCTGCCGGTCCGAAGGCAACAGCAGCGCGGCCTCGACAGCACCCGACAGCGCAGGCTCAATCGCATTCAGCGCCGCGCCCGACAGCCAGCGCGCCTCGACGCCCCGCGCCTGACACGCCCGCGCCAGCTCCTCCAGCCGCGCGACATCGTCCACCTCGGCCCCCGCCAGCGTGCCCTCGGCGGAAAACTCCACCGGCCCGCCGCCCAGCTTCTCGACATCCTTCGCGAAGCCCGGCCACAGCGCCGCGGCCTCCTGCATCAGCCCGAACAGAGCGGGCGTCTCCGCTTCCAGCGCGCCCTCATAGGCGGCGCCCAACATGCCCGCCGCGCGGATGCTCGCCCCGCCGCCCAGCTCCGCACCCCGGTCATAGACCACGACCTCCGCCCCCCGGCGGCGCAGCTCCAGCGCGCTCGACAGCCCGATCACCCCCGCGCCGACAATGGCGACGCGGAGCGGTCTGGGCTTGCCGGGATTCAGCTTAGGCATCTGCTCTCTATAAGCCCTTGGCGGGACGCCTCCACCGCTTCGGCGGATAAGGAGGGGACGGCGCTGCGGACACCTTGTCGCATCGCAGCATTAACTGTGCGAATCCGCCCGGAACAGCCCCGGCTGGAGGAGGAAAAACGGTTAAATGCGGATAGGTCCGGCTGTCGCGCGCGGAATCAGGCGCTGAGGGCTTCGACCGTGTTGACGCGGAAGCGCTGGCGCTCGTTGCGCCAGAAGACGAGGAAACGCGCAGCGTGGTCGCGATCCTGGAAAACCAGTTTCCGGCGCATTTCGCCGCCGGCATACTCGGTCATCATCATGATATCGGGAGCATCGCCAGACTCAGCGGCCAGACCGGTTTCCTGGCTCCACTTCGCGAATGCATCAAGAGCATAAGTCAAACGCGACGAGTCGCGGCTCTCTTCTGCACTGATCTGTACAACGACTTCAGCCATAATGACCCCCGAAGCCTCACCACCCTGCACGCTACGTTAGCTTAACGAAACGTTTACGTCCACATTTGCGCCACGTTCGATGGCGAACCAGAGCATGTGACAGCAATTAGCGCGCCACGTGCATCAACGTGGCAATTCTCGCTGCGTTGCACAATATTGACATTCAGGAGACGGGATTCACCTTGATTCCCCAATCCGGCGACGCGCCATCTCGTCGGCCACCCGGTTGGTTGAGCGCCCCTCGCGTTGGGCCTGCTCGAATACGGACTCCAAAGTCCGCACCAGTTCCTGCACCTTGTCCTCGACCCAGGACGGATCATATGCCCCGGAAATCTCCGCCGCGACGTTGATGATGCCCCCGCCATTGATGACGTAGTCCGGCGCGTACAGCACGCCCCGCTCCCTCAACTGGTCGCCCATGTCCGGGGTGGAAAGCTGGTTGTTGGCGGCGCCCGCCACGATCCTTGCGCGCAGCCGGCCGATGGTCGCCGGGTTCATGATCGCCCCCAGCGCGTTGGGGCTGAAGATATCGACGTCCTGCTCATAGATCGCATCCGGCGCCACGATCGCGGCGCCCGTCTTCGCCGCCGCCGCGTTCAGCACCTCGGCGTTCACGTCGGCGATGACCAGACTCGCGCCCGCCCCGGCCAACAGTTCGCACACCCGCCCGCCGACATGCCCAACGCCCTGCACCGCGATGCGCCGCCCGTTCAGATCGTCCGTGCCGAAGACGCTGCGCGCCGCCGCCTTGATGCCCAGGAACACGCCCCGCGCCGTCACCGGCGAAGGATCGCCGCTCGCCGCCGCCCCCTTGTCGAGCCCGGCCACATACTTCGTCTCTTCCGCGGCATAGGCCATGTCGGCCGTGGAGACGCCGACATCCTCCGCCGACCAGTAGCGCCCGCCCAGCGTCTCGATGGCGCGGCCCAGCGCACGGAACATCTCCGGCGTCTTGTCCGTGCGCGAATTGCCCCAGATCACCGCCTTGCCCCCGCCCAGCGGCAGGTTGGCCATGGCGTTCTTGTAGCTCATCCCCTCCGACAACCGCAGCGCATCGACAAACGCCTCATCAGACGTGGCGTAGTTCCACATCCGGCACCCGCCCGCCCCCGGCCCGCGCGCCGTCGAGTGGATCGCGATAATACACCGCAAGCCTGTCTGCTCGTCGAAGACGTGGTGAACGCTTTCATGATTGGCGAAGGCGGGCTTGTCGAACATGGCTGGCTCCGTCGCTGGACCCGGCGCGTATAGCCCTTTCAGCCCGCGTATTGAACCTGCCGGAGCAAGCCGCGCCGCCGCTCCAACTCCTCCCCCGCAACGCGCACGGCTGTCCGGGGAAGAGTTGCGCCGGTGGACGGCGCTTCAGCTTAAGCTGCATCAATCAGGATTTCCGGGTGGTCAGGGCCTCAATCAAACAGCGCATCAATCGCCGCTTGAGACGTTCCGTCGGCCTTCTTCACCTTGCCGCCCACCGGCGGCGGAATGATCGCCTCGCCTTCAAAGCTGGGAGCCGGTTTCGCCGCAACCGGGGCGCCTTCAACCAATGACGCCTGCTCAGCCTCCCCGGCCGGCGCAGGCTGACGCTCCGGCGCAGCCGCCGCCGCAGAGTTGGCCCGCACGCGCAGCACCGGGTCCTTGTCAGCGATCCACATGAACGCGCTCAAAGCCCCGCCCTCCATGGCGCGCAGACGCGCCTGCCAGGTCTGGATCTCCCACGCCACTTCCTGCAGCACGACGGCGCCATCGGGCCCGTCGAGCCCTTCCTTCATCGCCCGCTCCAACGCGGCGCCAAGCCCGGTGATCCCGTGGCGCGCGGCTTTCACCAGCATGGACGTCACGTCCTCGCGGCGCACCGCGACGAAGCCCGTGGCCTTCAGCACCGCATCCACTTCTTCCGCGGTGACAAGCTGCGGCTCAGCCCAGGCCGAGGCGAAGGCGGGCGCAGGCGTCTTCGGCGTGTTGCGCACCATGTCCATCGCAACCCAGCGGCCCGTCCCCGTCAGCGCCTTGAACACGCGTCCGGCGAGGCCCGGCTTGTGGTCGGCGAAAGCGAACGCATCCACGCTCAACATGCCCTCGATCTTGCGGTCCGGGAAACACAGCGGCCGGTCGATATCGGCGCCCGAAATCACGACGCCGCTGACGGACTTCTTCGAGACATCGAGGCACCCCGGACGCCACTCCGCCGCGAACAGCGAACGGTCGGTACGATCCCGGCACGAACTCATCAGGGACGGGTCCGCGCCGATGAAGCCCAGCGCGCCCGCCTGGTTCGCCGTCTCGAACACCATGTCGAGCAGCTTGTTGTCCAGCAGGTCGGACCCGGGCGCGAACCGCTGCTCGCCCCACGCCAGTTGCAGGGCGCGCATCCGCAGCTGCAACTTGGTCTGGGATTTGGGCGGCGCTTTTCCGTCCTGGATGTCGATGGCTTCGCGCTGCTTCACCGACATGTCGAAATGTGTGACGTCCGCTTCAGACGGCTCTGCGGGCGGCGCGGCGACATAGTCGCGCCCGTCCCACCATGCCGCCACCCGGCCCGCGAACTCTGCGCGGCCATGCGGCTTCAGGATTTTCGTCACCTGCCCAAGCATCGTTCTGGCGCCGACTTCCCGGTCTGCATTCCCCCGAATGCCCCAATTTAGGGGGAATTGGTTAATTTTGAGGGGGTAAACCCCGGAAAATTCCGGTGTTTTGCGCGCTAATCCAGCCAGGGCAAAGGCGGCGAACCTGACTCCACCGGCCTGCCGGGCGCCATGGCGAACCCCAGCACATCCCCCCAGACCGTCTCGGCCTGAAGGTCGTTCATGAGCATGTGATAGCCGTCGCCGTAATACGCCGTCGCCACATGCGCCGGCAGCCGCGCTGCCGCGCGCTTCACTCCGTCTTCGGGGATCACCTCGTCCTTGGCGCCATAGAGGAACAGCGCCGGGATATCGCCGGGCAGGTTCCCGATCACCCGGTCGGCCTCCTCCATGATCGACACGACGCCATAGACGCTGTCGATCCGCGTCCGCTTCAGGACGTGGGGGTCATCCCACATTTCGCGAAGCTTCTCGACATTGTCGGTGGGCGTGATCTGCACGCCGCGCGGCGGCACGACGATCCAGCCCGGCCGCACATGCGCGCTGGTCCACAGGCTCAGCGAATAGAACCACGGCAAGGCGCCCCACCCGCGCAGCCCCGGCCCCGACATGATCAGCGCATCCGCATCGGGCGGCCGGTCCGAGGCGAACGCCGTGATCGCCACCGACGCGCCCATCGACTCGCCCACCACCGCAATGCGCGCATCGGGATGCCGCCGCCGCGCGATCGCCGCGGCCGTCCGCAGATCCTCGCGCATCACTTCGTGTTCGGCCCAGATGCCCGGACGCGGCGAGCGTCCATGCCCCCGCTGGTCATAGGCATAGACCGTGGCCCCGCGCGCCGCCCACCAGGGCCCGGCCGCATTGAACGCGCCCGCATAGTCATTCATCCCATGCACCGCGATGATGACCGTCCCGGCTTCGATTGCGCCGTCAGGCGTCTCGACCGCGCAAACCGCCGTCTCCAGCGGACCTTCCGCCTGCGAAGCCACCGCGCCGCAATCGCCCATCGCCGCCAAAGGCGTCCACGTGTTCAGCCCGAGTTCCGCGCCATCGTAGGAAACAAACCTGTCCCCCACAAAATCCGGCCGCCCCCCAAGCCCAAGCGCCCCCTGCTTCACCGGCGCGCACGCGGCGATGAGAAGCGCGGCGAGAAGCATCACCACGGCGCCGGCGCCGCACCTCTTCCACAAGGCGGGGGAGGCGCTCCGAAGGACCGGAGGGGACGAGTCCCAAGGGGATTCCTGCCCCAAACAATCCCCTCGACGCTCGCCCCCAACCCGGCTTCGCCGTACTTCCCCCGTAAACGGAGCCTGATCCATCACCTCAAGAAGAGTGATCCGCGGAGGTCCGAACCCTCGCCCTATACCAGCACGATCCAATCCCATCCCCGCATTTTGCCCTCGCCGCGCATCCCGTCCATAGCCGCCTTCAGTTCACCACCCCTCCCGGACCCGGCGCAATCGATCCGCACCCGGTCAAAAAAATCCGGAACCAACACCCAGCACAGGCGTTCACCACACAAGCCGACAAGATCAAAAGAACGAAAGTTCCAGAGATAATGTCAGCTTAGAGCGGCCCGATGTCGAAAGACGTCGGGCCGTTTTGCGTCCGCCGCCGCCGCCGCCCGCATTGACCTCCGCCCGGAGCGTTGGCACAAGCGCCCCGTTCGGGGAGTAGCCGTCCGCATACCCGGCGGAGTTCGCGTCAACATACTTGGGCCGCCGCAAGTCCGGCCCATGGCGCGAAAGACGGGCCGCCAGCCAGCGGCCCGGATTGGCGAGACCGGCAATGCTGCTTCCGGCTAGGGGCCCCGATGGAAGCGTGCGTTGTCGTGTCATGCGCCGGCCCCACGGACACTTCATATGGACGCTATCTGGGTCTCCACCTTCGTCGTCGCGCTCGCGGAGATCGGCGACAAGACACAGCTTCTCGCCATCGTTCTCGCCGCGAAGTTCCGCAAACCGGCCCCCATCATCCTCGGCATTCTCGTCGCGACGCTGCTGAACCATGCCGCCGCCGCCACGCTTGGTTATTTCATCTCGCAATGGCTGGAGGGGCAGGTTTTCCAGATCATCGTCGGCGCCGCCTTCGTCATCATGGCCGGCTGGGCGCTCATTCCGGACAAGGAAGACGAAGGCGCATCCAACCGTTCCGTGGGCGGCGTCTTCATCACCACCACCATCGCCTTCTTCCTGGTCGAGATCGGCGACAAGACACAGATCGCGACATCCCTGCTCGCCGCGCAATATTCCAGCATCGTGCTCGTCACGCTCGGCACCACGCTGGGCATGATGCTGGCTAACGTCCCCGCCGTCTTCTTTGGCGAAGCGGTCACGCGCGTCGTACCGCTGAAATACGTGCGTACCGGCGCGGCCATCCTGTTCGCCCTGATCGGCGTATGGATCATCGTGACCGCCCTTCAGGCAGCCTGACGCAACGTCCGCCGCATAGCCGGATCGTGCTTGCCCGCCGCCTCCGCACGGATACTCTGCCGCCAGCTGATGATGAAAGGGCCATTCATGCTCGCACGTCTTGCGATGGGAGCCGCCGTGCTGGCGCTGGCCGCGTGTTCGCCCGGCGCCGAAGCCCCCGCCGCCCCGGCCACGCCAACCGGCCCCGTGGGAGCCGTCCTCACTACTTCGCCCGAAATCACCGCCGCAGACATCGCGGCGCGCACGAAGGAACTCGCCAGCGACAAATGGCTCGGCCGCTTCCCCGGCACGGTCGAAGGCGAAGCCTCCGCCCAGTGGATCGCCGATGAAATGAAGCGCGCAGGCCTCAGCCCCGGCAATGGCGACAGCTATTTCCAGACCGTGGAGATGATTGCGCAAACCGTCGATCCCGCAACCTCGAAACTCACCCTCACCGCCAACGGCGCGCCGGTCGAATACAAGCTCGGCGCTGACGCCGTCTATGTCACCAAGCGCCAGGACGTGAGCACGGTAGAGTTTGAAAACTCCCCGCTTGTCTTTGTGGGCTATGGCGTGGTCGCTCCCGAGGCCGGCTGGAACGATTACGCGGGCCTCGACGTGAAGGGCAAAACGGTCGTGATGTTCATCAACGACCCCGGCTTCATCACCAGAGACGACACGCTCTTCAACGGCCGCGCCATGACCTATTACGGCCGCTGGACCTACAAGTACGAGGAAGCCGCGCGCCAGGGCGCCACCGCCGCGCTCATCATCCACGAAACCGAACCGGCGGCCTATGGCTGGAACGTCGTCGAAAGCTCATGGACCGGCGAACAGGCCGACCTCGTCCGCGCCGATGCGGGCAAGTCGCGCGCGCTGCTCGAAGGCTGGATCACGCTCGGCCGCGCCACGGAACTCTTCACCGCCGCGGGCCTCGACATCGGCGCCATGCGCGCCGCCGCCAACAAGCGCGGCTTCAAGCCGGTGGACATGGCGGGCGTCACCGCCTCCGCCACGATCAACCAGACCATCACGAAAAGCACCTCGCGCAATGTGATCGGCACGGTGCGCGGCGCCTCCGCGCCGGATGAGCATGTGCTGTTCATGGCGCACTGGGATCACCTCGGCGTCGATCCCGACGCCGCCGATGGCGCGGACGCGATCTATAACGGCGCGGTGGACAACGCCACGGGCGTCGCCGCCATCCTCGACATCGCGGAAAAATTCGCCAGCGGCCCCGCCCCCGCGCGCTCCGTCACCTTCCTCGCTGTCACGCTGGAGGAGTCGGGCCTGCTCGGCTCGGCCTACTATGGCGAGAACCCGGTCATCCCGCTCGGCAAGACGGTGGCGGGCGTCAATCTCGACGCGATCCAGCCCATCGGCCGCACGCGCGACACCGTCGTGATCGGCGCCGGCGCGTCGCAGCTCGAAGACATGCTCGCCGAAATCCTCGCCGCCCAGGACAAGATCATCCGCCCCGATCCCGAACCGCAGGCCGGATACTTCTACCGCTCAGACCACATCAGCCTCGCCAAGAAAGGCGTGCCGATGCTGTACCCGAAAGGCGGCACGGACGCTGTCGATGGTGGAGAAGCGCGCGGCCAGGAGGCTAACGCCGCCTACCGCGCCAACGCCTATCACGCCCCCGGCGACAATTTTGACGAAGCCTGGGACTTCTCCGGCATGGAGCAGGACATGCGCGCCAACCACGAACTCGCCACCCGCCTCGCCAACTCCACCGATTGGCCCGAATGGTACGAAGGCAACGAGTTCAAATCCATCCGCGAGGCGTCGCTCGCGGGCAACTGAGCCGAAGACCCAACGCCACCCACCGCCAAAAACTCCCCCCACAAAGCGGGGGGGTGTCGCAAAGCGACGGAGGGGGCGAGTCCCAGGGGGGACTTTCACCGCAAGCAGAGAAAGCGTCCCTACCCCCGCCTCACCATAAACCTGCTGAACGGATCCTCCCGGTAATCTCCGAACGGACCACAGAACTCGAACCCCGCGCTCTCATACAGCTTCAGCGCAGGCGCAAACGCATCCGCCGAGCCTGTCTCCAGCCACAGCGCACCGATCCCCATCCCGCGCGCCTCCGCAAGAATGTGGCCCAGCATCGCACGCCCCGCGCCGCGCCCCAGATGAGCGTCCGCC
>CAZJZQ010000021.1:0-15850 GCA_964550535.1 uncultured Rhizobium sp.
CGGCGCGCTACATCAACGACCGAAAGCTGCCCGACAAGGCGATCGACGTGATCGACGAGGCGGGCGCGAGCCAGTGGCTGCTGCCGGAGGGCAAGCGCCGCAAGCAGATCGGCGCACGCGAGATCGAGATCGTCGTATCGAAGATGGCGCGCATTCCGGCGAAGCAGGTGTCGAAGTCCGACGCCGAGCAACTCCGCTCGCTTGAGACGGATCTCAAGCGCGTGGTGTTCGGACAGGACACGGCGATCACGGCGCTGGCGGCGGCGATCAAGCTGGCGCGGGCGGGCCTGCGCGAGCCGAACAAGCCAATCGGCTGCTATCTGTTCTCCGGTCCTACGGGCGTCGGCAAGACGGAAGTGGCCAAGCAACTCGCGTCCATCCTGGGCGTGGAGATGCTGCGCTTCGACATGTCGGAATACATGGAGCGGCATACGGTTTCGCGTCTTATCGGCGCGCCTCCGGGCTATGTCGGCTACGATCAGGGCGGGCTGCTGACCGATCAGGTCGACCAGCATCCGCACTGCGTGCTGTTGCTCGACGAGATCGAGAAGGCGCACCCCGACCTGTTCAACATCCTGCTTCAGGTGATGGACAACGGCACGCTGACCGACGCCAATGGCAAGAAGGTCGACTTCAGGAACGTGATCCTCATCATGACCACGAACGCAGGCGCCTCCGACGCCGCCAAGGAGTCGATCGGCTTCGGGCGCGGCAAGCGCGAGGGCGAGGACCAGGAAGCGATCAAGCGCCTGTTCACGCCGGAGTTCCGCAACCGTCTGGATGCAACCATTCCGTTCGCGGGCCTGAGCCAGGAGGTCATCGAAATGGTGGTCGACAAGTTCATCCTGCAACTGGAAGCGCAGTTGGCGGAACGCAATGTCACCATCGCGCTGACCACGAAGGCGCGGAAATGGCTGGCGGTGCGCGGCTATGACGAGGCGTTCGGCGCGCGTCCGCTGGGGCGCCTGATCCAGGAGCATGTGAAGAAGCCGATGGCCGACGAACTGCTGTTCGGTTCGCTGGCCAAGGGCGGCGGCGTGAAAATCGACGTGGACAAGAACGATCCCGAAAAACTGTCGTTCAAGTTCGTCGCCGAGCCGAAGCCGACGCCGAAGAAGTCGGAAGAGATGGCGGAGTAGGTTCGCGTCTCTGATTGAAATGGAAAGGGCGACCCTCGCGAGGGCCGCCCTTTTTGTTTTGCTCGCTCTCTCCTCCGCCGGGGATGCGGTTGATAGGATTGCGCTCACGCGCGAACGGTTACGGTGCGGGCGTCGTTTCGTCCGGCACCACGGCTTGCGCGTTCTGCGTCGGCCAGATGACCGGGTAGGGCGGGCCGTTCTGGTTGGCGCTGTCGCAGGCGCGCCAGCGCATCTCTTCCAGTACGAAACGCTTGCCGTCCCATGAGTAGCGGCCTTCGGAGCCGCACACGTCGTTGCCGCCCACGGTGCGATAGGTGGTGAGCACGCCGGCGCCCGCGTCGATCTCGGGCAGGCTGGGCTGGTCTGTCGCGAACCAGCCGCCGGCGTCGTAGTCGGGAATGGTGAGCAGGGCGGGCTGGCCGCCACTGCTCATCACGAACAGGCGGCTGGTGAAGGCGAACTCGCTCTGGCTGCATCCGATCATGACGATGCTGGCGTTCTCCAGGCTGACGATGCCGGTCTCGGGCGCTTCGGCGCCCGGAACGCGGACGCAGCCGCCGAGCGCATCGCTGAGTTGCTGGGCTGCGGTGATGAGCGGCGCGTCGAGTTCAGGCGTGCCGGTGGGTGGCCGCGTGGCGCCGGGACTGTCTCCGCAGGCCGCGCACAAGGCGGCGAGGGCGACCATTGTTATGTGCCTGCGCATATCGTCCTCCGCCCGGCCGTGTCCCGCCAGCCCTGCCCGGTAAGATCATGGAACATTACTGCAAATCAATGGCTGAGGCGGGGGCAATACGGGGGCAATCACCAGTTTGGGGAAAGAGCGGCGCCGCCAAAAATCTCGTCCAGCCGCCGGCGCGTGCCGCCGGTCGTGCCCTCGGGCGGGGAGCGAGGGTCGAAGAACCCTGTCTCGGCGATCTCGGTGCTGTTCTCTCTAACTCCTTGGCTCCATAGCGGAATCCTGAAGATCAGAACGTGGTCGCCGGGGAAGGACGCATGATTGGAGTGTATGGACAGCAGGCTTGGCGGGCCGGTCAGCTCGACGCCGGCCTCCTCTTGCAGCTCGCGTTTGATGGATAGTTCAGCCGTCTCGCCGCGTTCGACCCCGCCTCCGGGAAAGTGCCAGCCGGGCGTATAGGTGTGGCGCAACAGAAGAACCCCTCCTTCGGCGTTCACGACGACGCCCCGGACCCCCAGCGTCAGCGGCCGCTGGAAGCGCCAATAGGTCTGGAAAGCACGGTCGCGCAGGGGGCGTCGTTTCAAGGCGATCTCCAAGAAAACAGGCGGTTGGCCTGCGCCTGTCTGTAGCGTAGCGTGTTGTACAGAAGCGGGATAATAGAGCGCGGCTCGATTCAAGGAGAGATGTCGTGGCGGCTGTTTATGCGATTGGCGTGTGTTTTGCGGTGTTCGCGATTCTGAACCTGCTTGAGTATCGCCGCATCGACTGAGCGCGGACCCGGATAAAGGGGTGATCCGGGAAGGGGAGCGGGCATGCTGGCAGCGTCCATTGCTTTTGTCGTCGCCGGGTTTGCGATCCTGCTTTATTCGGGGGATTGCCTGGTTCGCGGGGCGCTGGCGGCGGCGCTGAAGGCGAACGTGTCTCCGCTTCTCGTTGGTATCGTGATCGTCGGGTTCGGCACGTCGATGCCCGAACTTCTGATCGCGGTGACCAGCGCGCTGGAGGGCAGCCCCGGACTTGCCCACGGCAACATCATCGGCTCGAACATCGCCAATATCTTCCTGGTGCTGGCGGCGCCGGCGATCATCTTTCCGATTTCCACGCGCGCGCCGCGCATGCGGCTGACGGCCCTGTTCATGCTGGCGGCGACGGCGGCGTGGATCGGGCTGACGCTGCTCTATGGCCTCAACCCGATGATCGGGGCGGCCTTCCTCGCGGCGCTCGCCTTCTATGTTGTGGTGAGCTGGTTCGTGGGGCGTCGCGACCTCACCGAAGACACGCCGGAAGAACAGAAGATCCAGGCCAAGCCGTTCTGGAAAATGACGCTGCTGATCCTCACGGGGCTGGTCGGCCTGCCGCTGGGCGCGCAGTTGCTGATCGATGGCGGCATCTCGGTGGCGGCGGAAACCGGGATGCGGGAAGAGGTTGTGGGCCTGACGCTGCTGGCGGTTGGTTCGTCCCTGCCGGAACTGGGGGCGTGTCTGGCGGCGGCGTTCCGCAAGCAGAGCGATGTGGCGATGGGCAACATTCTCGGCGCCAACATCTTCAACATCCTCGGCGCTGGCGGCGCGGTGGCGATCCTGGGGCCGCAGCAGCTGAGCACGGAGTTCCACGGCTACAGCCACTGGGCGATGGGGCTGGCGGCGGTGCTGGTAACGCTGGTGATCCTGTTGCGCCACCGGATCGGCTGGCTGACCGGCGCCTTCTTCGTGGCGCTGTATGCGGTGTATCTGGCGGGCCTTGTCGAAGGCTGGTCGTACGACACTTTCCGCTACATGTTCCTTGAGCGGCCGGCCTGAAATTTGGCCTGAGAGTTTTGGCCTGAGATTTGGCCTGAGGCTGGATCAGTCGCGCGCGCTTTTGGGCGTGAGGAAGGCCATCAGTTTCCACGCGGCGTCATCGTCCTTGCGCTCGAACAGGGCTGCGGCGGCCGTGGGGTATTTCGCGCGCACCTGCTGGTCCAGCGGCGTGTTGCGGCGCGCGAGACGGGCGGCGAGTTCATGCAGGCCGGGATTGTGGGCGATCAGCATCACGCGTTTCTCGCCCGCGCGCTCAGCCTCGCGCATCAGCGTCTCGGCGGGGGCGTGGTAAAGTTCCTCAAGGAAGCGCACATCGGCTTTGGGAAAGAACGGCCGGGCCAGCGCCCATGTCTCGCGCGTGCGGCGCGCGGTGGAGACCAGCACGATGTCGGGCGCGGCGCCCGCATCCTTCAGCGAGGCGGCGATGACGGGTGCGGCCATCTGCCCCGCTTCGGCGAGGCCGCGGTCGAAATCATCCATCGACTCGTCCGAAGGGACGGCCTTGGCGTGCCGGAAGAGGATGAGCTGGCGCATTCGACTCCCACGCGCCGGACATGAGCGGCGCAAGAGATGTGATTATCGCTTGCGCGCAGAAGGTCCAGCGGGCGACGTGCCGCCGGCTGGAATTTTATCCACTGGGCGGATCAGTTGGATCCGCCGGCGGTTCCCTTGGGTTGTTCGGGCGGGGCGCCGCCCACGGAGTTGGCCAGAGCGGACAGGGCGGCGGCCATGTTCATCGCTTCCAGCGGGTCGACCTTGCCGTCGAGGTTGTTGTCCACCATGCCGGTAAGCAGGGACTGCATCAGTTCGCCATCGTGGTTTTTCGGATTGGTGCGCGTCTCGTCCAGCCAGCGATAGTTGAGGCGGAGATAGAACATCTCCTCGAAGGTCTGGTCGCCCCAGGTGACCAGCTTGCTGGGGTCCGGGTTCGCCTTGTTCAGCGCCGAGTTGTCGTAGGTGAAGCGCGCGACCATGCGCGTGCCTTTCGGGATCAGCTTGGGCTCCTTGAAGTCGTAGTCGCGCTGCCAGTTGAAGTCGTAGCGCGGCAGGTCGAGCAGCAGCTCTTTCGTGCCGTCCGGATATTCGGCGGTGAGGTTGGCCTGCACGGCGCGATAGTGGGCGTGGGGATAGGCCGTGTAGAGCAGCGCGTCGGCCGGGAAGGTCATGTAGGCGATTTCGCGCTGGTTGCCCTGGTGCGGCTGGAGCTTGATCGTGGCGTCGGCGATGACGGCCGAGCGTTTGATGAATTCCGGCGGCTTGTCGTGGAAGTAGAGGCCGACGCGGGTGACGTCAGTAAGATCCTTGCCCATCGGCGTGTAGTGCAGCTGGAAGCCGATGGCGCCGCCGGGCGGAAGTTCGACCGTGGTGTTGTGCGGCAGGATCTGCGCTTCCTGTCCGGGCGTGTAGCTGCCCATCGAACCTTGCCATTTCGTTTGCAGCGCGGGCGCGCCGTTCTTCGGCATCTCGGTCATGTAACCGGAGAGGACGTGGTGCACGGAAGAGCGGTCGCCCGGAATGATGGTGGAGGCGCGCAGCCACTTCGTTTCCTTCAGCGGATTGGCGACGGCAGGGTACTGGTATTCCACCACGCCCGAGGCCGGCACCTGGAAGGGCGGCAGGGTGAGGATCAGGTCGGGCTTGCCCAGCGGCCATTCCGGCGCGGGTTGCACCGCCTGCGTCAGAAGGTCTTCGCCGTCGCCGCGCGGGGCGCCGGCTTCGATCCAGTGGATCAGCGTGCGCTGTTCGGCGACGGAAAGGCTGTTGTCGTGCAGCCATTCGCCGGTGTGGCGGTCCGCGAAGAAAGGCGGCATGCGATTGGTGCGCACCGCCTCGCGGATCATCGGCGCAAAGCCTTTCACCAGTTCATAGCTGTTCATCGCGAAGGGCGCGATGCCGCCTTCGGCGTGGCAGGAGGCGCATTTCTCCACCAGCATCGGAGCGATGTCGGCGGCGTAGGAAATCTGCGCATGGACGGCGGCGTTGTCGCGGCCGGGGAAGGCGATCTCGGCGCCGCCTGACGCCAGCGAAGCAGGCTCAACCATGCCGCCTGCGATCATGCTGTCGAGCGTGGTCTTGAGATAGGCTTGCGAAGCGTCCTTCGTGGGATGTTCGCCGAAACGGCTGTCGATCGGGCCGCGATAGACGACCTTCCACGATTTGGGGTCGATCACGAAAGCTTCCGCGCCACGCGTGACGCCGAGTTGTTCGCCGACAAGCTGGGTTTCATCGACAAGGACCGGAATGTCCGCGAATCCGCCAGCCTCGGCGGCCTGTGCGGCGGCTTCGCGGGTGAAACCTTCGGCGGAGGCGAGCATGTAGAACACCGCGCCGCTGTCCTTGTAGGTTTTGCGCAGTTCGCTGAGCGCGGCGCCGGAAGCCTGGCTGACCGGATCATCCGGCGCGTGCGTGAGCAGCACGATCGCGGGGGCGGTGGTAGAGTAGTAGAGATCGTGCGCGTCGCGGTTCTGGTCCACGAGTTGAAAATTGTCGGCCTTCGCCGGGAGCGGCGCGGCGTCTGAAACGCCGGAGGGCGCGCTGCCGCCGCTGGTCGCGCCCGAACAGGCGGCAAGCGAAATGGCGAGGATCGAGGCGAGAGCGGTGGTGCGGAGAGCGGCGCGCATGTGGTGACCTTCGGGCGTGACAGGGAGGACGGTGGAAACTCCTCAGTATCCTTATGTGCGCTCAGCTTTCCGAATCGTCAATTCACGTTGCGAGGCAGGCCCTCGCGGGTGACGCAGGGGCAAGCCGGGAGGGCGCGTTTAATTCGTTGCGTCCCGATCAATGGCCCAAGCGCGCCGCTGCATCAGCCCGAAAGGAAAACGGCGGCGGCGGCGCGTAAGGCCATTCCTCACCCTTTCACGCACACCACCTGTTTCAGCGTGTGGACCACGTCGATCAGGTCGGACTGGGCGGCGATGACGGCGTCGATGTCCTTGTAAGCCATCGGCGTTTCGTCGATCACGTGTTCGTCCACGCGGCACTCCACGCCGGCGACCGCCTCGCGGTGGTCCTTCAGCGAGAAGGTGCGCTTGGCTTCGGAGCGCGACATCTTCCGGCCTGCGCCGTGCGAGCAGGAGCAGAACGATTCCGGATTGCCCTTGCCGCGCACGATGAACGATTTCGCGCCCATCGAGCCCGGGATGACGCCAAGTTCTCCAAGCCTTGAGCGTACGGCGCCCTTGCGGGTCACCCACACGTCGGCGCCGAAGTGGTGTTCTTTCTCCACATAGTTGTGGTGGCAATTCACCGCGAGTCTGCCGAGCTTGAACTTCGGCAACTGCTCGCGCAGCGCCTGTAGTGTTCGTTCCATCATCGCTTCACGGTTCTGGCGCGCGTAGTCCTGCGCCCAGCTCACGGCCTCGATGTAGTCGTCGAAGACCGGTTCGCCCTCCGCGAAGAAGGCGAGATCCTGATCCGGCACATGGTAGCCGAGCACGCGCTTTTCGAGCGCCTTGCGAGCGGTCTCGATGAAGTATTGCCCGATCTGGTTGCCCGTGCCGCGTGAACCGGAGTGCAGCATCACCCACACGAAGCCGCGCTCATCGAGACAGACCTCGATGAAATGGTTGCCCGAGCCGAGCGTGCCGAGTTGCGAGCCCACCTTGTGGTTCGGAATCTTGCGGTGCTTGTCGCGGATACGCGTCAGGCGCTCGTCCAGGTCTGAATTGCGCCAGCGCGATGCGATGGAGTCCGGGATCGTGCCCCATTCCCCGCTGCGCCCCACGCCCGCAGGCGCTTTGCGCTCGATTTCCGAACGTAGTTTCGCCAGCGAGTCCGGTAGGTGTTCGGCGCGCAGCGTGGTTTCAACGGCCATCATTCCGCAGCCGATATCCACGCCCACTGCGGCGGGGATGATCGCGCCTCTCGTCGGGATCACCGAGCCAACGGTTGCGCCACGCCCGAAATGGACATCAGGCATCACGGCGAGGTGGGCGTGCACAAACGGCAGTCCCGCAACATTTTCCAGTTGCTCGCGCGCCTGGCTTTCAACCGGCACGCCTTTGACCCAGGCCTTGATGCGTCCGCCATTGGCGGTTTCAAAAACTTCAAACGTGCTCACGACACGTCGCTCCTGTTTCGTAGGGTGCATTGAGCAAAGCGAAATGCACCATGGTCGCCGCGAGACCCGAAGGTGCATTTCGGGCAAGCCCTCAATGCACCCTACGATCCTCGCGCCCTCCGCGCATCCCGTTGGATTCAGTTGCCGGCGGACAACAAAAAACCCTCCGGCAGAAGCGCGGAGGGTTGGGGGAGATCCGGCTGTGCCAGTCTGAACCTAACTCTCCATGCCATCGCGATCGGCCAGCATTGGCTGGTCAGTCATCGCGTTCTGGTTTTCGTAGCGCCGTTTCATCGGGCGTCTCCGAAAGGAGGGTTGATCCAGGGCGCGGTGTTTGATGGGAGATTGCGGCGAGGTCAAGGCGCTGTTGCAATCTTCAAACTCGCGTTTCGCGCCGTGGCAGTTTTATCTTCACCTTCCTCGTGGGATAAGCGGGGTGTTGGGGGAGAGCGGGCAAGCCGATGATGAACTGGATCAGGACGCACAGGCTGAAAGCGGCGGGCGCCGCCGTGCTGGCGGTTGTGGCGCTCGGCGGGCTGGGCGCCGCGCTGGCGACACCGCGGCTGGATCGCGACTGGGAAGAGCATCTGGCGGTGATGCCGTCGATCGATTTGCGCGACAGCGGGTTCGCGCTGGGGCTGGCGATGGACTGGAACTATTCGGCGGATGGTCCGGTATCGAAGGACTACACCACCTTCGCGTCCGATTTCGATGACCTGCGCAATGTATGGTTCGTGGTGGAGCCGCATCCGGGGCTTGAACCGATGGCGCATACGCTGGTGCTGTTCGAGTTCGCGGCGGGTGATGGCGAAGAGGGCCGCATGATCGGACTCACCATCGAGGCGCGGCGGGAGTCGCATGAGAACTATTCCGCCTTCTGGGGCGCGTTCAACGCATTCGAGCTGGCGTATGTGTGGTCAACGCCCAAGGATCTGCTGACGCGGCGGGCGGTGATGCTGGATCACGACATCCTCGTCTATCCGCTGGATCTGACGGAGCCGCAGGAGCGGGCGTTTCTGCGCGCGACGCTGGAGAAGACGATAGCGGTTTCCACCAAGCCGCGTTTCTACAACACGCTGCATTCCAACTGCACCAATGAGCTGGCCAAGGTGGCGGGGCTGGACTGGCACCCCTCGTTCGTGATGACCGGTTATTCGGCGCAGCGCCTGTTCGAGTTGCAGATGATCCCCGGAGAGGATTTTGCGACGGCGAAAACGGCGGCGCTGATGACAGACAATATCAAGGCGTGGAACGATCTTTCGACAGAAGATTTCGACGAAGCCCTTTTGAAAGAGTTGCACGCGCGCATGGTGCGGAACCCCGGTCTGGAGGCGGCGCGCTGATGTCTGCGGCGAGAACAGATGCGGCGCCCAACGCAAAGGCGCGGATGGAGACGCTGGACGAGCGCATCGCCGCGCTGGAGCCGGGGTTCGAGATCTATCGCGATGTCGGAACGAAGACGCAGCAACCGGTGGTGATCCAGCTGCACGGCTGCGGCGGCAAGAAGGCTTTGCAGGGCGTGTGGGCGAAGGTTGCCCGCGAGGCGGGGTGGGCGGTTGTGGTGGTGGACAGTTATCGTCACCGCCGGATCAACACGCTGGAGGCTTACGCCACCGTCTGCACCGGCATGCGACTGTGGGGCAAGGAACGCGCTGGCGATCTCTACGCCACAATGGAATGGGTGCGGCGCCAGAACTGGGCGGACGGCAACCGCATCGTGGCGGCCGGGTGGAGCCATGGCGGCTGGACGGTGCTGGACGCAATGAGCCTGTCGCCCGGCGCCGAAATGCAGGAGGCGACGCGGTTGTCCGGTCTGGCGGATGAGCCGTTGAAAGGTCTGGCGGGCGCCTTTCTGGTCTATCCGTTTGCGGGGCCGGGATCGGTGGCGCGGATCAAGGGGCTGCGGGTCGATGTGACGCCGCTGGCGCTCGCCGGCACGCATGATGTGATCGTCGGCGGGCGCAGTCTGGAGCGCACGCTGCAACGTATGCCGATGCCGGGCGAGGCGATCCGCGTCGAGATGCTGGAGCGCGCCACGCACGCTTTCGATGAGCAGGGCGCGCGTGACTTGCGGGTGCGTTACGATCCCGCGCTGGAGGCGCAGGCGCACGAAATTTACCGCGTGTATCTGAAGGCCGCGGCCGGGCGCATGGGGCTGGGCGCGGCGTAGCGCTCCCTATCCGGCTGGCGTGAACACGTATTCCAGCTTCAGCCCGTCCGCGTCCGCGAAGAATACGGCGTAATAGCCTTCGCCATATTCGGGATAGTCCGCCGGCGCGTAGAGGATCGTTGCGCCGATGGCGACGAGCTTCGCGTGAAGTGCATTGACATCCGCGCGGCTCTCCGCCCACAGGGCGAGATGGTGCAGGCCGGGCGCATAGCGATTGTGAGGCTGGTCGAGACCCGCGCCTTCAGCGGAGCGGATGCCGACCGAAGGGTAGAGCGCACCGCCGAGGCCCCAGTCCACGCCGCGATCGCCCTTGTCGTCGACGATGGTGTAGCCCGCGTGTGAGAGAAACAGGTCGTAGAGCGGCCGCGAGACGGCGGCGTCTCTTACGGTGAGATCGACGTGGTGGAGACGGCCGCGCTTGCCCATCCGATAAGAGTGCAAGCGCGGCGCACGCGAGTCCAGTTGATGCTTAGTCCTGCGCGCTCGACGCGTTCGGCTTGGACTGGAGCTGGACGTAGTTCTGGATGCCCATGCGGGCGATCAGGTCCATCTGGGTTTCCAGCCAGTCGATATGCTCTTCTTCGTTGTGGAGGATCTTCTGGAAGATATCGCGCGAACCGTAATCGCGGACCTTCTCGCAATACTCGATGGCGTCCTTCAGGACGGGAACGGCGATCTGCTCCGTCTTGAGGTCGCATTCGAGGATTTCCTTCACTTCCTCGCCGATCAACAGCTTGCCGAGGTCCTGTAGGTTGGGGAGGCCTTCGAGGAAGAGGATGCGCTCGATCAGCCAGTCGGCGTGCTGCATCTCCTCGATGGATTCTTTGTACTCCTTGTGAGCGAGTTCGGAGACGCCCCAGTCCTTCAGCATGCGGGAGTGCAGGAAGTACTGGTTGATGGCCGTCAGCTCGTTCTTAAGCGCCTGGTTAAGGTACTCGATAACCTTCGCGTCGCCCTTCATGGCCGGTGCTCCTTGTGCGGGGGCCGCGCGCGGGGAGGGCGCTGGCGGACCCGATAAATCCACAAGGCATCAATGCGCCCGAGTCACCCTCGGTTGCAACTGTTTTTATTGGATTTTTTTGAGAATGCGAGGACGTCTCGTTCGCAGGATTATTCGGCCGCGACCAGCATGCCTATGGCTTCGGCGGACGCGCCGGAGCCGCAATCGCGGAGCATTCCGCACACGGTTTCCGAGCATTTTCCGCAGTTCATCGTGACGCCGTGATGGCGGTGCACCTGCGCGGGCGAACGCGCGCCGGCCGCGATGGCGTCGCTGACCTTCTCGGTATTCAGATTCCGGCACACGCAGATGATCATGAGAACGATTTGCACCAGACTGCGATTGATTGTCAATCGCCGTGCAACACGCAGGCCAGCGGCAGGCGGCCGCAGACGTGCCGGGGTAAATATCGTCCGCGAACAAGGCTCAGGCGGCCGGACCCGGGCCGAGAACGCTCTCGGCCAGTTTGGGGGGCGTGTATTCCTCCGGCTCGACCATTTTGCCGTGCTCGAATCGGACCGCGAAGCGGAGTCGTTTTTGTGCGGCTCTCCCTCGCTGTCTGGATGCGAGACTGTCGCGAACGGCAATCGGACGGGGTTGAGAGCCGCCTATTTCCGCCAGCCTGCCAGCACGGCTTCGGCGGCGGCGTTCATTTCGGACTCGGTCCAGCGGCGGCCCTGACGTTCGGCTTTCAGAAGCGAGGTCATCGGCGCGAGGAACAGGGTGGCGAGGAGATCGACCGGCAGTTTCTTGAAATCGCCCGAGGTGATGCCATCGCGGCGCAGATCGGCGATCATCTTGCCGATGGCGCGGCCGGCCTCGCCGCCCTCGCGCTCGGCCAGAACCGACTCCGCAAAGCGATGACCGAAGGCCAGCGCGTCCTTGTCGGCGCGGTAGGCTTGATAGATGGCGCGCCAGGTGCGTTTGAGCCGCTCCGGCGCGGGCAGGCTGGGGTCCACGCTTTCGGCGGAGCGCACGAACACCTCGCCTTTCATCTGCCTGTAAGCGGCGATGAGGAGGTCGTCTTTGGAATCGAAATGGCGGTAGAGCGTGCCTTCGGCCACGCCGGCTTCCTGCGCGATGGCGGATGTCGTCGCGGCGGCGAGGCCATCGCGCGCGGCGACGGCCATGGCCGAGCGGATCAGCTTCTCGCGCGTTGCGGCGCCGGCGGCAGTGGGAGCGGTCGCTGTCATGGACTGAAAGCGTCTGCAAGCGGCGCTCCTGTCAAGACAAAGCGCGCATTGCAGGCTGGTTTCCGCGGACTTGTCGCACGAGACGGAGGATGTAGAGCGTTCAGGCCAGTCACAGGCATGGGGAGCAAGCAATGAGTCTGACAATCCGGCCTTTGGCGGAGGGGGATCGCCCCGGATGGGAGCCGCTCTGGCGCGGATATCTCGGTTTCTACCAGACCGTGATCCCCGAAGCCGTGACGGATGAGACCTGGCGGCGGCTGGTTGATCCGGAGGGAACGATCCATGGGTTCTGCGCCATGGACGAGGGCGGGACGATGCTGGGGATTGTCCACTATCTCTTCCATCCGGTGACATGGGCCATCGGGCCGCGCTGCTATCTGGAAGATTTGTTCACGGCCGGAGCGGCGCGCGGGCGCGGTGTGGGCCGGGCGCTGATCGAGGCGGTGTATGCGGCGGCGGATGCGCGCGGGGCGGATCAGGTCTATTGGCTCACGGACGAGGCGAACGCCGGGGCGCGGCGCCTGTACGACCAGATCGCGCGCAAGACGCCGTTCATCAAATACAGGCGGTAGGGGCGCGCCACTTTGATGGAGCCATTCCCCGGATGCGGCCTGCCGGTCTTACCCGATAGCGCCCCGGTGAAGGACGGGGCGCTACGGGTCTAGTTCAGCTTCAGGTTCTTGAGCGCGGCGAATGGGTTGCTGGCGTCGTCCTGTTTCGCGGGACCGGCGGAGTAGGATTGCGGACCGGACTTGCCCGGCTTGTCCTTGCCGCCGGTGGATTTCGGCTGGGCGCCATGAGCGCCCTGGCTGCCGGATGTGTCGCGTTTCATCGACAGGGCGATACGTTTGCGATCGGCGTCGACTTCCTTGACGCGGACGTTGACGACGTCGCCAGCCTTCACCACCTCGTGCGGGTCCTTCACGAACGTATCCGCGAGTTCGGAGATGTGGACGAGGCCGTCCTGGTGCACGCCGATATCGACGAAGGCGCCGAAGGCCGTGACGTTGGTGACCGTGCCTTCGAGGCGCATGCCGGGTTTCAGGTCCGAGATTTTCTCGACGCCGTCCATGAAGGTCGCGGTCTTGAACTGCGGGCGCGGGTCGCGGCCCGGCTTTTCAAGCTCGGCGATGATGTCGGTGACGGTCGGCACGCCGAAGGTTTCGTTGGCGTAGTCTTTCGGCTGAAGCGTCGCGAGGAAGGTCTTGTCGCCGATCAGCGCTTTTACCGCACGTCCGCTTTTCTGCGCGATCAGTTCCACCACCGGATAGGCTTCGGGGTGAACGGCCGACCCGTCGAGCGGATTGGCGCCTTCCATGATGCGCAGGAAGCCGGCGGATTGTTCAAACGCCTTCGGCCCCATCCGCGGCACTTTCTTCAAGGCCGCGCGTGATTTGAACGGGCCGTTCTCGTCGCGATAGGTGACGATGTTGGCGGCGAGGGCGGTGTTGAGACCCGAGACGCGCGCGAGCAGGGGCGCGGACGCGGTGTTCACGTCAACGCCGACGGCGTTCACGCAATCCTCGACCACAGCGTCAAGCGAGCGGCTGAGCGCGGACTGGTCAACATCGTGCTGGTACTGGCCGACGCCGATGGCCTTGGGTTCGATCTTCACCAACTCGGCCAGCGGGTCTTGCAAGCGGCGGGCGATGGAGACCGCGCCGCGTAGCGACACGTCCAGGCCAGGGAATTCCTTGGCGGCGAGTTCAGAGGCGGAATAGACCGATGCGCCCGCTTCCGAAACGGTGACGCGGGTGAGTTTCAGCTCCGGCATCTTCGCCGCCAGTTCGCCGATCAACTTGTCCGTCTCGCGGCTGGCGGTGCCGTTGCCGACGCTGACGAGTTCGACATTGTGGCGCTTCGCGAGCTGCGCCAGCGTGACCAGCGAGCCCTGCCAGTCCTTGCGGGGTTCGTGCGGATAGATGGTTGCGGTTTCGAGCAGTTTGCCCGTGGCGTCCACCACCGCGATCTTGCAGCCCGTGCGGATGCCGGGATCGACGCCCATCACCACCTTGGGACCCGCCGGCGCGGCGAGCAGAAGGTCGCGAATGTTGCGGGCGAAAACGCGGATCGCCTCTGCGTCGGCGCGTTCCTTCAGGCGGTTGATGCTGTCGCCTGTGCTGGCGGGGCCGAGTTTTGTCTTCCAGGCCTGACGCGCCGTCTCAACCAGCCAGGCGTCGCCCGGGCGGCCCCTGTCCGAAATGTTGGCGCCGGTCATCACAGCGCCGACGCCGGGGTGCATCCGCGTCTCGTCATGCGGAATGTCTAGATTGATCTTCAGCACGCCTTCCTTCTCGCCGCGCAGCAGGGCGAGAGCGCGGTGCGAAGGCATCTCGCGGATCGGTTCGTCAAAATCGAAATAGTCGGAGAATTTGGCGCCGGCTTCTTCCTTTCCCTTCACCATCGCCGAGGCGAGGCGGCCGCCGCTCCACACTTTCTCGCGCAGCATGCCGACCAGCGCCGGGGTTTCCGACATGCGCTCGATCAGGATGTGGCGCGCGCCGTCCAGCGCCGCGTTAGCGTCTTCAACGCCCTTGCCGGCGTCGATGTATTTCAGCGCCTCCGCCACCGGGTCCAGCGACGGGTTGGCGAGCAGGCGGTCGGCCAGCGGTTCGAGACCCGCCTCGCGTGCGATCATGGCTTTGGTGCGCCGCTTGGGGCGGAAGGGGGCGTAGAGGTCTTCCAGCTCCACCTTTGTCGCCGCCGCCATGATGGCGCGCTCCAGCTCCGGCGTGAGCTTTTCCTGTTCGCGGATGGATTTGAGAATTACGTCCCGCCGCTCGAACATCACCGTCAGGTAGTCCAGCCGCTCGGCCAGGGTGCGCAGTTGCGTGTCGTCCAGCCCGCCCGTCCGCTCCTTGCGGTAGCGCGCGATGAAGGGAACGGAGGCGCCTTCGTCCAGGAGTTGCATGGTGGCGGCGACCTGCGCCTCGGCGACGCCAAGCTCCCGCGCGATGATCTGCGCGATGGCGGCGGAACGCTGGTTGCTGGTGGTCATGCTGGCCCCTGTCGAACAAGTAAACGGCTACCGCCGGGCGCTGAGTCTAGTCGCGTTGCGGCGGGCCGTCACGATTGCCGCGCGAGTGGTTCACAACTGGTTTCCAGCGGCCGGACCCATTGCCTGTGCAGCGGTCCTGAGTCATTCCTGCCGCCATGGGGCAGACGATCTACAAGGTGCTGACGCGGGAGCAGTGGGCCGCAGCCGAGGCGGGCGAGCCCGTGCGTGCGCCCGTGGACGTCGCTGACGGATATGTGCATTTCTCTACCCGCGCCCAGTTGCAGAGCACGCTGGACAAGTGGTTCCGGGGACAGGAGGGTTGCGTTCTGGCCGCTTTTGACACCGACGCCTTTGAGAACGATCTCAAATGGGAGAAGGCGCGCGGCGGCGATCTGTTTCCCCATGTCTATGGCGTGGTGCATGCCGGGCAGGCGACCGCGATATGGCTGCTGGAGATGGGCGGGCATGGCGCCCCCGTCGCCCCCGACGAAGTCACCCGCGGCCGGGACGAGCCGCCTAAACCGGGCGTTATCGCGTGAGCATTTTCGATCTCGCGGCCATCGGCGCGCGCAGCCTGCCCGCCGAAACCGCGCACCGCATGACCATAGCGGCGCTGGCGGCGGGCCTTGGCCCCTCGACCCCGCCGCAGGACGATCCGCGGCTGGCGGTGACGCTACCTGTGTCTGGGCTGAAGTTGCCCAACCCGGTGGGCCTCGCCGCCGGCTTCGACAAGAACGCCGAGGCTTTCCGCGCCATGCTGGGCTTCGGCTTTGGCTTTGTGGAGTGCGGCACCGTCACCCCGCGCCCGCAGGAGG
>CAZJZQ010000021.1:15860-35156 GCA_964550535.1 uncultured Rhizobium sp.
CCGCCTCAAGGAAGATCGCGCTGTTATCAACCGCATGGGCTTCAACAATGAGGGGTTGGAGCCTTTCGTCCGCCGCCTCCGCGCAGGCGCGGCCACGGGCGTGGTCGGCGCGAATGTCGGCGCCAACAAGGACAGCGAAGACCGCATCGCGGACTATGTGACCGGTGTGAAGAACGTTTGGGCGCACTGTTCCTACATCACCATCAACATCTCTTCGCCCAACACGCCGGGTCTGCGCGGCTTGCAGGATCGTGGCGCTCTGGAGGAGTTGCTGGGCCGCGCAGGAGAAACCGCACGCGCGATGGAGGCGGTTTCGGGCCGCCGCCCTGTCTTCCTGAAAGTCGCGCCCGACCTCGACGAGGCTGCGATTCGCGATGTGTCGGAGGTCGCGCTGGCCGCGCCCTATCTGCATGGCCTGATCGTTTCCAACACCACGATTGCGCGGCCCGATACGCTCACCAGCGCGCACAAGGGCGAGACCGGCGGCCTGTCGGGCGCGCCTTTGCTGGAGCCGTCGACGCGCGTGCTCGCGGCCTTCGCGGGCGAGATCAAGGGGCGGCTGGATCTGATTGGCGCGGGCGGCGTCGGGAGCGGCGCGGACGCGTGGAAGAAGTTGCAGGCGGGCGCATCGGCGGTGCAGCTCTATTCGGCGCTGGCTTACGAAGGTCCAGCGCTGGTCGCGCGCATCAAGGCGGAGTTGCTGGCGATCCTGAACGAAAATGACGCGCCGGCCCGGTAAGGGGCTGCGGCGCGTCAGGGGCCGGTGCGCTGGCTGCGAAGTCCGCCTTGGGGAAGTTCAGACTTCGTGGAGCGCCTGTGAAGACGGGCTGGCGGGGAGAGGAATCCGCATCCTGGAACAGCCAGCGTCCCGGAAGCGGGGCAGACCTGCGAGAAGGGTCCGCCCCGTAACCTGAGCGGAGATCAGCCGCGGCTTTCCGCGTACGCCGCCGCGAGCGACGACGAACCGAATTTCGTGATCGTGGTCTGCATCGTCTTGTCGATGCACTGGCGGGTGAGTTGGCGCTCGTGCATCGAGCGGCCCTGGCCGGTTTCGCACTCGGCGCGGACAGCGCGCTCCAGGCGGCTCAGCAGCTTGGCCGCGCCTTCTTCAGTCTGTAGCTCTTTCGCATTGTAGGCGAAGTTGGCTGCGAATTTTTCTCCTGCCTGGGGAGCCTCGGCGTGGGCGGCGGCGGAGAGCATCAGGCCGGCGCAAGCGGCGACGGCGAGGGTGTTGGAGATCAGGTTCGTCATTTTCTTTGCCCTTTTTGGCTTGTTATTTTGTATCAGGCCCATCGGAGCCGGTTTTTTCTTCTCGATGGGCGATAATCAATTATCGAAAAACGATACGAACGTCAAGCGGGCGGTTTGTGAAATTTTCGGCGATACGCCGTTCTTCGCTGCGTCATGCACCAACATCCTGGCCGCAAACGAAAAACGCCCGGGCGCTTGGCCCGGGCGTTCATTGAGCTTCGGAAGGAAGTTCGGCCTAGCGGGCGGCGACTTCGACCGGCCCGGCCGATTTGCCTTTCGCGCGGGCGTAGAGGCCGGTCGGGTCGCTGGCGGCGACGCGTTCCGTGGTTTCGTCCACGCAGGCGAGGTAGGTGTAGTAGTTCGCGCCGAACATGTCGGGCACCGAGCGGCGGCACACGCGCTCAACGGCTTTGTCCAGCGAAGCGGTATAGCTGTCGACGTTTTCAGGGGTGCTCAGGTCGGCGGGCACGGCGACCGTGATGGACGGTTCGGCATGGGCGGCTGCGGACAGGCAAAGGGCTGTGGCCGCGAGGGCGATAAAGCGTTTCATTGTCTTTCTCCGGTTTGACGTTGAGAACTCAACATCCCTCTCGGAGCGTTTCCTGAGCCGCACTGAGTCTGTTCTTGTGCGATCGCGAACAGAATTATGCTGCGACGCAACAACGTCAAGTGACGCTACGTGAAATTTACGTAGGGGCATGACGTTTTCATGTCGCCCGCGACCCGATGAACGGCTTCCGTACGACTGGCGCCCGTCCGGCGGTCATGGGAAGGCAGCGGCTGGTCGTGGAGAGCCGAATGCGCGCGCTGGTCTGTGAATCGCTGGCCGGGGACTTTTCGGGAGCGGGTCTGCGCGAGTTGGCGATTCCCGTTCCGGGGCCGGGGCAGGCGCGCGTGAAGGTAGCTGCGGCCAGTCTCAATTTCCCGGACCTGCTGATGCTGCGCGGCGCCTACCAGCACAAGCCGGACCTGCCTTTCACACTGGGAATGGATCTGGCCGGCGTCGTTGATGCGGTGGGGCCGGGCGTGGAGTCGCTTGCCGTGGGGCAGCGGGTCGCGGGCGGGGTACGCACCGGCGCCTTCGCGCAGTATGCGGCGGTGGATGCGTCGAGCCTGCATGTCGCGCCCGAGCGAATGAGCTTTGCGGAGGCGGCTGCCTATCCGGCGGCTTACATCACCGCCCACGTCGCACTGATCGACCGTGCGCGGCTGCAACCGGGCGAGACGCTGCTGGTGCATGGCGCCAGCGGCGGCGTCGGGCTCGCGGCGATAGATGTCGGCCGGATGCTGGGCGCGCGTGTGCTGGCGACGACCGGATCACCGGACAAGGCGGCGGCGCTGCGGGATGCGGGCGCGGAAGAGGTTCTCCCCGCCAGCGGGTTTCGCGAACGGGTGAAGGAACTCACGGGCGGCAATGGCGCGGATGTGATCCTTGATGCGGTCGGCGGCGATGTGTTCGACGAGTCCACGCGCTGCATCGCGTTCGACGGGCGCCTGCTTGTCGTCGGCTTCGCGGGCGGACGCATTGCGGCTGTCGCGACCAACATTCCGCTCATCAAGGCGTTCTCGGTGATGGGCGTGCGGGCCGGCGAGTATGGCCGCCGGTATCCTGAACGCGGGAAGGCCGCGCGCGATGCGATCTGGCGATGGGCGGCGGAAGGCCGGACGCATCCGCGCGTGTTCGCCGAACTGCCGCTCGATCGCTGGCAGGATGCGTTCGCATTGATGCGCGACCGCAAGCTGGTCGGGAAGGTCGTGCTGACGCCGTGAGCGCCGATGCGGGCTGTAGAGCCTACGCCACGTCCGGGCGCGGTTCCTGTTTCGCATGGATTTTCTTGTTCACCAGGCGATCCAGTTCGTTCGCAACCGACGTGCGGTGGAGGAAAGCCTCCTCCGGCATGGCGAGGATGGAGGCGATGGTCTGGAAGTGGTGCTTGATGACGTCGACATCGTAGCTGTCGGTCATGCCCACGCCTTCGATATAGCGCAGAGCCGTATTCCACACGCGTACAATGATGTCGTCGCCCAACGCGGCGACCTCGCCGGCATACTCGTTGAGCAGACGGTACATGCCGCGAATGCCCGCCGCGCGGTCTTCTGTCGCGCGGTCCGCATAGGCGGTGAGGTTGTCGAGGATCGCGCGAAGCTTGAACGCGTTCGCGGCGGCGTTCTCGTTGATCGCCTTCACCGGCGGTTCGTCCGTCAGGCGGCGCCACGGGCCGGCGAATGCGGGGTCATCGCGGCGGCGGCGGCAGGGGCCGACATAGTTGCGGCTGTCGATGAACTTGCGCGGCCGCAGGATGACTTCCTCGATGCGCGACAGAACGCCCTGCGCCGAAACCGGCTTCAGCAGAAACTCGTTGATGCCGCAATGACGCGCCGTCATCAGCTGTTCGTGGTCGATCGTGCCGGCGAGCAGGATAACCGGCGTTTCGCGCGGCACGCCCGTCGAATTGCGGCGCAGTTCGCGGGTGAACTCCAAGCCGGTCATGCGGCCCGCATCCCAATCCACGAAAATTACGTCCGGCTTCATGGTGCGGCCGATCTGGAACGCCTCCATGGCGCTGGCCGCGCCGGTGATGTGCGTCACTTGCAGGCGGCGCAGGCTGTCGGCCACCACGCCGCGCATGAACGCGTTGGGATCGACGATCAGGACTTTGAGGCGCTTGAAATCTGATGGCGCCAGCGTGCGAAGGTCATCGGACATGATCAAGCCGCCAGTTTCTTCAGAATGGCCTTGCCCAGCGCGACGGCGACGCTTTCGCGTGCGGCCTCATAGCTCGGCGGCAGCGCCGCGAGTTGTTCCAGTGCGGCGAGCGCGGTCGTCATCACATTCGGGTCGATCTGCCGGAGCGGCACGGCGACCTCGATATACTTCTCGAACGAGATCAGTGCGCTCTTCAGCGCCTGGTCGCCGGAGGCGAGGGCGAGAATGCGGGCGGCTTGCGTCTGGGCGACGGCTCGCTTCAGCGAAAGCGCGTCTCCGTCGCGCAATTCGGCGCAGGCGATGCGCAGGTCCGCAAGCGCGATCCGGATCGGCGACTTCGCGGCTTCCTCTTCCGCGTCCACCATCGGCGTCGCGTCTTCGGAGGGCTGGTCCCCGGCGCGGCGTTTGGCGCCGTAATAGTCAGCCGGGTTTTTCCGGCGGCGGCAGGGGCCAAGATAGGCGTCGCAATCGACGAACGGGCGCGGGGTCTCGATCGTCATCTGCAGGCGCTGAAGCACCGCGGCGGGGGCCAGCGGTTTGGCGAGGAACTCGTCCACCCCGGCGTCGCGGCCGCCGATAACCAGCTGCCGGGTAAGTTTTGAGGTGACCAGCACGACGGGCAGGCGGCGCAGGTGGTTGTCCGGGCGCTGGCGCAGGCTGCGGACGAATTTCAGGCCGTCAAAGTCCTCGTTTTCTTCCCATGACAGGAAGATGAGGTCGATCGGGTTCTCGCGCAGGGTGCGCATCGCTTCGCCGCCGTCATGGGCGCAGAAGATGTTGGTGACGTTCTGACCGCGCAGGATGTCGGCGATCAGCCCGCGGGTGAAATTGTTGGTGTCGAGTATGAGAACCTGCAAGGCGCCAGCCTTCAGCGGCCGTGGTTTTCTAGGATCGTGCATTCTGCCACCCGGCGTTCCAGTCCGGGTCAGACCATAGCCAAACAAGGTAATTTTCGCGTTTAGACCGCCCCCGAACCTTTCCGCTTCCTCATTAGGAATCCCGAAACAGTTGGCAAACTGTGTAAGTTTGCTAAGACCGGGAGGGCAATAACAGATGATCACCACGGCTGGAGAGGGCGAGGTTGAACGACAAGCTCGACCAACGGATTCAGCTGGTAGCCTCGACCAGCTTCGGCAAAGTTGTCGATGATTGGCGCCGCCAGCAGCACGATCTGCCGTCGCGCTCGGAAGCCATCCGCCGCCTGGTGCATCTGGGCCTACAGTACAATGAGGAACAGCCCATGCGCATGATCACCGCGATTATCCGCCCCCATAAGTACGAAGCGGTACGCGACGCCCTGACCAATCTGGGCGTCTCGGGCATCACGGCGACGCAAGTCCAGGGCTTCGGCCGCCAACGCGGCCAGACCGAGTTTTACCGGGGGGCGGAATACAAGACAGCCGAAGTTCCGAAAATCCGCGTCGATGTCGCCGTCCCCTCGACCATCGCCGAAGCGGTCATCGACGCAATCCAGAAAGTGGCTGGATCCGGCAAGATCGGCGACGGGAAGATCTTTGTAACCGGCCTCACCGAAGTCGTGCGTATTCGCACAGGCGAGCGCGACGAGAAGGCGCTGGATTAGGCGCGGCGCTATTTCCTGAACGGCGCGGACGCGAGCCGCCAGATCAGCCACAGCGGAACGACCACCAAAGCTCCGGTGAGAAGCGGCCGCCACCCGGCTCCCACCGCCCATGCTCCTACGCTCCACACGCCATGCAGCAACGCATCCAGCGTACCGCCGAGGCTGAAGCCCGGCGCGAACGGGTTGATGCCGCTGGCGTCAAGCACCGCGCCGACGACGATGCAGACCAGGACAAGCTTCAGCACCTGTTTCCAGTTCACGCTCATGACGCGCTGCCGGAAGGTGCGGCGGCCGGGCGCCACGTCTTCGAACTTATGCGTGAGCGGCGGCAGCGTGACAGGGTGCGCTGCTGCTGGCGGAGGATCGAGTGGAGGACGGTCGCGGTGTTCGTCCATGGCCGTTTCCTGTGCCGGTCAGCCTGAAGTTCTGTCGTCGCCGTGGTCAGGCGCTTTCGGGGCGCCCTGCGCGGCGAGGGTGTCGTAGCCGGTAGATGGCGTGTCCTTCATGATAGCAACCTGGTGCGGGTAGGGGATGGTGATGCCTTCGCGGCCGAAAGCCTGTTTCACCAGCCGCAGCATGTCGGAATGCAGGTCGAGCATGACCGATCCGTTGCACCAGGCGCGCACGCGGATATCGACGCTGGAGGCGTTGAGCGTGAAAACCTGCAACCAGACCGGCGGCGCTTTGTGAACGCGCGAGTCGGATTCGTAAACGCGCCGGATGACGCCCAGCGCCTTGTCGATGTCGTCCTCGTAAGAGATCGAGAATACAAGTTCCAAGCGGCGGTAGGGGCGCGCGGACGAATTGATGATGACGTTGGACCAGACCTGATCGTTGGTCACCACGATCTCGCGATTATCCACGGTTGTAAGCACGGTGGTGAAAGGGGTGATCTCCTGCACCGAGCCCTCGACATCGGCGATGCGGACATAGTCGCCAATCCGGTAGGGACGAAAGACCGCGATGATGACGCCGGCGGCGACAGCTTTCAACGTGTCCTGCAGGGCGAGGGCGATCGCGAGGCCGGCGGCGCCGATGACAGCGACCAGCGATGCAATCGGGAAACCGAAAAGTTGCAGGCCGGCGATGAGCCCGATCGCCAGCGTCGCGATGCGGACAACCGAAGACAGGAAGCCAAACATGGTTTCGCCGCCGGTATGCTGGCCGCGGCTGATCTTTGAGCCGAAGCCGCGCACGCGGGCGCCAAGCCATGCGCCGATGAACCAGGCGAGGACCAGGATGCCAATGGCCAGACCGGCATTGATCGCCGTCGCGCGCAGCCGTTCGATCGGGAACCCGAACACCCATGCCGCCCCGGCGACGCCTGCGAGCAGACCTGCGCCGCGCAGGAGCGACGCCACGATCACCAGCATCACGCTGTCGGTGGGATTTTCGGTTTCAGATGTCTGGCTGGTTTTTTCGTGCTTCCGTAACGCGGACAGGCGCCGGCCGATGAAGGTGACCGTGCGCGATACGATGACGCCGGCGAGATAGCCCAGCACCATCGCGATCCCGGCCCACATCGTCTTCTGCCATGGGCCGGACAGGTCGAAGGCCCATTCGCCGAACTGTCTGAGTTGTTCCTGGAACTCCATGGGTCTTTCGTCCTGTGCCTGGGCGTTTCCCTGCCTAGCGTGATTGGCCGGCAATGCAAAACGGGCGGCGGGGGGTGGGGTTGCTTTGGGATGGGACGAGCAGAAGGACGGGCGGCTCCCTGCCGCCCTCGTCATTCTGGGGGAAAGCCCGGGATTCTTTCCGGCAACCGGCTGACGTATCGCGGCCTAAACCGGCAGCATCGCTTCGAGTGTTTCGATGCGGTCGGCCTCGGCGGCGGGTTTGTCCCAGCGGATGCGGTGGATGCGGGGGAAACGCATGGCGATGCCGGATTTGTGGCGTGGAGAGCGCTGGAGGCCCTCGAACGCGACCTCCAGCACGAGGCCGTCTTCCCGGTTGGCCCGTACAGAGGTGACGGGGCCGAAGCGGTCGATGGCGTTTTCCCGGACATAGCGGTCGAGCATGACGAGTTCTTCATCGGTGAAACCAAAATAGGCCTTGCCCACCGGGGTAAGTTCGTCGGCGCCGTCTCGTGTGCGCCAGACGCCAAAGGTAAAGTCGGAGAACGCGCCCGAGCGGCGGCCATGACCGCGCTGGGCGTACATGAGCACCGCATCGACGAGATGCGGATCGCGCTTCCACTTGTACCACTGTCCTGCGGGGCGGCCGGGGAGATAGGGCGAGTCGAGACGTTTCAGCATCAAACCTTCGATCTCTGGCGTGGGTGGATTTTGGCGCAACTCTTCCAGTTGCCCGGGCGCGGAAAAGGGCAAAAGCTGCGAAAGGTCGATGCGGCCGGAGCGTTGGGAGACGATGAAGCGTTCGAGACGCTTGCGGCGTTCGGAGAAGGGCAGAGAGCGGAGGTCTTTATCGTCCTCCCTCATGATGTCATAGGCGCGGAGGAAGGCGGGGCGTTCGGCGATCTGCCTTGCGCTGACCGTCTTGCGGTTGAGGCGTTGCTGAAGGTCGTTGAAAGGCGCGACGCCGCCGTGCGCGTTGCGGATCAGAAGCTCGCCGTCGAGAGCGGCGTTGAATGTTGCGGCTTCGAGAATATCCGGGAAGGCGGCGGAAATTTCATCGCCGGTGCGGGTGTAGAGCCGCTTCACGCCATCTTCCGCAACAAGCTGTACGCGGACGCCGTCCCATTTCCATTCGGCGGCGAATGCGTCGGGCGAGATGGTGGACAGGTCCACGGCGCCAGGATCGGCGCGTTCGGATTTCGAGAACAGGGGATGAGACAGCATCACCGGACGGAATGGCGCCTTCACATCCGGCGACGGACGTGGGGAGCGGCCTTCGAGCCAGGCGAAGAGGTCCGTGTAGGGCGGTTTGAGGCCGTGCCAGATTTCCTCGATCTCGTCGGCCGTGACGCCGCCCAAATTGGCGAGAGCCTGACGTGCGAGACGCGCCGAGACGCCGATGCGCAGGCCGCCCGTGGCGAGCTTTATGAGCGACCATCGGCCGGAGGCGTCCAGCGCATCAAGCCAGCGTTCGACGTGGGCGGCGGCCTCGGCCCTGGTCGAGGCGAGGAGCGTGTCGATAACTTCCGGCAGATCTGGTGTCCGGTTCGCGCCGGGGCGGGTGGGCCAGATCAGCGAGACGGTTTCAGCAAGGTCGCCGACATAGTCGTAGCTCATGGCGAAGAGCTGGGCGTCCACGCGGGCGTTGACCAGTTCCCGGATGGCCGCAGGGCGGATCGATGAGAGCGTAAGCTCGCCGGTGATCGACGCCAGCGCCCAGCCACGTTCCGGGTCCGGCTGCTCACGAAAATAATTGGCGAGCAGCGTCAGCTTCGCATTGCGCGAAGGTGTGAGGATGAGGCGCTCAAGGAGGGCGGCGAATGCCTGCATGCCGTGGATATGGGAATGTTACAAAACTCGATCAACCAAGCTGTTCACTCGCGGATAGGGGCGCCCCATCGAGGCGCTGAGACTGCGGTGATGTCGATGTCGAAACATTGCGCTCCGGCGGAGAGTTCGACGGCTGTCAGCTCGGGGAAAGTGAAGTCAGGTTCTGTTACGACGCTGAACTCATCGGCGTTATCGAGAGGCGACCAGTCGTCGATGTGCCCGCAGACCCTGATGTTGGACGCGTCGAGCCGCTCCAGTGTCGCGCGATTTCCCACGTGCCGCGTGAATTCCTGAGTCCAGCCGCACCCGCTCATACTGGTTCGCTCCGGGGCGGACTCCAGAATACGAAGTGATTCTTCTACAGACGTGGGCGTGTCTCCACTTACGAAATAGGCGCAGCGAGCAAGTCTCGCGGTATCGGCGAAGGCCGCAAGATCCCGATGCTTCGGCAGGCGCGCTAGATCGAGTTCGTAGCAATAGCGTCCCGCTTTTGTTCGTTGCTTCATCAGTTCGAGGAAGACAAATTGAGATGTGTAGGCGTTTTCTTCCACGGCCTTGCTTGATGTAGGCAGCCGGAAGTCACCGCACAGTTCGACTCGCGAGTCATCAAGACGAACATAATCCACGTTCGTCCGTGAGCTGCCCTGTACTGAAACGGTGAAAGGGTCGAAGCCGCTGCACAAAGATGATTTGTTCGTTTTTTCAGCGCGCCGGGCGCTCGCCATCGCCTCTTCGATAGAGGAAGGCGCCTTACCATCGGCCAAGAACGCACATTGCGCATCGTTTGCCGTCTGGACGATCTGTCTGAAGAGTAATCCATCCAGTCGCTTCGCCCGCGCATCGCCGGGGCCGCCGACGGCGATGAAGCCCCAGATTATCGCGCCGAGGATCGCAACGCCGCCGATGGCGGCGAGGATGGGGCCGAGGTCACGCTTGCTGGTCACGGTCGTCCCCCTTCTCGGCGTCCTGTATGAAGTAGAGGAAGACGCCGCCAGCGATGGCGGCCACCACGATCAGCTTGAGGATCAGGCGCGCTGACAGTTCGCCGGAAAGGAAGCTATAGACCAGCGCGATGGCGTCGCCGATCAGCGTGCAAGCCGCGATGATGAGCGTGATGTAGGTGAGCCATTTGCGCACCACGCTACGTTGCATCGCGGGATTTGTGCGGCGCTGTTTGCGGATGTGGAGCGCGAGGAAGGCGAAGATCGGCGTGCCGACGACGAGGCCGGAGATCGACGAGCGAATCTGGCTGTCGCGGTTCCATAAACCGTACCCGCTGTCGAGCTCGTCATGGATCAGCGTGTCGATCAGCGCGAACAGGAGCGCGCCGAGATTCCATGCCACGACGCCGAGCAGGATAAAGAGAACGAGATAGAGGAAAGCCTCGCGCGCCGACACGTAGGGTTTCGGCCGGGGAACGGCGAAGCCCAGACCGGTGTCGGCCCAACCGGCCAAGGACGCCTCCACTTCTTTCGGTGTCCAACCAGCGGAGACGAGGGCGCTGGCGAGGCGCTCCCGGCTTTCGCCGCGGGCGAGCGCTTCCTTGACGAAATTATCGAGAATGGCGGACATGGAACTCCCCCTCTTTCAAGTCATGTTAGCTTGCGGCCGGGCGGCAGGCCAAGGCGTTTGCACGCGTCCACCGGCGGGCTGCCCGGGATGACGAGGCGGTCGCTGAGGCGTCCGGCGCGGCGGACCATTCGCGCCTCCCATGGGCGCAGGCCCAAGTTGGGGCCGAGATGTATTATGGCGCGGATATCGGCAGGCAGCAGGTCCACGCCCGCGCGGATCAACATCCACTGCACGGGCCGTAGCGGAAGGGGAAGGAGCGGAGCGCGGCGGACGATGTCGAGGAACTCGAAGATGACAGGCGAGGCTTCGAGATGCGGTTTCATCGCCGCGAACTGGTCTGCCAGTTCCTGTTCATTGCGCGCGGCGCCGGTGGCTCCGTAGAGCGCGGAAGGGATGGCGGCTTCGGCAAAGCTGCGGTTGCGGTCAGATGCCGAAAGCGGTTCGACGTAGGCGTGATAGGCTTCGAGGAAGCCGAAGCCTGCGGTGATCTGCACCCAGTTCAGAAGCTCGGGATCGTTGGCGTTGTAGGATACTCCACCGGATGTTGAACCGTTGATGCGCGCGTGCATGCGGTTGACGCGGCTGATCATCTGTTCGGCGACGCTGCGCGCGGCATAGACGGTGACCATGGCGGCCATGCCGGTGCGCTTTATGCGGGCAACGGGATTGGTCCGGAAGGCCGTGTGCTCCCACACGCCGCTACGCACGCGCGGCTCGGCCAGTTCCAGCAGCACTGCGGTGATGCCGCCGACGAACAGGGACACGGGATTGCGGAAGATGCGCCAGGACACTGAGTCGGGATCGGCCAGTCCCGGTTCACCGGCAGGTTCGCGGAAATTCACCGCAGGCGCGCCAGCGCCAGCCAGCAGCTGTTTCATGAACAGCCGGCCAATGCGATCTGCGTCGAATGACGGAACGGACAGGGCCATGGAAGAATAAACTCCCATGGCCCCGGCCGGTTGCGCCAATGCTTATGGCGGCGATCAGGTGGCGGGGGCCGCCGTGGCCGCGCGTTCATCCGCGCGGATATCTACTTCCACGCCGGGTTGGGCGCGGAACACCATCATGTTGCGCTGACCGGCGGTATAGGCGGGCCAGGTAGGAACAGCCGCGTTGTTCGGATCGCCGGTGCGCGCGAAGGCGAGCCAGCTTTCAGACATCTGGTCTGCAATGGCTTGCGGTTCCGGACCTGCGGGGCCGGACATGCTTTCGGACTTCGCCACGTTGTCGAACACCATGCCGATATCGAGCGCGTGGGGAACATAGCGCTTGCCGCCGAGAACGGGCGTTACCCAGTCCAGCATGTAGAACCAGACGGGCGCCCCGTCCTGCTGCGCCTTGCGGTCTGCGACGGTCACGCTGCCGCGGAAAAAGCCGTTGTCTGAAACGGCCATGAAATACAGCTCCGCCGCTTCGATGTTCGGATGGTTGGTCCGATAAAGCTCCAGCACCTTTGCGACATCGCGGCCGGGGAAGGCGTCCTGCAGCGCAACCGGCAGCGTCTCCCACGTCAGATTGTGGTTGGGGCTGTCAGCCGGGGTGAGCGATGTGCCCTCGGTGCGGTTGCAGCCGATAAGCAGCGGCACAGAGGCGCCTGCGGGCGCTGCCGCCGGATCGAAGGGCTGGACGACAAGCGTGCGGCCATCCAGCGTGGGGCCGGAACCCGCGAGCGCGACGCCGGCCGCCGCCGACTGGATCTCTTCCACCGATTTGGTGAGTATCTGGCCGATGGTGTCGGCGGTCAGGCCGAGTTTCTCCACCACCGTTGCGGCCGCCGCCTGAGCAGCTTCGGCAGGCGGATGCGTGATGCGCGGGCCGGACTGCACCACCGCGCGGTGGAACAGGCCTTTGGCGCGGTCGGTCGACATCAGGGTGCAGACTTTCGACCCGCCGCCGGACTCGCCAAAGATGAGCACATTCTCGGGATCGCCGCCGAAGGCTGCGATATTGTCTCGCACCCATTCGAGCGAAAGGATCATGTCGAGCACGCCCACAGAGGGCGAGTCCGCAAAACGTTCGCCAAACTGGGTCAGGTTCAGATAGCCGAACAGGTTGAGACGGTGGTTGGTGGTCACAACGACGACGTCGCCGCGTTTCGCCAGTCGAACGCCGTCATAGGCGTAGGATGACCCGGAGCCCGTGGTGAAGCCGCCGCCGTGGAACCACACCAGCACAGGACGCTTCTTGTTGGCGTTGGCTTCCGGCGTCCAGACGTTGAGGAAGAGGCAATCCTCAGTTGCCGCGATCGGCGGATCGGGGCGCCACGAAGCAAACATGCCGCCGCCATCGCCGCTGGCCGGCTGTGGTGCAGAATTGCCGTAAGCAACAGCATCGAGAACGCCTGTCCACGGCGCGGCGGGGTTCGGCGCTGCGAAGCGGGTCGTTGCTGTGTCGGCGCCATAACGCACGCCCTTGAAGACGGAGACGCCATCCTCGACCGTTCCGCGCACAAGGCCATGATTGGTTTCAACGAGAGGCTTGGCCGCGTCGGAGCCCGCGCCGCCGTCAGGCGTGCATGCGCCCAGCATGCCTGCCGCGCCTGTCATGGCCGCCATGGCTACCGAAGCTTTCAGAAAGGCGCGTCGTCCGCCGAGGTGCTCGAATCCCATCCGTCTTCTCCCTGTCGCGCCCGGATCTACCGTCCAGACGTCCTGCAAGGAGCCTAGGGGCTATGTTCCGGCGCGTCCAGCGATGAGGGTAAGGCCTTGCGCGCGTGCGTTTGCGCTTTGCTGGTGCAGCACCATGATCTTCTGCCAGATCTTGCGCGACAGGTTGCCGGTCAACTCCTCGATCTCGTTGACGGCCTGGATGATCACCGGGTCGCGCATGTTCTGCATGTAGAGCGCCGCAAGCTTGCCCGTCAGCGACAGCATCTCCGAGCAACAATCGAGATACCGCATCAGTTCGAACTCGGAGAGGTGGTGCTTTTCGGAGTGCGGCGTTTCGATCTGTCCCTCAGGCATTGTGGTTGGGTCTTTGGCGAGTTGGTGCATATCCACCACGTGGGCGATGGAGCGCAACTCATGCAGGTCCGCCAACACCGCCTCGCGGCGCATTGAGGATTCGAGGTTCATCAGGAACCAGATCGCGGCGCCAGAGAGGGCGATAGGGCATGGACGAAGTACATATTCCGGAGCCTGCGCGCCGTAAATCGGGAACAGGAAGGGCAGGCTATTCCCCCGCCTCGTCCTCATAGCCAACAAGATGGAGCGGCCGGGCTTTGCGGCCTTCGAGTTCGGCCCAGCGGCTGAGGGCGTCGGCGCGCCCGTGGGTGATCCATAGTTCTTCAGGGTTCACGTCGCTTACGGTCTGGGTAAGTTCGTCCCAGTCGGCGTGGTCAGACAGGATCAAGGGCAACTCGATGCCTGACGCCTTTGCGCGCTGCCGGATGCTCATCCAGCCCGAAGCGAAGGCGATGACAGGTTCGGGGAAGCGTTCGGCCCAAGAAGTGGATGCGGCCGAGGGCGGGGCGATAACGATTTTCCCTGCGAACCGGGCGCTCTGTCCGCGCTGTCGGTTCTCCAGCGTCGCGGGCGCGAGAGGGCCGAGGCCGACGCCGAGACGTTCATACATGTCGCACAACTCTTTCATCGCGCCGTGAATGTAGATCGTCTCGTTGTAGCCGGCAGCGCGGAGTTCGCGGATCACCCGCTGGGCCTTGCCGAAAGCGTAGGCGCCGACGAGGTGTGTGCGGCCCGGAAAAGCGCGGACGCTGGTGAGAAGTTTCGCGACCTCTCCCGCAGTGTCGGGGTGGCGGAATACGGGGAGGGCGAAGGTCGCTTCCGATATGAAGACGTGACAGGGGGTCACTTCAAAAGGCGGGCAGGTGGGATCGGGGCGGCGCTTGTAATCACCGGTGCAGATCATGGTGAGGCCGCGCCACTTCACTTCGATCTGCGCGGAGCCGATGACGTGACCCGCGGGAATGAGGCGAACATCCGTTTCGCCAATGCGCGTCGTCTCGCCATATCGTGCAGCCTGCCGTGCGGGGGTGAATGCTTCGCCGTAACGGACGGACATTGCCTCCACCGTTTCCGGTGTCGCCAGGACGGCGCCATGACCGGCGCGGGCATGGTCGGAGTGGCCATGGGTGACGACTGCGCGATCCACGCTGCGTACAGGATCAATGTAGAAGTCGCCCGGAGGGCAATAGAGGCCCTGAGGCGCCGGGCGGAGGAGATCTTCGGGGCGGATCATTCCGGCAGATATGAGGCGGGAGGAGGTTATGTGAAAGGGCGGCTTTGGCGGCGAAAGCAGTCAGACGCGGGGAATCCGGCGGCTGTGAAAGGTATGCCTTGAGTTTTCCGCAAAAGGGCGGATTCATGCGCCGGAGCCTCCGGGCCCGTTCGGGAGACGCCTGTTGCCAAGCGCATTTGACGCCGCGCGCCGCCTGATCGCCGCGATGCTGGACGGCCGGACCACCGACGATATCGCGCGGCAGACGCGTTCCGACACGGCGACGCCGTTAAAGCCCTGGATCCGCCCGGCCAAGCGGCTGGAGCCGGCATTCACGGCCGCCAACTGGAGAACCTTGCTGGGCAATAGCGTCGCAAGCGATGCGGATCGCGACGCAATCTATGACGGCGCCGCTCAAGAACAGCTGGCGGGGTATTCCCACAATATCGAGAATTATATCGGCGCCCTGCGAGTGCCGGTGGGCGTTATAGGGCCGTTGAGAGTGAATGGCGTTTTCGCCAAGGACGATTTCTACGTTCCGTTGGCGACGACAGAGGCCGCGCTGGTGGCGAGTTATGGCCGGGGCGCGCGGCTGATCTCATCGGTCGGGGGATGTACGACGGCCACGCTTGCCGAGGGGGTGCACCGGTCTCCCGGTTTTGCATTCAGCACGACAACCGAAGCGGGCCTGTTCGTGGCGTGGGCGTGCGAAGCGTTCGATGCGCTGAAGACTGTGGCGCAGAGCACGACCCGGCATGGCAAGCTGGTGGAGATGTCGCCACACATTGAAGGCGATCACGTCTATCTTCTGCTGACCTATACGACGGGCGATGCGGCGGGCCAGAACATGGTGACCATCGCAACAGAAGCGGTGTGCCGCGCCATTGAGGAAAGCAGCCCGATCAAGCCGTTGTTCTGGTTCGTCGAGGCCAACTTTTCCGGCGACAAGAAGGCTTCACACCTGTCCTTTCTCTCCGTGCGCGGGCGAAAGGTGACGGCGTCGGTAGAATTGCCGGGTGAAGCGGTGGAGCAGCAGCTCCACACGACGGCGGCGCGAATGCAGGACTACTGGCGCATGTCGGCGTTGGGCGGTGTGATGTCGGGCTCTATCGGCGTGCAGGGACATTACGCCAACGGGCTCGCCGCGCTGTATCTTGCCACGGGACAGGACGTGGCGTGCGTGGCGGAGAGCGCCGTCGGAGTGACGCGCATCGAATTGCGTGACGGCAATCGGTTATTTGTGTCGGTGACGCTGCCGAACATCATTGTTGGGACGGTTGGAGGCGGAACGGGCCTGCCGACGCAATCGGCGGGGTTGAATATCCTGGGACTGAAAGGCACCGGGAAGGCGCGGGCCTTTGCCGAAGTCTGCGCGGCTGTCTGTCTGGCGGGCGAGTTGTCGATCATTGGCGCGCTATGCGCACATGATTTCGCCAGCGCGCACCAGAGGCTTGCGAGGGGAAAAACGTGACCGAACCCGTTGCTCCTGCCGCAGCCGTGGCGACGCCTCCCGTCGCGCCTCGCCTCTCCTTTGCTGCAAGGCTGTGGACGTATCAGGCGGAACGTTTTCCGCTGGTGAAACACGGTCTGCTGATTGCTGCGTTCGGGGCGTCTGCGGTGTGCCTGTCCGCTCTGCTGCGTGGACCGGTGGAGACGCCCAGCCTGCATGCGATCGCAGTATCCGTGGTTGTGCTGTTGTGCTTCTTCACACAGCTGCGCGTCGCGGACGAGCACAAGGATCATGAGGAAGACGCGAAGTATCGTCCGGAGCGGCCGGTGCCGCGTGGTCTGGTGTCGCTGGCGGAACTGCGCGGCGTCGCAATTGCCGCAGGCGTGGTGCAGCTGGTGTTGTCGGCGACGCTGGGATGGGGGCTGGTCGGCCTGCTGCTGGTCGTGTGGGGCTGGATGGCGCTCATGACGAAGGAGTTCTTCGCGCCGCGCGCCCTGAAGAAGCGTCCCATTCTCTACATGGTGTCTCACATGGCGGTGATGCCGCTGATCGACCTTTACGCCACCGCCTGCGACTGGGCTCCGGCGGGTGAGAAGGCCTCAGGTTTCGGTCTGGTGCTGTCGGCCTTTCTCGCATTGTCGCTGTTCAACGGGATCGTGCTGGAGATCGCGCGCAAGAGCTGGGCGCCGGAGCAGGAGCGTGAGGGGGTGGAGACGTATTCCCGGCTATGGGGCGCCCGCCGCGCCGGGCTGACGGTTGCGGCCGCTGCTTTCGTGGGGCTGTTGCTGTCGGCTTATGTACATGTGCATTCCGGCGCAGGCCTGGTGTTTCTGATCGGCCTGCTGCTGGCGGCGGCGTGGGTGGTCTATGCGGCCATTGACTATGCGACAAGCGCTGTGCCCAAGACCGCAAAACATCTTGAGACGGCGTCGGGTGCGTTTGTGCTGGCGAACTATCTGTTGCTGGGCGTGCTGCCGATGATCGAGCGCGCATGGTTTTCTTGAGCGAAGGTTCCGCTGTTCTGATGCATGGCGCGGAAGCGTTCGATCCTGCGCGCGCCGGTGGAAAGGGCGCCGCGTTGGCGCGCCTGGCGGCGACGTTCGCAGTCCCGGAGTTCTTTGTGATTCCGCCGGATGCATTTGATGTGGCGGGCCTGACGCCAGCCTATGTCTCTGGCGTCGATGCGGCGGTGCGCGGCCTTGGTGCGGGGCCGTTTGCAGTCCGTTCATCGGGTGTCGAAGAGGATGGCGCGGACAGCGCCCATGCCGGACAGTTTGCAACCGAGCTTAATGTTGTCGCGTCCGGCGTGCCGGCGGCGGCCCATCGCGTGTGGCAATCGGGGTTCAGCGATACCCTGGCCGCTTATCGCAAAGCCAAGGGGCTGGCGGGCGACCCACAACCGCCGGCTGTCATTGTTCAACGCATGGTGCCAGCGCGTGCGGCTGGCGTCGCGTTCTCCGCAGACCCTGTAAGCGGCGACAGGACTGTTGTGATTATCAGCGCCGTCGCCGGACTGGCGGACAGACTCGTTAGCGGAGAGGTGGATGGCGATAGCTATCGCATAGGAGTCGACGGAGCGACGCTGGAGGCGCAGCTTGCTGGTGAAGCGCCGGTGTTAAGCGAGGCCGAGCGCGCGCAAGTTGCGGCGATGGCGCGCAAGGCGGCGGATCATTTTGGTTCGCCGCAGGACACGGAATGGGCGTTCGGGCCGGACGGGTTGAAGATGCTGCAATCCCGCCCGATCACGACGCTGGCGAAAATGGATGAAGGGACATCCCAAAGCGCTGGCGGCGATCTGACGATCTGGGACAATTCAAACATCGTCGAAAGCTATCCGGGCGTGACATCGGTGCTGACGTTCTCGTTCGCACGCTATGTTTACAGCCATGTGTATCAGGCTTTCTCGCGCCTGATGGGTGTACCGGCTGCGGATGTCGCGACAAACCGCGCAGTGTTCGAGAACATGCTCGGCCGGGTGGATGGGCGAGTCTATTACAACCTGCTGAACTGGTATCGTGCACTGGCGCTGTTTCCAGGCTTCAAGGCAAATCGGGCCTTTATGGAAGGCATGATGGGTGTGGCGGAAGCGTTGCCGCAGGAAATGGCGGATGCGATCGCGCCGCCGTCGGACGATCCCGTGGAAAGATTTGTCGACAACCTGAAACTGGCGCGCGTGGGCGCCGGCCTGGCGTGGCACGAGTTCACAATTCGCGGCGTCATTCGCAGGTTCTACCAGCGGCTGAACAGCGCTCTCGCCACGCCGGACGCCGCGATCGATGCGATGACGCCAGTGCGGCTGGCGGCGGAGTATCGCAGGCTGGAGGAGCGGTTGTTGGCGCGATGGGGCGCGCCCCTGATCAATGATTTCCTCTGCATGATCGCCTTCGGAGCGGCTCAGAAAGTGATGCAGAAATGGGCCGGCGATGATGGTGTCGCCTTCATGTCGGCCATGCTGATCGGACAGGGAGACATCATTTCCGCTGAACCGGCCCGCCGGATTCGAAACATGGGCGCCATGGCGGCGGGCGACGACATGCTGGTGACGCGTCTCGCTTCAGGTGACGCTTCGGCGCTGGCGTTGCGGCCGCAACTCCAGGCTGCGTTCGACTCGTACATCGCAAAATTTGGTGACCGGTGCACGCAAGAGCTAAAGCTCGAAAGCCGCACGCTGCATGAAGACCCGTCGCAAATTTTGATGGCGGTCGCCGCCGCCGCGCAGATTCGTGGCTTACAGGGCGCGCCTGAGCGGACCACGGAAGACCGGCTGGACGTTTTGATCGCGTCGCCCATGAAGCGCCTGCTGGCGCGATGGTTGCTGAAATGGGCAAAGGCGCGCGTGCGGGACCGCGAGAACCTGCGGTTCGAGAGAACACGGTTGTTCGGGCGTGTGCGCCGGATTTTCCTGGCGCTCGGCGCGCGCTTCACGGAAGCAGGCGTGCTAGATGATCGCCGCGAGGTTTTCAACCTGACGGTGGATGAACTGTTGGGAGCGGTGGAGGGCGGCGGCGTCACGCAGGATCTGCGGTCGCTGGCGCGTCAACGCGGGCAAGAACTGGCGGCGGCGCTGATCCGGCCGGACCCGCCGGAGCGATTCGCTGTGAGCGGCGCTCATATCACTGGCGCAACGTCGCTGGCGGCGCGCGCACGCGGTACG
>CAZJZQ010000022.1:0-34590 GCA_964550535.1 uncultured Rhizobium sp.
TTGCGCGCCCCGCTCCCTCATGCCCGGAGCTAAAACATGGCAGCATCCCGCAGGGTTCAAACCCGTGCGAAGGAGAAACCGCACCCGCCGCAACCAGTCCCCAGCTACTCCACGGCGCCCGGCGGCGTGTAGTGCACCACGGCGCCCGGTCCCAGCGGCAGATCGAAATGCACCCACGCCATCGTCATCGCCAGACCCGCCGCCGCAAAGCTCAGCGCGAAAGGCAGCATCAACGCCAGCAGCGACCCGACCCCCACCGTCGAATCCCACCGGCGGCAGAACACCAGGATCAGCGGGAAGTACGACATCAGCGGCGTCATGATGTTCGTGAAGCTGTCGCCCATGCGATACGCCGCCGTTGTCATCTCCGGCGAAATTCCCACCAGCATGAACATCGGCACCACCACCGGCGCCAGCGCGCTCCACTTCGCCGACGCCGATCCGATGAACAGGTCGAGGAAGGACGAAAAGCCCAGCACCGACGCCAGCAGGACCGGCGAGGGCAGGGCCATCGACTTGAGGACTTCCGCGCCATTGATCGCCGCGATCGGCCCCAGCCGTGACCAGTTGAACATCGCCACGAAGTGCGCCGCGAACAGCGCGAACACGATATACGGCGCCATCGACCGCACGCCGTCGATCATCCGGTCGATCACATCGCGCGTTGTCTTCACATTGCCCGACGCCACGCCGAACGCGATGGCGCTGAACAGGAACAGCAGCATGAAGCCGGTGATCAGCGCGGAGTAGAAGGGTTGCAGGCTCGACGGCCCCGTCTGCGTTTCATCGATCAGCGGCGTATATCCCGGCCACAACGCCAGCGCCGCGAACAGCGCCACCACGGCAAGCGCCGCAAGCCCCGCCCACCTCAGCCCGCGTTTCTCTTCCGCCGTCACTTCGGACTTGGCGAGTTCCGCGCGCACGCTCTCATCGCCGCCGCCGCCCCACTTGCCCAGACGCGGCTCCACCACCTTGTCAGTGATGAACCAGATGATCGGCGTGAACAGCACCACGATGGCGAGGATGAACCACCAATTGCCCAGCGGATTCATCGTCCAGGCGGGGTCGATGATACGCGCCGCCTCTTGCGTGAAGCCGAACAGCAGCACGTCGATCTGGCCCGGCGTCACATTGCCCGCATAGCCGCCCGACACGGCCGCGAACGCCGCCGCGATCCCCGCCAGCGGATGGCGCCCCACCGCGGCATAAAGCAGGCCCGCCAGCGGAATGAACACGACATAGGCCGCGTCCGAAGCATGGTGCGACATCATTCCGATAATGCAGACGATCGGCGTCAGGATCGCACGCGGCGCCCCGCGCAGGCTGTAGCGGATCACCGCGCTGAACAGGCCCACACGTTCCGCAACCCCGGCGCCGAACATCACCAGCAGCACCAGGCCCAGCGGCGCAAAGCTGGTCAGCGTCCGCGGCGCCTCGACCAGCAGGCGCGAGATATTCTCCTCGGTGAACAGCGAGGTCGCCGAATAGGTCGCCACGCCATCGTTCAGCACAGAGAACTGCGGCGCCGTCGCGCCCGAATAGGGGATCGACGCCGACCAGCCCAACGCCGCGCCAATCGCCGACAGGATCATCAGCCCGGCGATCAGCCAGACAAAGATCATGATCGGGTCGGGCAGCAGATTTCCCACCCGCTCGATAAAGCCGAGAAAGCCTTTCTGACGCTGCGCCTCGGGCGATGGGGTATGGGCGGCGTCGCTCATGCGGCGTCTCCTGTCGGGTTCAAGTCAGGAGACGATGTCCGCCACCCCTGGGTCAGCGGCGATCATGTCGCCGCCCACCATTGCGCGCAAGCCTCATGCGGCTGAACGGCTTGAGTGGAGGACGGTTGAGCGATGAAAAGGCGTGCCGCGCCTAATTCTTCCCGCCAATAAACTCATCGATCGTCCGGCGTGCGATGACCATGGCCTGCACTTCGCCGGCGCCCTCGAAGATGTTGAGGATGCGGGCGTCGCACAGCACGCGGCTGATCGGATATTCCAGCGCGAAACCATTGCCGCCATGCACCTGTAGCGCGTTGTCCGCCGCGCCCCACGCGATGCGCGCCGCCAGCATCTTGGCGAGACCGGCCTCCAGGTCGCAACGCTTGCCTTCGTCTTTCTGGCGCGCCGAGAAATAGGTGAGCTGGCGCACGCCCACCAGTTCGGCGGCCATCATCACCAGCTTGTCGGACGAACGCGGGAAGTCGAAAATCTGGCGGCCGAACTGCGTCCGCTCCAGCGTGTATTTGATGCCCAGTTCCAGCGCGCATTGCGCCACGCCGATGGCGCGCGCGGCGGTCTGGATGCGCGCGCCCTCGAACGTCGCCATCAGGTGCTTGAAGCCCTGACCCTCGACTTCGCCGAGCAGATTGCCCACCGGCACTTCAAAACCGTCGAAACCGATCTCGTATTCCTTCATCCCGCGATAGCCGAGCACCTCGATCTCGCCGCCCGTCATGCCGTCGGCGGGGAAGGGGTTCGCGTCCGTGCCGCGCGGCTTCTCGCAGATGAACATGGAGAGGCCGGAGAAATTGTCCGTGCCAGCAACAGACCGCGCCAGCACGGTCATCAGGTCCGCGCGCGCTGCGTGGGTGATCCACGTCTTGTTGCCCGTGATCTTCCAGGCGCCGCCGTCCTTCACCGCGCGCGTGCGCAGGGAGCCAAGGTCCGACCCGGTGTTCGGTTCGGTGAACACGGCGGTCGGCAGGATCTCGCCCGAGGCGATGCCCGGCAGATACTTCTCCTGCTGTTCGCGCGTCCCGCCGTTCAGCAACAGTTCCGCCGCGATCTCGGATCGCGTGCCCAGCGAGCCGACGCCGATATAGGCGCGCGACAATTCTTCGGACACGACGCACATCGACGTCTTGCCAAGACCGAGGCCGCCGAACTCCTCGGGGATGGTCAGGCCGAACACGCCCATCTCGCCCATCTGCTTGACGACGCTATCGGGGATCAATTCGTCCTTCATGTGCCACTCATGGGCGAAGGGCTCGACGACGTCCTTGCCGAACTTGCGGAACTGGTCGCGGATCTGCTCGAACGTCTCTTCGAGGCCGGTGTATTCAACGGTGGCCTTCTGGCTTTCGAGGAAGCCGCGAATGTGTTTCGCCGCCGCCATGCGCGCCGCCGGCGTATTGCCGCCCATGACCAGCTTCGTGATCGCGGGCGTGAACAGTTTCTGCATGATCGCCTGGTCATGCGTCATGTCGATGGGGCGCACGATTTCCACCTGCGTCATCGGCAGGCCGCCGATCAGCTGGCTGAGATATTCACCAAACAGGATTTGCGAGAGCAGCTGCTCGATCTCGCCGAACCTGCCTTCCGCGTCGATGCGCTCGGCCCAGTTGGCGGTCTCTTTCAGTGTTTCAACATAGGTCAGCACCCAGGCGAGGCCGTGGGTCGAGCGCTGCTCCTCGTCGATCTTGCGGCGGTCCACTTTCCCGCCGGGGGCGACTTTGGCGGCAACAGCCTTGCGCAGATCGAGGAAATACGCCTCCGCATCGGCCGCCGCCTGGCGCAGCGTTGTCTTCAGGTCCGCCACGATCACGTCGCCCGTCATTCCGTCCATCTCCGAAAAGTCTCCCGTTCCGGTACGCCTGATACCCACATTGCGGCGGTGCAGCAAACCCCGTGACAGTTTCTGGCGGGCGCCGGCGCCGCACCCCTCCTCACAACTCCGTGCACGCCTGGCGCTCGCCTCGCCGCGTAAGCCCGTGACGCCCTCGCCCCCGGGCGGCGGCGCTGGCGTCTGCGCCGCCCCGGGTGCAGGAACAGACCATTCGGGCATACGTTCATGCTGACGGACGGTGTGGGAGAGCTATGCGTGGACGACTTCTGGCTGTTCATGCTTGTTGGCTTCGGGGCCCAGCTGATCGATGGCGCGCTTGGCATGGCCTATGGGGTCACCGCCACCAGCGTGCTGCTCGGCTTCGGCGTGCCGCCTGCCGTCGCCAGCGCCAGCGTGCATTCCGCTGAAGTCTTCACCACAGGCGCTTCCGGCCTGGCGCACTGGCGTCTGGGGAATGTCCGGTGGGATCTTGTCTGGCGTCTCGCCATTCCCGGCGTGACCGGCGGCGTCATCGGCGCGCTTGTCCTGTCGCATCTCGACGCGGACTGGTTGCCTTATGCGGTGAACCTCTACCTGCTGGGGATGGGCGTGCTCATCCTCGTGCGCAGCCAGCGCCGGGCCGAGGTGGGCGCGACAACCTGCCCAGGCGTATTGCGCCTCTCGGCTTTCTCGGCGGCGCGCTTGATGCGATGGGCGGCGGCGGATGGGGGCCGATGGTCACCTCGACGCTGATCGGTTCGGGCGGCGCGCCGCGCCATGTCATCGGATCGGTCAGCGCATCCGAGTTCTTTCTCACCGTCGCGATCTCCACCGCCTTCCTGTTCACGATCGGGCTCGACCTGTTCCCTGTCATCGCCGGGCTGGTCGCGGGCGGGGTGATCGCGGCTCCGTTCGGCGCTCTGCTGGTGAAATACATTCCCGCGCGCATCCTTCTGACCCTGGTGGGCGTCCTGATCGCCGGCCTCGCCATCCGGGGGCTCTATCCGCTGGTTTTCGGCTGACATGGTCTTTTCCGGGCGAAAACAACGTCCGGGCGCGTCCGTTTGCTCTCTGCGGACTGCAACGTTGAATGCGGCCGGTTGTTCGTCTAGGACCGCCTTTAAATGCGGATGCGCCGCATCCTGATTCCCTCATCGTGATATTCCGAGGGTCCGGCGCCCGTCGCGCGACGGCCACTGGCCGGTGGCCCATGAGGAGCAGGACGTGACCATTCACCACCACGAAGGCGACCTTCCCTCCAGCGTGACCTTTGCGGGCTCCGTGGCGGTCGATACCGAGACCATGGGCCTCAACCCCTTCCGCGACGCCCTGTGCGTGGTCCAGCTCTCGGACGGGAAGGGCGACGCCCATGTCGTGCGTCTCAACCGCCCGGACTATGACTGCCCCAATCTCAAGGCGCTGATGTCCAATCCCCGCGTGCTGAAGATTTTCCACTACGCCCGGTTCGACGTCGGCATGATCCAGCAATGGCTGGGAACGCCGTGCTTCCCGGTTTACTGCACCAAGATCGCCTCGCGCCTCGCCCGGACCTACACCGACCGCCACGGCCTCAAGGACCTGGCGCGCGAGGTCATCGGCCTCGACATGTCCAAAGCCCAGCAAAGCTCGGACTGGGGGGCGCCGAAACTGTCCGACGCCCAGCTGGCCTATGCGGCCTCCGACGTGCTGCACCTGCACGAAATCAAGGGAAAGCTGGACGTCATGCTGGCGCGTGAAGGCCGGACGGAACTGGCGCAGGCCTGTTTCGATTTCCTCCCCGTACGCGCGGCGCTGGACCTGTCCGGCTGGGCGGACCAGGACATCTTCGCGCACGCCTAGACCGGCATGTTTCCGGCTGCGCGCGGGCGGTTTCCACCCGTCCGGTAAGGTGAAATACTGAGCGTCGCCAAGAACCGCCCCCAAGAACCGCCGATGAGCCCGCTAGCCTCGCACCACGCCATTCTGGAAACTTGGGAGCCAAGGCGCTCGACCTCCCTGAAGGAGGCGCGCCGCCGCACGGCCTTTGTCCATATCCTCCGCCTGCTGTTCACCGTGGGCGCCGTCCTGTCGGCGGGTTTCCTGATCGGCCCGGCCATCCAGCACGCCGTTTTCAGCAGCGGCCCGAAATACAGCGCGCAGGCCACCAGCGTCACCGTGCTCAAGCCGCGCTGGGAAGGCCGCGACAGCAATGACGGGGTCTATGTCATCACCGCGGAAACTGCCCACCGCCGCCGCGAGAACCCCAGCCTCATCGACCTCGTCATGCCCACCCTCGTCGATCAGGCCTCCACCAAGGTGCAGGCCCGCGAGGGCGTTTATGACCGCCAGGAAGAGGTGCTCGATCTGGCGGGCGACGTGGTCATGACGGATGCGGCAGGCTATACCTTCCGCGCTGACAAATCCCGCATGTATGTCCGCGAAAACCGCGTCGTCGGTCAGACCCCCCTCGAAGGCGTCGGCCCGGTTGGCGAGGTGAGGGCGGACGCCTATGAGGTGATGGACGGGGGCGACCGCATCGTCCTGACCGGAAATGTCTGGACGAAGTTCGTCAACACGCGGAAACAGGACGGCGAAGCGGACGGATCGCCGGGAGCCCAGCCAGGAGCCTCCAATGGCGGCGCGCAGGAGTAGCACGGTGAAACGGACAGCGATTTGCCTTCTCGGGGGACTGGTCGCGGCGGCCGCGCTATCGGGCGCCGCGTCCGCCCAGATATCCAACAGCAACCAGCCGGTTGAAGTGAAAGCCAATCGTGTCGAGGCGCTGCGCTCGGAAGGCCGCGCCATCTACACCGAAAACGTCAATGCGGTGCAGGGCGACACGCGCATCGTCACCGACCGTCTCACCATCGTCTGCGCCCGCGAGGCCGCGGCCCCGGGACAGGCCGCCAGCGATGACTGCCGCGAGATCGTCCAGATGATCGCCGAGGGCAATGTGTACTACACCACCCCGCGCGAGCGTATTCGCGGCGACCGCGCCGAGTACGACTATCGCAGCGACACCATCACCGTCACCGGCGACGTCATCATGTCGCGCGGCACGGACGGCGTGATCCGCGGCTCGCGCCTCGTCTATAACGTGGCCGAGGGCCGTGCGACGATCACCGCCGGCACGCGTCCGGTGCAGAGCATCTTCACGCCCACCAGCAAGGACGAGCCGGCCCCGCCGGCGCGGCCGTAGGCGGTCAGGACAGGCCGGGTGATGGACGCCGCAACGCAATCCGCTACAGACAACAGCACTGCCCCGGCTGATGTCGCCAAGGGCGGCGACGGCCTGCGCGCCGTCAGCCTCGCCAAATCGTTCAAGGCCCGCCAGGTCGTGAAGGACGTCAGCCTCCACCTCAAGCGCGGCGAGATCGTCGGCCTGCTCGGCCCCAATGGCGCGGGCAAGACGACCTGCTTCTACATGATCATGGGCCTGATCCACGCTGACTCGGGCCGCGTGCTGATCGACGGCGCCGATGTCACCGCCCTGCCGATGTACCAGCGCGCCCGTCTTGGCGTCGGCTATCTGCCCCAGGAAAACTCAATCTTTCGTGGCATGAGCGTCTATGACAACGTCATGGCCGTGGCCGAGCTGACCGAGCGCAAACCCGCCATGCGCAAACAGCTCACCGAGTCACTGCTCGAAGAACTCCAGATCTCGCGTCTCGCCCGCCAGAACGCCAACTCGCTCTCCGGCGGCGAACGGCGCCGCGTGGAGATCGCGCGCGCGCTGGCCTCGCGCCCTAGCTTCATGTTGCTGGATGAGCCTTTTACAGGCATCGACCCGCTGGCCGTGTCCGACATTTCCGACCTCGTACGCTATCTGAAAGGCAGGGGCCTCGGCGTGCTCATCACCGACCACCAGGTGCGCGAGACGCTGGCGATCGTGGACCGCGCCTCGATCATCTATGACGGCCACGTCCTGAAAGAGGGCTCCCCCTCCGAAATTCTCTCGGACGAAAACGTCCGCCGCGTCTATCTCGGCGAACGCTTCAGTGCTTAGGTCGCGCGCCTGACGCCTGAGGCTTGACGAGCGCGTCGTGCGGCCGAACGATTAACGCTGCGGCGGCGCCCGGAAACCTTTCACGCTTTCCCGTCCGCCCGATAATCTCGCATTCGCGGAAAAAAGGCCGATTCTGCCGGGGATTCCGCATGATTGATGGAATCTTTCCGCTGTCCTCTCACATCATCATTAGATAATTTTAAGGGCGATGGGTTAATGTGGGCGCTGTGAGATTGTGGGTGGACGCGCCGGACGAACCGGCCGCCCAGTCCCGTTCTGGAGGCCCCGGTGGCGCTAGCGCATCGTCTGCAAATGAGACAGGGCCAGTCCCTTGTCATGACGCCCCAGTTGCAACAGGCGATCAAGCTGCTGCAACTCTCCAACATTGAACTCCAAGAATACGTCGAGACCGAGATCGAGCGGAACCCGCTGCTGGTGCGCAGCGAAGGGCAGGACGGCCCCTCCGACGGCGCCGAGCCCGAGCGCCAGACCGACAAGCGCGAAGAGATGCGCCTCGACGACGCGAGCGGCATGAACGAGGCGTCGCGCGAACTCGACGCCCGGTCCGACGATGTCTATGAAGCCGACAGCCCGTCCGACAACGCAGCGTCCGCCAGCGGTCCGTCGGCCCAGCTCGACTGGTCGCGCGCTGGCACGGGCAAGCAGCGCTCGGAAGATTTCGATCTCGAGTCGATCACCGCCGAGGAAAAATCCCTGCGCGATCACCTCGACGATCAGCTCGCCATGGCGGGTTTCACCGGCGCTGACCGGATGATCGGCGCGCGCCTGATCGAAGAGACCGACGAATCCGGTTTCATGCGCGGGGATGTCGACGAGATCGCCGTGGCGCTCGGCACCGAAGTCGAGGACGTGATCGCTGTTCTGGAAGTTTGCCAGGGCTTCGAGCCCACCGGCGTCATGGCCCGCAACCTTCAGGAATGCCTCGCGCTGCAACTGCGCGAGCGCGATCGCCTCGACCCGGCGATGCAGGCGCTGCTGGACAATCTCGAACTCGCCGCGCGCCGTGATTTCCGCCGCCTCGCGGACATCTGCGGCGTCGACAATGAAGACGTCGTCGACATGCTGGCGGAACTGAAAACGCTCACGCCGCGTCCCGGCGCCGCGTTCGCCGGCGAAGCGGCTCCCGCCGTGACGCCGGACGTGTTCGTGCGCGAAATGCCGAACGGCAGCTTCGCGGTGGAACTGAACGCCGACACGCTGCCGCGCGTGCTGATCGACCGCAGCTATTATGCCGAAGTGTCCGGCCTGTCGCGCACCGACGAGGAGAAGACCTTCCTCTCGGAATGCCAGGCCAACGCCAACTGGCTTATCAAATCGTTGGACCAGCGCGCCCGCACGATCCTCAAGGTCGCCAGCGAGATCGTGCGCCAGCAGGACGCCTTCTTCGTGGAAGGCGTGCGCGCCCTGCGCCCGCTTAACCTCAAGACGGTCGCCGACGCGGTCGAGATGCACGAATCCACCGTCTCGCGCGTCACGTCGAACAAATATGTCGCGACGCCGCGCGGCGTGTTCGAGCTGAAGTATTTCTTCTCGGCCTCCATCCCGGCGGTGGAAGGCGGCGAGTCCCATTCGGCGGAAGCCGTGCGGCACCGCATCAAAGACATGATAGATCAGGAAAGCCGCGACGCCGTACTGTCCGACGACCAGATCGTCGAACGTTTGCGTGCGTTCGGGATAGATATCGCCCGCCGGACGGTCGCGAAATACCGGGAATCGCTCAGAATTCCCTCGTCAGTCGAGCGCCGGCGCATGTTGGGTGCAACTGGCTGACCTCTACAGCGTTGACGTTCGGAACCTGCGCTCCCACTCTTTGTTTAGAGGCGGGGCCGGAAAGCCGTTCCGGCCTGAACGAGGGAGTGGTTCATGCACGTCCAGATCGCTGGCAAGAAGATCGACGTTGGAGGCGCTCTCCAGGAACGCATTGCGTTCGGGCTTGAAGAGCGGATCTCGAAATACTTCAACCGGTCGGGCGAAGCGTTCGTCACGGTGTCGAAGCCAGGCTGGGCCTTCAACGTCGATTGCTCCATCCACCTCGACTCGGGCGTGACGCTGCAAGCGCATGGCGAGGGCGAGGATGCTTACCAGGCCTTCCAGATGGCGCTCGACAAGATCGAGAAGCGTGTGCGCCGCTACAAGAACCGCCTGCGCGATCACCGCGCCAATAATTCCTCTACCCATTTTGAAACGGCTTCCGAGCGCATCATCCGGGCTACCCCTGAGGTTGCGGATGGAGCGGATGATCCCGCCGGCAACATCGGCGGCCCGGAGGGCGAATCAGGCGACGCTCCGGTGATTGTCGCGGAATCGGACACCCGCATCCGCACGATGACTGTTTCCATGGCGGTGATGCAGCTTGAGCTGGCGGATTCTCCGGCAGTTCTCTTCCGCAACGCCGCCCACGGCCAGCTGAACATGGTTTATCGCCGTCCTGACGGTAACGTCGGCTGGGTGGACCCTAGCTCTAACGGCTGAAACCTTGCACATGACGCATCGAATGGCCGCAGACCGGCGCCCGCCGGTCAAGGTTTCGTCGCACGGACGCGTTAGATCGTCCGGCGTAGGCCAGTTGAGGGAGCTAGCGTAGAGTGATTCATCATCACAGTTCTGTTGGGGCGGAGGCGGCATGAGCAGTCTCGGCGATCTTCTTCTTCCCAAACTGATCTTCCCGCGCGCACGCTGGCAGGGCCGGAAACAGGCCCTGACGGAAATGTCGCACGCCATGGCCCACGCCGTGGGCCGCGATCCTCGCGAGGTGCACGAGGCTGTCATGGAGCGCGAGCGCATCGGCTCCACTGGAGTGGGGGAGGGCGTGGCCCTGCCGCACGCCCGGCTCGAAGGGCTTACCCAGGTCGCGGGCGGTTTCGCCCATCTGGTGGAGCCCGCCGACTTCGAGGCGATCGACGAGCGCAAATGCGATCTGATGTTCATGCTGCTGGCCCCCGCTGACGCCGGGGCGGAGCATTTGCGGGCGCTGGCCCGGGTGTCCCGCCTGTTCCGCCAGGAAACCGTCCGCGCCGCTCTCCGTCAGGCCCAGACCCCCGAAGCTGTCCTCGCCATCCTCGTCCCAGAACGGACAAGCGACGCGGCGTAGGGGGTTAAAGACGTTTCTTCGCGAACGCGCGGCCCGAGGCCGTTTTCAGATATGCCTCGAAGGCCCCCAGGCCGGGGACCATGCCCGCCTTCGCCCGCCAATCAAACCTGTGAATGAGGATGGAGTCGTGCCCGGGCTACGGCGCGGCAGCCCGTTCGCGCCACGGCTCGGCAAGCCGGATTTGCTCGTTTTACTTGCTAAATCCGGCTTGCCGAGCCGTAGCGCGAAGCGCGGAGGCTGGTGGAGCCAGGCGGAATCGAACCGCCGACCTCTTGAATGCCATTCAAGCGCTCTCCCAACTGAGCTATGGCCCCGTTCCGTGACCCGGGCGGCGAAGCGTCCCGGGTTTCGGTCCAGATTTGGGAGCGCCTGCTTATACCGCGCCCCTCTTGGGATCAAGTGGAGGTTTCAGGGACTGGGAAACTAGATTTATTCCTTGTCCTCGTCGTCCTCCATCTCGACGTCGTCGTCTTCAAATTCGTCGTCGTCGATGACGGTCAGATCGTCGTCCTCGTCATCATCATCGTCGTCTTCGTCATCATCGATGTCGTCGTCATCGTCGTCGTCGCCTTCAACCACGACAGCGTCGTCGTCGGTCAGATCGACGTCATCCTCTTCCTCATCATCCTCGTCGTCTTCGTCCTCGTCTTCCTCGTCGTCGTCGTCATCGTCCTCGATTTCATCCTCGTCCTCAGCCGCCGCTTTTTTGGAGGCCGGGGCGGGCTTGGGCTTTTCGCGCGTGCGCTTCGCTTTCGGCGCCGCTTCGGCGGCGGCGCTTACGGCCGTGCCGCACTTCGGGCAGGACGCCGGATCCTTGCCGAGGTCGTAGAATTTGGCCCCGCATTCAGGGCATGTGCGTTTCTCGCCGAGGTCTGTCTTAGCCAAGGTGAATCCCCATTGCTTGGCCGGGGCGCTTGCCATGTTCACGCGAGCCTGTAAAGCGCTCAGTTCCGGCCCCCTTCCGATGCCTTCGCGGGCCTGTGCCAAAGGCCAGTTTTCCGATGTCAGCCCGTTCCAAACCCGTCGCCCGTCTCAGCGGATCGATCCGCGCGCCCGGGGACAAGTCCTGCTCCCACCGGGCGGTCATGTTCGCCGCCGTTGCGGCCGGAGAAACCACCATTTCCGGGCTCCTGGAGGGGGATGACGTTCTCCACACGATCAGCGCGGTGAAGGCGCTGGGGGCGGAGGCGGAACGCACCGGCCCGGGCGCATGGCGGGTAACGGGCGTCGGCCCGGGCGGGTTCCGCCAGCCCACGGGCGACCTCGAATTCGGTAATTCCGGAACCGGCGCCCGCCTGATGATGGGACTGGTCGCCGGCCATGACGTAGCCGCCCGCTTTGTGGGCGACGCCTCTCTGTCCTCGCGCCCCATGGAGCGGGTGCTGAAACCCCTGCGCGAAATGGGCTTGAAGGCCGACACGGCTCCCGGCGGCCGCCTGCCGGCCCTGCTCACGGGCGGACAGCTCCGGGCGATCCGCTACGCGCCGCCGGAAGCGTCGGCCCAGGTGAAGTCCGCCGTCCTGCTGGCGGGCCTGCGCGCCGGCGGAACCACCGTCGTCGAGGAGCGCGAAGCCACCCGCGATCATACAGAGCGCATGCTGCGCGCCTTCGGCGTCGAGGTCGGCGTCGAGGCGCGGGCCGAAGGCGGCCCCATCGTCTCCATCCGCGGCGGTCAGACGCTGCACGCCGTGAATGCAGCCGTGGCGGGCGATCCATCCTCCGCCGCCTTCGCTATCGCCGCCGGTCTGATCGCGGCCGAGGGGGAGGTGACGGTTTCCGGCATGCTCGACAACCAGACCCGCACCGGCTTTTTCGACGCGGCGCGTGAAATGGGCGCGAAGCTGGAAAGCCGCGCTGACGGCGAAGCGACGGGCGAGGCGACGATCAGCGTCCGCGCCCAGGCCTCCCGCCTGAAAGGCGTGCGCCTCGATCCCGCGCTGGTGCCCTCGATGATCGACGAACTGCCGATCTTCGCCGTGCTTGCCGCCTTCGCCGATGGGGAGACGGTGGTGACCGGCGCCGCTGAACTGCGCGTGAAGGAGTCCGATCGCATCAAGGCGATCTGCGCCATGCTCGCCGCCAATGGCGTGGCGGTGGAAGAACTGCCCGACGGCTTCATCGTGCAGGGGTGCGGCCCGCGTGGCGCGCCCGGCGGCGGCGTGGTGGAAGCCCGCCACGACCACCGTATCGCCATGTCGGCGCTGGTAATGGGCACGGCCGCAAAACAGCCGGTGGCGGTGGACGACATCGCGATGATCGCCACATCTTATCCTGATTTCTTCGACCACATGGCCGCACTGGGCGCGGACATTGTGCGCAACGGCTAGGGCGGACGGCGCATGATCATCGCAATCGACGGCACCACGGCTTCGGGGAAGGGCACGCTGGCCAAGCGGCTGGCCGCGAAATACGCGCTGCCCTATCTCGACACCGGGCTGCTGTATCGCGGCGTGGCGGCGGCGGCGATCAAGGCGGGCGTGGATACACGCGATGAAACCGCCTGCGCAGCCATAGCGGAAACGCTTGATCTCGCGGATTTCGATGAACGCGAACTGCGCGGCTCCGCCGTCGGCGCTGCGGCGTCGGTGGTGGCGTCGCTGGGCGCGGTGCGTCGCGCCCTGTTCGAGAAACAGCGCACCTTCGCGCAACAGGCTGGCGGCGCCGTTCTGGACGGCCGCGACATCGGCACGGTGATCGCCCCCGAGGCCGGGGTGAAATTCTGGGTCGACGCCGGCCGGGCCGTGCGCGCCGCCCGCCGCGCGAAGGAATTGGTATCTCTGGGCGAACCCGTCCCGGTGGAAGAAGTCCTCCGCCAGCTTAAAGAACGCGACGCCCGTGACGCTGGCCGGAAAGATGCGCCTATGAAGGCGGCGGACGACGCCATCCACATCGACACCACAGCGATGACGCCGGACGAGGTGGTCGCCGCCGCTGTCGCCGCCATCGATCAGATCTGAGCCGGAGAGGGAGCGCGCGCATGGATGCCGCTGAAGCCGGAGCGTTCGCGCGGGCCTGGACCCAGGCCTGGAACGACCACGATATCGAGGCGATCCTCTCGCACTACGCCGAGGACATCGTCTTCCACTCGCCGCGCATTCGTCTGGTGACGGGCGACGCCGCCGATTCCGTCTCCGGCAAGGAAGCGCTGCGCCGTTACTGGAGCCTCGCTCTACAAGTTGGCCGTGATCTCTATTTCGAGGTGGACCAGGTGTTCGCCGGTTCCGACGCGCTCACCGTGGTTTACACCAACCACCGCCAGCAGACGGTCGCTGAAACCTTTGTGTTCAACGCCGCCGGCAAGGTCCGCATCAGCGTCGCCGCCTACGTCTGAAGCGCTGTGCACGTTGACTGGTCGCGGCGATGACGGCCCACGCGGCGCGCGCTTTATCGCGCCTTGCCGCCGGACGCCCGGCGCGCCGCCGCAGCCGGGCGCTTCGTCGGCTTCTTGGCCGCTTTTGCAGCCACGGCGCGCGGCTTGGCGGTGCGCCGCGGGAGCGCTTTCCACTTCGCCTGAATCATCGCGTCGGCCCAATGGGGGCGGCACAACGAAACATAGATCGACTTGTCGATGCCGATCTGGTCGCCGCTCAGCATGGCTTTCCCGTCCGCCGTCATGCGCGCCACCATCGTCGCTTTGCGTCCGCAATGGCAGATGGTGCGGATCTCCCGCAGGCTGTCGGCGATGGCCAAAAGCTCGGATGAACCCGGGAACAACCGCCCGCGGAAATCCGTGCGCAGGCCAAAGCACATCACCGGCACGTCCAGACGGTCGGCCACGCGCGCCAGCTGCCAAACCTGATCCGGCGACAGGAATTGCGCTTCATCGACAAAGACGCAGCTCACCGGCGCTTCGCCATGCTCGTCCCCGACCCGGGCGAACAGATCGTCCGTCTCGTCATAGGCAAGAGCGTCCGCGCCGATACCGATACGCGATGAAATGCGCGGCGACTTCTTTTCGCGGTACAGCGAGGAGGTGAACATCAGCGTGCGCATGCCGCGCTCCTGATAGTTCCAGGACGCCTGCAACAGCATGGTCGATTTGCCGGCGTTCATCGCCGCATAGCAGAAATACAGCTTGGCCATGCCAAAGCTTGTGCCTGAAGCGGGAAGCAAATCAACCGGCGATCGAGCTGGCGCGGTTCAGGACGTTAAGCCTGGGCCCGGCGCATTTCGCTAATGACGGGAGATATGCGCGCGGTCGCCAGAATGCCAGAGATCGACGTCGCGCCCGAGCCCAGATGAGCCTCCGCCGAGCGGAACGCCTCGTTGGCCGCGCGGCGCGCGGCGGCGCCGCTGTTCACGGCGTCCTCCACCACCACCAGATGCGGGCCGTGATCGTAGCAGGCCAGCAGACAGGACATCAGCGCTACATGGTCGAAGGCGGCGATATACACCGTCTCGTCGCGCCAGTCTTCCAGAAGGGCATGCAGCCCCGGCACGCCCGCAATGGTCGAACCGTTACGAATGAAGACGCGCTCCGACAGAAGCGGGCGAAGGCCGCTGGCCCTCACATCGCCATGTGCGCCGCCGGTCGCGGTGCGGCGGCGGACATGCGCGATCGTCCAGCCAAGCCGCCGCCCCATCGCCAGAAGCTGACGCGCGCCGAAGACTGCGTGCGGATCAGGGTCGAGTCCGTTCGCCGGATCGATCTGTAGGTCGAGACACAGAAGACGGCTGGGAAGCGGAGGCATTGGGGGTCACGCCACGGCAGGACGCGCGGCTGAGCGGTCAAGAACGTTCTCATGGTCCCATGAGCCCTCGGGACGCATCACCACAAAGGGGTCTGAGTCCATGTTGATCGCATCGCGCCGCGGCTCCAGCTGGCGCGAGCATTCGACATACTCGTAGTCCGAGAAACGGAAATCGTCGCGTGTGTCACGGGGCAGGAAGCCGAGCTGCCGCCAGAACGGCACCAGACGCTTCTGGATATAACCGAGCACGTGGACGTAGCCCTTGCGCCCGATCAGCTCCACCGCCGTCTCGATCATCAGCCGCACCAGCGCGCCGCCGCGCACGTGCTTCATCACGCACACTCGTTCGATCTTGGCGAAATTGGCGAACCAGCGGATACGCAGCGTCGCCACCGGCTCTCCGCGCAGGAATGCGATCAGGTGGCTGGCGCAGAGATCGTTCTGGTCGAACTCCTCGTCATAGGGGCAGTCCTGTTCGGCCAGGAACACGGCGCCACGGATCGCGACAACTTTCATGAAGTCGTTGAGATCGCGCGCAACCTCGACCCTGAGGTCGTTGGGCAGATGATTGTTCTTCACCGCCATCATGCCGCGCTCTCCATGATAGAACAGCAACGCCAGAAAAGGTGGGGCGTTGCGCCGAAAGGATAAAAACCGAGATGTCCCATGATCCGGGCTCCGGCCGCCGTGGTGTCGCGGCCGAAAAAGGGCAGGTCACGGAAATGCTTGTCGATCAGCGTGCGCAGGGCCAGCACCAGCGCGCCGCGCGTCACCTGATCGCGTCCGGCGTAAGACCAGCAATAGAAGCCGGCCAGCGGCTCCCCGGTCCGCGCCACCCACTCCGGCCGGATGTCCCCGGCGTTGAATGTGCCATTCGTGAGCGCGTCACGTCCCGCTAGCGTCAATGCGAGGGGGGCGAGGAAGCCGGTCACCGCGCCATGCCGGCGCACGACCCAGATTGCCGCGCCAGTCAGGCCATCGACCCTGCGGATCTCGTCCAGCGTCGCGAGCGATCCGCCGATCTGTTCGCTGGCGATAGTGTGGACATCGACGAACTCGTCCCAGGCTGGACGATGCAGTTTTACGGAAGCCATCATGGTTTCCGAAGCGCCCGGCGAGTATTGCGGATGTAACCGCTCGCCGCCCAGCGACAATAGGGCGCTATCTACGTCCATGACGATGCCCCCGATTCTTGCATGGCGAGGATATTAAGAACTCGATAACCTTTAAACACGAAATGTAATGGGCCGCTTCGGCTAAAGAGGCAGAACGGGTATGACGAAGTCCGAAGGCCAAGACCGGCTGAGCAGAGAGCTCGTCGATTGGTCTGATCTCCGTACATTTTATGCTGTTGCGACAGCGGGTTCCATGAACTCCGCCGCCGAGCAACTCGGCGTGACTCAGTCAGCGATTTCCAAACGCCTGGGCCAGCTTGAGCTGCGTCTCGGCGCCCGGCTGCTTGAAAGGTCGCCGACGGGCATCCAGCTGACCGAGGCCGGCGTCGAAGCCCTGGACCACGTAACCACGATGATGCGCGCCAGCCAGTCGCTGGAGAATACGCTGAAGGGACTGGAAACGCGCTCGCAAGGCGAAGTGAAGGTCTGGTCGAATGACGGCGTTCTTGGCTACTGGATTGCGCCTAATCTTTCCGGATTTCTTTCAGAGAACCCCGGACTTCGGCTTTCGCTTCTGACGGACAGGTATCTGCCCAAGTCGGGTCCGGGTTATGCTGATGTTGTCGTCTCGTTCGACCAGCCCAAAGTCGCGGACATGATCTCGTTCCCGCTGGCGATGATCCATTATTGCGTCTTCACCAGCCGCGAATATATCGATACTTACGGAGCGCCTACAGGGCCTCTCGATGTCGGCGGTCATCGCTTGCTGAACCACACGCTTTACTGCGAGCGGCCCGGCTGGAAGGAAAAAACTCCGCAGATTACTGCGCTGGTCGAACCCGCCATTCTCACCGATTGCAGCTCCGCCCTGCTGCACGCGACGGCCAGCGGCGCGGGAATAGCTGTTATGCCCAGTTACGCGGCCCGTTTTGACAAGCGGTTGCTGGCGCTGGACATCCCGCCGCTTGCTTCGGTCCGCCTCTGGCTCAGCTATCACGAGAACGCCCGCCGGGTGCCGCGCATCCGGTCCGTGGTGGATTTCATGCGCGACGTCTTCGATCGCAAGCGCAATCCGTGGTTCCGCGAGGAGTTCATCCCGCCGAATCTGTTCGATGCAATGCCGGAAGGCGGCTGGCCGGACGAACGCATCGTCCGCTCGGTCGAGCGCTGATACAAACCGGCACGCTCCTCAAGCTGTTGTGTGCGCAGGCCCTTTTCCGGCTGCTATTCGCCCCTTGTGGCGCCGTATTGAGTCCATATTTGCCAGTGAAACAGGCGAGCCAAGGCTGCGTCCGGACGCGAAGGTTTGCGCGTGCGCCCAGCCGCGGATCGCGGTCCAGAACCGTCTGAGAACAGGATATGTCCTTGATGAAGAAGAACACTTTGTTTGGGAGCGTCGCCGCAATGGCGGCCGGGGCCGGTCTTTCCGCCCTCGTGATGTCCGCCCCCGCCGCCGCTCATCTGCCCCAAGGCGGGTCGATTGCGCTGGCCCCGATGGCCGGCCAGGCGGGCCGCTTGGGCAATGTCTCCAACCTCGCCGACCTGGTGGAGCGCGTGTCGCCCTCCGTGGTCCAGATCACCGTCCGCTCCCGCGCGCCGGAGCGCGCAACTTCCGGCGCCGGCGCCAACCCGTTCGAGGGCACGCCTTTCGGTGAGTTCTTCCGCAATCTTCCCCGTGACGGCGCCCCGCAACAGGACATGCCGTCTCCGATGGGGTCCGGCTCCGGCTTCTTCATCGATGGCGGCTATATCGTCACCAACCATCATGTGGTGGAAAACAGCCGCCGCCTGACTGTCCGTTTCGAGGACGGCCGCGAACTCGACGCCACCCTGGTCGGCTCCGATGAGAAAACCGATCTCGCTGTGCTGAAACTGGTCAGTTCGTCCGCGCCCGCCGCTCTGGGTTGGGGCGACAGCAACCGCGTCCGTCCGGGCGAGAGCGTGTTTGCCGTCGGCTCGCCATTCGGCCTCGGCAACTCCGTCACGGCGGGCATCGTCTCGGCGCGCGGCCGCCGCATCGGCGGCACCTATGACGACTTCATCCAGGTCGATGCGCCGATCAACCGGGGCAACTCCGGCGGCCCGTTGTTCAATGAGGCGGGGCAGGTGATCGGCGTGAACTCGGCGATCTTCTCGCCCACTGGCGGCAATGTCGGTATCGGCTTCGCGATCCCGTCCGATCTCGCGCAGTCGATCGTGAAGCAGATCATCGCGACAGGCGGCGTCGAACGCGGCTGGCTTGGCGTGGAGATCCAGGGCGTGACGCCGGACATGGCGCGCAGCCTCGGCCTTGATGCTCCCAAGGGCGCCATCGTCGCCCGCGTCAATGAGGGCAGCCCGGCGGCCAAGGCCGGCGTGAAGACCGGCGACCTGATCCTGTCCTTCGGTTCAATCTCGATCGGCGCGGTGAACGATCTTACCCGCGCCGTGGCCGACACCAAGGCTGGAACGTCGCGCGACCTGCGCATCATCCGCGACGGCCGCCAGCAAACGCTGAAAGTGACCATCGCAGCGCTGGAGCCGGCCGAGACGCAGCCATCGGCGGTCGCCAGCAATTCGCGCGCGACGCCGGGCGCCGCCGCCACGGTCAGCGTTCCGGGCATCGGCCTCGAACTCACGAGCGATGGCGCTTCAGGCGTCATGGTCGCTCGCGTCACGCCGAACTCCAGCGCCGCCGACGCGCTGGTCCAGACCGGCGACCGTGTCGTCAAGGTGAACCAGGTCGAAGTGAGTTCACCCGAAGGCGCACGCAAGGAAGTTGAAAACGCCCGCACGGCGCGGCGCGAAGCCGTTCTGCTCCAGTTGGAGCGTAACGGGCGCACCCTGTTCCTTGGCGTTCCGCTCGGCGGCGACTGATCGGCAAGACTTCACACGCAATGCAGCGGCTGCGCGAAAGCGCGGCCGTTTGCGTTTGCGCCTCAATCGATTGCAACGCCGGCTCGCCGGACGCGCGCAGGCGGGCGTCTTGGCCATGGCTACAGGGGAGGGCCAACGGTCTGCTTTACGTAACGGAAGTCGAACCGGGGACCACGCAGATTCGGCAGCTTGCCGGTCCGAAACGTCTCATTCAGTCCTGTTTCTGGAACTGTCGCTAAACCAATTTGCCTTAAGACCGGCAGCCGGGTTGATAACCTTTTGAGGTCAGGCATGACCGCTTCGCTGTCGCTGCTGACGTCTCCCGATGTCGCGCTGGCCGTTCTGGCGGCGCAGCCTACGGCTTTGCTCGATTCACATGATCGCATTGTCGAGGTGAACCCGGCCTTTGCGGACATGCTCGGGCGCTCGCCGCAATTCCTGAAGGGCAACCCGCTTGCCGAGGTGATGCGCTCCGCAGCGGAGGACGTCGCGGCCGATGACGCGGGCGACACATACCACCTCACCACAGCGCAGGGCTATAGCTGGGTCCGGTTGCAGCGCACGCGGCTGGGACCGCGCACCGTGGTCACGCTGGTCAACGTCACGTCCGAATGGCGCATGTTGCGCAAGCTGGGCGGCGCAAGGCTGGTCAGGGACCAGCTGATGGAAGACGCCGAGATTGGCACCTGGCGTTATGATCCTGATATTGAAGTCTATGTCTTCTCGCACGAACTCTCGCTGGGCCATGACGGTGCTACCGCGCCTGTGCCTCTGCATGTGCTGCAATCGATCCAGCATCCGGAGGATCGCGCGAAGGATACCGCAATCCGCGAGCGTCTGACCCGGCAGGGCGGGTCGGAAGAAGCGGAGATGCGTTATCGCAAGGCGGACGGCAGCTGGAAGACGCTACGCGTCCATTACCGGTCCGGGCGTCCCACGGTGTCTGGACGCTTCGAGATGTATGGCGTGAGCCAGGACGTCACCGATTTCGCGAAGGCGCGCGACGTCGCCGCGACGCTGTCGGGCCGCCTGGAGCTGGCGCTTGGCGCGGCCAGCGCCGGTGTTTACGAGATCGATCTGCGTACCGGCGAGCGGTGGTCGTCGGAACAGTTCCGCGAACTGCTGGGGCCAGAGCTGGTTGCGCGTGAGCGCATGAGCCCGTTCGAGCTGTATCATCCCGAAGAACGTGAGAATGTGCGCCTGAGCTGGGAGCGCAGCCTGCGTTCCGACGCCATCGAAGCGCTCGACACCCGTCTGGACGGGCCGGAAGACGGGCGCTGGGTACGTATTTTCAGCCGGGTGGAGCGTGACAGCAGCGGTGCGCCGATGCGGGCCGTTGGCCTCATGATCGATATCGACACGCAGAAGCGTCAGGAAATCGCTCTCGTTGAAGCGAAGCAGACAGCCGAAGCGGCGACCGAGGCGAAGTCGAACTTCCTCGCTTCGATGAGCCACGAAATCCGCACGCCGCTGAACGGCATCCTTGGCATGACGCAGGTGCTGGCGACCGAAGACCTGTCGCCGGACCAGCACAACCGCGTCGAGGTGATTTCCGAATCCGGCAAGATGCTGATGGCGCTGCTGAACGACGTGCTCGACATTTCCAAGATCGAGGCGGGCAAGCTGGAGATTTCCCGCACGCCCGGCATGCTGCTGCGCACGATCGACGGCGTGCGCCAACTGTTCCTGTCGCGCGCCGAGGAGCGCGGGCTGAAGCTGGAAGTGCATGTTGCGTCGAACCTGCCGAAGTCGCTCCTGTATGACACCGTGCGCGTGCGCCAGTGCCTCAGCAACCTTCTGTCGAACGCCATCAAGTTTACCGAAGAGGGCGCGGTCGTCATCCGTGTGCAGGGCGTTCCTGCGTCGAACGGCGCCTGGGCGGTTACCATCTCGGTCAGCGATACTGGCATCGGAATGAGCCGGGGCACGCTCGACCGCCTCTTTTCGGCCTTTACGCAGGCGGACGCTTCGATCACGCGCCGTTATGGCGGATCGGGGCTGGGCCTGGCGATCACGCGGCAACTCGCGCGTCTGATGGGTGGAGATGTCACGGTTGAGAGCGAGGATGGATCGGGCTCCATCTTCCATCTCACCTTCATGGCGGAGGAAGGGCAGGCCATCGCGCCGAAACCAGGCGCGGAGCGGGCCGCTCTTACAACGGAACAGGCCCGTCCGGTGGTGGGCGCGCGCATCCTGCTGGTCGATGACAATGCAGTGAATCGTCAGGTGGTCAGGCTTTTCCTGACGCCCTTCCAGCCCATCATCACCGAGGCGCAGAACGGGCAGGAGGCGCTCGACCTGCTCGCCGCGGAAAGCTTCGACCTGGTGCTGCTGGACGTACATATGCCGGTGATGGATGGCCGTGAGGCGATCCGGCGGATCCGGTCCAGCACTGAAAGCTGGCGTGACATTCCCGTCATCGCGCTGACGGCGGATGCGATGAGCGGCGACCGCGAAAAGTATCTCGGCATGGGAATGAGCGACTACGTGTCGAAACCGATCGATTCGCGCGAACTGGGCACGAAGGTCGTCAGCCTGCTGCGGCCAAGCCGTTCGCGCCCGGGCCGCACCGAAGCGGCGTAGGGCCCAGACCGCGTTTCAGCGTCCGAAATTGCGGGAGAAGACGCCAAGGATGCGCCGCGCGGCGGCTTCCTTCTGGTCGCGTGTTTCGCCGAGCTGTTCGCCCAGCTTGCCTTCCAGCAGCAGCGTGGCGAGGCCGTGCGCCGTGGACCACGCCGCGATCATTGGCGCGAGGTCGGGACTCGCCTTGTCCGCCGCTGTTCCCGAACCGCCCATGGCCTCGACCAGCGCTCCAAACGTGCGGTCGGCCTTTGCCTTGGCTTCCGGGTAGCGCGACATGTCCACCATCTCGCAGCGGAACATCAGCCTGAAGACTTCCGGGTGGTTCAGCGCGAAGCGGATATAGGCTTCGCCCATCATCTGCACGCGGCCAGCCTTGTCGCGCGCCTGTCCCAGCGCGCTGATCATGTAGTCATAGAGCTGGTCGAAGCCGCGTCCCGCCAGTTCGGCGAGGATCGCCTCGCGGTCGCTGAAATAGTGATACGGCGCCTGGTGGCTGACGCCTGCGCGCCGCGCCACCTCCCGCATGGAGAGCGCACCGATGCCGCCCTCGTTCATGAGATCGACGCTGGCTTTCAGGATTTCGGAACGGACGTCTTCTTTCACAGTCATGTCATATCAACATTTTCTTGACAGCGTCAAGTTATCGCCAGACGGTGTCAAGGGCGACATGGCATTCCCTAGGTGGCATATGTGGCGGCGGCTGTCAGCTTCGACTTGGTTCTCAGCGGGCGCGGCTTCTTTGGCCTTGTTCGCGGCGGCGTGTGACCGTCACTCGGCCGGCGCCCCGCCAGAAACGACGGCCCCGGACCCGGTTCATGTCGAGATCATGGTTGTGACGGCGGCCGAAACATCCGGCGCCGTGCGCGCCAGCGGGTTGGTCGCCTACAAGCGCGAGACGGGCCTGTCCTTTGCGGCGCCGGGTGAGATCGAAACACTCGTTGTCGATCAGGGCGACATGGTGCGTGGCGGACAGACGCTGGCCACGCTGAGGCGGACCGCCGTGGGCGTCGATGAAGCCGAGGCGGCGTTGGCCCGCAAGACGGCGGAACAGGCCTATGACCGCGTTCAACGGCTGCATGAGGCAGGCGCCGCCTCCAACGCGGATCTTGAAAATGCCCGTCTGGCGCTGGAACGGGTTCGCGAACGTGTGGTGCTGACCGCCCCGGCTGGCGGAGTGGTGCTTCGGCGCGGCGCGGAACGCGGGCAGGTGGTGAGCGCGGGCCAACCCCTGCTGTGGATCGGGGAAGCGGGCGCCGGCCTGATCGTTCGCGCCACTGTTTCGGCGGATCAGGCCAGCCGTATCGCTGCGGGCGACGCCGCGCGCCTCTCCACGCGCGCGGGAAGCGATCTGGCGGGCAAGGTGATGCGCATCTCGCCGCAAAGCGTGGCCGGGACGGGCGCATTCGAGATCGAGATTGATGTCGCCGATGCTTCGGCGTTGCGTTCGGGCGAGGTGGCGGAAGCCGTCATCCAGCCTCGCCGCGCCATTGATCGCGAGACGCCGCGCTTTGTGGTTCCGGCCATGTCGCTGGTGGATGCGCGCGCCGATCAGGGCGTTGTCTTCGTCGCAGACCAGGAAGGCCGCGCACGCCGCCGCGCCGTCGCGACGGGCGGCGTTGCGGACGAGGGGGTCATCATTCTCGACGGTCTCGCACCCGGCGACCGCGTCATCACGCGCGGCGCCTCGATGGTGCGCGATGGCGACGCGATAACGGTTGCTGGCGAATAAACTGGCGAACAGGAAGCCGTCATGCAGGCGATCACCCGTTTCTTCGTGGACCGCTGGCAGTTCACGCTGATTATCTTCGCCCTGCTTCTGGCGCTGGGCGCCGGGTCGCTGTTCGCCATTCCGAAATCGGAAGATCCCATTGTGCGTTTCCCTGCCGTGGGCGTGGTTGTGGTTCTTCCCGGCGCCGACGCGGAGCAGATGGAGCGTGTTGTCGCCATCCCGCTGGAAACGGCGCTGAACGGCCTCGAAGATGTGAAGGAGATCACCTCCACCAGTCGCGCGGGCCTGACCATTGTTGGCGTCGAGTTTGTTTATGGCTCGGATGCCGAAAAGAAATACGACGAGGTGGTGCGCGAACTGAATGTGGTGCGCCCGAACCTGCCCGATGGCGTGACGCTTGTGCGGGCTGACCGGCGCAACCCGGCGCAGACCAATGTCGTGCAGATGGCGTTGGTAAGCGAGACGGCGCCGTTCCGCCGCATGGAAGCCTATGCACTCGAACTGCGCGACGCGATCGAGCGCGCGCCCGGCGTGCAGGCCGCGGAAATCTGGGGTCTGCCGCCCGCAGAGGTCCGCGTGACCGCAAACATTGATGCGCTGGCCGCGTGGAGCATTCCGCTCACGTCCGTGGCGGAAGCGTTGCAGCGCGAGGGCGCCGACGCCCCCATCGGCGCTGTGGAAGCGGGCGGCCGTCGCCTGAACGTCGAAGCAACGGGGCCGTTCGACAGCCTGGATGAAATACGGAAGGTTATGCTGCGCAGCACCGATGGCGCTGTCGTCACCGTTGGCGATGTTGCAGACGTCGCCTGGGCCAATGACGAACGCATCCACATCACACGTTTCAATGGCGAGCGCGCAATCTTCGTGACAGCGCGGGCCAAGCTGGGCGCCTCTATCTTCGACGTAAATGGCGGCATCAAGAGCCAGGTGGACACGTTCGAGCCCCGCCTGCCGCCGGAAATCCGGCTGGAGCGCGGGTTCGACCAGTCCGAAGCCGTGGCGCACAGGCTGGGCTCGCTTGGGCGCGACTTCGGCATCGCGATCCTGCTGGTGCTGGTTACATTGCTGCCGCTCGGCTTCCGCGCATCGCTGGTGGTGATGGTGGCGGTGCCGATGTCGTTCGCCATCGGCCTGCTGGTCATTCACCAGTTGGGGTTCACGTTGAACCAGTTGTCGGTGGCGGGCTTTGTGCTGGCGCTGGGCCTCCTGGTGGATGACTCCATCGTGGTGACAGAAAATATCTCACGGCGTCTTCGCGAAGGCCTGACGCCGCGCGACGCCGCCATTGCCGGCGTGAAAGAGATTGATGTCGCGGTGCTCGGGTGCACAGCGACGCTGCTGCTCGCCTTCTTGCCCTTGCTGGCGCTGCCTGAAGGATCTGGCGATTTCATTCGATCATTGCCGGTGGCGGTGGTGTGTACGGTGGCCGCGTCGCTTGTTGTGTCGTTGACGATCATCCCATTCCTGGCCAGCCGCATGCTTCCACGACATGGTGGACACAATGTGGTGCTGGATGCTGTGATGGGCGTGATCCATGCGATCTATCGTCCGATCCTGCATGTCGCTCTCGCGGCTCCGCGTATTACCGTGGCGGCGGGTCTGGCGCTGTTCGCACTGTCGTTGACGCTGGTTCCGAAGCTGGGCTTCAGCCTCTTCCCGGAAAACGACAGCCCCTATTTCATGATCGACGTTGAACTCGGGCAGGGCGCGACGGTGACCGAGACCGATGCGGCAGTTGCATTCGCGGACGGGCTGCTGGCCCGGCATGAAGAGATCGACTGGCGTTTCACCAATGCGGGCCGCGGCAATCCGCAGGTTTATTACAATGCCATCCCGGCCGAGCAGGAATCGAACCAGGGCCAGATTTATGCGCGTTTCCACGAATGGGAAGCAGAGCGAGGCCGGGCGCTTCTCGAAGACCTGCGGACAGAACTGGCGGCCTATCCGGGCGCGCGGTTCAATGTGAAGCGGTTCGAGAATGGGCCGCCGATTGAGGCGCCTATCGCGGTGCGCATTCGCGGCGCAGATATCGAAGCGCTCACGGGTCTTGCGGCCGAGGTGGAGAACATTGTCGCCGCCACGCCCGGCATTCGCAATCTCTCCAATCCGCTTTCTGACCGCCTGGTCGATCTCGATCTGCGGATCAACAGCGATGCCGCCGCGCTGCGCGGCATTCCGGCGGGCGCCATCGACCAGACGCTACGCATCGCGGTTGCGGGGGCGCAGGTGGCGTCCTTCCGCGACCCGGTGGGCCAGGGTTATCCGGTCGTGTTGCGTGCGCCGCGGGGGGAGGCCATGTCGATCTCTGATCTGGGCAAGCTGCAACTCTGGAACGCGCAGGGCGCTGCGACGCCACTGGCGGACTTCGCCTCGCCGCGCCTGATATCGGGCCCCGCACAGATCAACCGTTTCCAGCGCGAGCGGACGGTGACGATCACGGCCTATACCCAGCCCGGCTTCCTTACCGGCGCAGTGACGGATGATGTCGCGGCGCGCCTTCAGGAGCTGCGACTGCCGGCAGGCTATTCCATCAGCTATGGCGGCCAGGCCGAAGCGCAGAGCGAAAGCTTCGGCGGCCTGCTTCCGGCCATTCTCATTGCCTCGTTCGGAATCATGGCGGTGCTGCTGCTGGAGTTCGGATCATTCGCGGCGGCAGCCGTGGTGGCGTTCGTTATTCCCATGGGGATCATGGGCGGGCTCACCGCGCTGTGGATCGGCGGCGAGACTTTGTCCTTCACCGCCGTCATCGGCTTCATCGCGCTCATCGGCATCGAGATCAAGAACTCGATCCTGCTGGTGGAGTTCGCGAATCAGGAGCGGGCGCGCGGCACGCCATTGCGTGAAGCCATCGAGAAAGCGGGCGAGGTGCGTTTCCTGCCCGTGCTGCTGACCTCGCTGACGGCGATTGGCGGCTTGATCCCGCTGGTGCTGGAGCGGTCGCCGCTCTACTCGCCGCTGGCGATGGTGATTATCGGCGGACTGATATCGTCCACGCTGGTGGCGCGTATCGTGACGCCGCCGATGTACCTGCTGCTCGCGCCGAAGGACAAGAAACCTGTAGCGGACGCCAGCGTGGTGCAGCCCGCAGAGTAGGCGATCTCAGCTGCCGGCCTCTTCCTCGGCAAGTCGCAGGAGGTACTGCCCGTAATCGCTTCCGCGCAGATCGTTCGCCACTGTGCGGAACTGCGCAAGGTCAATGAAGCCTTTCCGCAGGGCGATCTCTTCAAGGCACGCGATGCGCAGCCCCTGACGCCGCTCGATCGCCTGCACGAACTGTCCTGCTTCCAACAAGCTGTCATGCGTCCCGGCGTCGAGCCAGGCATAGCCCCGGCTCATCCGTTCGCACGACAGGCGCCCCTGTTCGAGATAGATGCGGTTCACGTCTGTGATCTCAAGCTCGCCACGCGGCGACGGCTTTATGCGCGCCGCGATGTCGACCACGTCGTTGTCGTAGAAATAGAGCCCCGTGACGGCGAAGTTCGATTTGGGTTCCTTGGGCTTCTCTACAATTCCGGAAGGCCGGCCCTTGTCGTCGAACTCGATGACGCCATACCGCTCCGGGTCTTGCACCTGATAGGCGAACACCACCGCGCCGTCCTGACGGGCGCCTGCGCGCGTGACCATCTCCTCAAGTCCGCCGCCGAAGAACACGTTATCGCCGAGGATCAGCGCGGCCGGATCGTCGCCGACAAAATCCCGGCCGATGATGAAAGCCTGCGCCAGCCCGTCCGGCGAAGGCTGCACGGCGTACTGGAAGTTGACGCCGATCTGCGATCCGTCGCCCAGCAGCCCCTGATAGAGCGGCAGGTCCTTGGGCGTGCTGATAATCAGGATGTCCTTGATCCCGCCCAGCATCAGCACCGAGATGGGATAATAGATCATCGGCTTGTCATAGATCGGCAGAAGCTGCTTCACGACAGCACGGGTGAGGGGGGCGAGGCGTTTGCCGCTGCCGCCTGCCAGAACGATACCCTTACGCGCCACGGTTTATCCCCGCTGGAAGTCTTTACTGCCCGGCCAAGGCTTGCGCATACGCTCCCGGCGCGCAAGGGATCAAGCCATGGACCGGGAAAAGGACCAGATGAGAATTCTCGTAACCGGCGCGGCGGGGCAATTGGCGCGGGCGCTGTCGGCGCTGGATGGCCCGGGCCTGCATGTTACGGCGCTTGGGCGTCCGGTGCTGGATCTCGGATCTGAAACTTCCGTCACCAAGGCCGTGGAAGCGGCGCGAGCCGATGTCGTGGTCAATACCGGGGCATATACGGCGGTCGACAAGGCCGAGGACGAACCAGAGGCCGCGCGTCGTATCAACGCGCTGGGCGCTGGCGCTGTGGCGCGCGCCGCGCATGCAGCTGGCATGCCGCTGATCCATATGTCGACCGATTACGTCTTTGCCGGCGACCGGCCTGGCGCCTACCGCGAAGATGACCCGGTGGCGCCTCAGGGGATCTACGGCGCGACCAAGCTGGAAGGCGAGCAGTTTGTGGCGCAGGCCGGGCCGCGCCATGTGATTCTGCGCACGGCCTGGGTCTATTCGCATGAAGGCGCCAATTTCGTGCGCGCGATCCTGAAGCATGCCGGCGCGCGGCCGGCACTCGACGTGGTGAACGATCAGGAGGGCAGCCCGACTTACGCGCCGGACCTTGCATCGATGATCGTGGAAATCGCACGGCGGCTAAAGGCGGGCGCTAATGGCTATGGCGTGTTTCATGCCGCTGGCGAAGGATCATGCTCGCGCTTCACCTTTGCGCAGGCGATCCTTGAAGAATCGCGCCTGCGAGGCGGCCCGCACGCGGAGGTTCGCGGTGTGCCGACGGCAGCCTATCCCACGCGGGCCACGCGACCGGCAAATTCCACGCTTGATAGCGTGCGGCTGCGCGAAGCTTACGGCCTCGTCCTGCCTCCCTGGCGGGCGTCGCTGTCGGTCTGTATGGACAGAATTGCGGCGGCGGGCTTCAGCCCGGATTGAACACGAACGGCGAGACAAGATCGCTCAGGCCCGGCCACAGCCGGTCACGATCCGACAACACCGCCTTGCCGGCGGTCACGGGCCAGCCGATGCCCAGCGCGGGATCATTCCACAACAGTCCGCCCTCGGATGCGGCGGCGTAGGGAGCGTTGACCTTGTAGGCGATCTCGGTGTCGGGCGTCAGCGTGCAGAAACCATGCGCAAAACCTTCCGGCGCCAGAAGCTGCGTCCAGTTGTCGGCGCTCAACTCAACGGCGACATGCTGTCCATAGGTGGGCGAGCCGATGCGGATATCGACGGCGACATCAAGGATGGCGCCGCGCAGCGTTCGCAGGATTTTTGCCTGCGCGAATGGCGGTGCCTGAAAATGCAGGCCGCGCACGACGCCAACCGGCGCTGAAAAAGAATGGTTGTCCTGCACCCAGGCGAGATCGACGCCGTGCTGTTTCAGCACATCATTGCGAAAGACTTCCGAGAAGAAGCCGCGATGATCGCCGTGTTTTTTCGGCTTGATCAGCAGAACGCCGGGAAGGGAAGTCGGCTGGACGTCCATGATCTACCCCGTTGCCTTGGCATTGCGCGCACGCAACGGCTCCCACCAGTCCCGCCGCGACAGATACCATTCGACAGTCGCGCGCAGGCCCCGGTCAAAATCATGCGCGGCGCGCCAGCCCAGCTCGGTTTCGAGCTTGGTGGCGTCGATGGCGTACCTGTGGTCATGACCCAGGCGGTCGGTGACGAAGGTGATCAACCGGCGGCGGCTCTCGCCGCCGGGGGTCATCTCGTCGACCAGATCGCAGATGGTTCCCACGACATCAATGTTCGCACGTTCGTTGCGGCCGCCGACATTGTAGGTTTCGCCGATCCGGCCGCGCGAGAGGATCAGGCGCAACGCCTCGACATGGTCGTCCACATGCAGCCAGTCCCGCACGTTCTTGCCGTCGCCATAGACCGGCAGCGTCCGCTCTTCCAGAGCGTTGAGAATGATCACCGGGATCAGCTTCTCGGGAAACTGGTAGGGCCCGTAATTGTTCGAGCAGTTCGAAATCAGGACAGGCAAACCATAGGTGTGCCCCCACGCACTGACGAGGTGATCAGACGCAGCCTTGCTCGATGAATAGGGCGAGCGGGGATCATAGGGCGTATCTTCGCGAAACAATCCTTCTTCCCCGAGCGATCCATAAACCTCATCCGTCGAGATATGGAGGAAACGGAACGCCTCCGCCTCGGCCGCCGGCAGGCTGTCGCGCCAGGCGCGCGCGGCCTCCAGCATGGCGTGCGTGCCGACCACATTGGTTTCGATGAACGCTGCTGATCCGGTAATCGAGCGGTCGACATGCGATTCCGCCGCCAGATGCATCACCGCCTGGGGCCGGAACTCCGCGAACAAGCGCGCAAGCAGCGCACGATCGCAGATATCGCCCTGCACAAACCGGTAATTCGCCTTGCCCTCAAGTCCGGCCAGCGAGGTCAGCGACGCGGCGTAGGTCAGCTTGTCGAGATTGAGAATCTCGAAACCGGGGAGTTCAGCAAGATTGCGGCACACGGCCGATCCGATGAATCCGGCGCCGCCGGTAACCAGAATACGCATTGCACGCCTGCCTCGCCCCAAGGGCATGACGCTTGGCAGAGCGGACCATCCCGGTCAACCTCGGGGCCGTATGCGCCCGCATGGTTGCCGGTGCTTTCCGCTGCCCTTAGGTTGCGGCCTGCGTATCCTATTCGTCCGGGACCCGGCGTGACAGTTTTTATCGCGTGTTTGATCTGGGTCCTGTGGCCGCTGTTCGCGTTCGGCGGCGGATTGGCGCTCGCGCCTTTGATGGGGCTGGCGGGTCTGCTGCTCCTCTACAGGGCGGTTCCGGCTTTTCGTTTCCGCATCTACATGATCCCTCTGGCGCTGTTCGTCGCCTTCGCGCTGGCTTCGAGTTGGTGGTCTCCGCGTCCGCTTGAACTCGTCGGTATTGATCCTGCTTGGGGCGGGCCTGATTTCGCGAACGAAGCTTTGCGCGCGATGCTGCTCCTGTCGCTCGGCGCGAGCCTGATCGCGGCTTGCGGCCGCCTGACGCCCGAAGGGTCTGCCGTTGTCCGCTGCTTTCTCATCGTGGCGCTGCTCGTTCAGCTTGTGGTCTGCGTCCTGCTCTCGGCGTTCCAGGAGCAGGCGCTCGACCTGTTCGCTCCGATCATGGCGACGCGAGGGGATGGCGTGCAGAACATCAGCCGCAATTTCCAGCTCATGGCGATGGCTGCGCCATTTCTGATCGCCGCTCTGGCGCATGGCCGGTCCCCGGCGAGCGGGTGGATCATTGCTGCGGGTGTCTCGATCATTCTCGCCATTGCCTATGCCTTCGCACAGGTCGACGCGGGCTGGCTGGCCATTTTTGCGGGCTGGATCGCCGTGCTGATTGTGAAGGTCCTGCCGGTTCATGGTTTCCGCGTGCTCTCGCTGATGGGCGCCGCGTGGATTCTGGCGGCGCCAGTATCTGCATGGCTGGTGTCCAGCGGGATCGATCAGGCCAATGTGGATGACTCATTGAAATGGCGGCTGGTTATCTGGGACCGCACGCTGGACGAGATCATGCGCTCGCCGCTCATTGGTGAAGGGCTGGGCGTGCTGCGCACGATCGAGGAGGAGTTCACAAGGGGACCGTTCGTGGGCGAGCCCTTGATCCCGAACCACGCCCACAACATGCCGTTGCAGCTTTGGGCGGAGACAGGGGCCGCCGGCGCCATGTTGATGGCGGCGACGCTCATCCTCGCGGGTTGGCGCATGGCGACGCCCGCCTCTCTGGGGCGCGCGGGGTTGCAGGCCGCCGGGCTGGCCGGTTCGGCGTTCGCCATCGCCAGCGTTTCCTTTGACTTGTGGAACGAATGGTGGTGGTCAGCAGTCATTATTCTTGGCGCGATGACGGTGGCGGCTTCGCGTGGGCGCCAGGTCATTCAACCCAACGCCAGCGGGGGAAGCGGTTCAACGTGACTGTCGCAGTCCTCTGTCTCATTTGGGTGTTGTGGCCAGTGTTCGCCTTTGCGGGCGGACTGGCCTTTGCGCCCTTGGCGGGATTGGCGGGCCTGCTGCTGTTGCCGTTGGCCGTACGCGGATTCCGGTTCCGCATCTACATGATCGCCATCGGTGCATTTCTCGCCTTCGCCGCGGCGTCGGTGATGTGGTCGCCGCGTCCCTTCGCGCTTATCGAGATGGATTTCGCCGCCGGTGATTTCCACATGCGCAGCGAGGTCCTCCGGGTGGGACTTCTGTTCGTGGCGCTGGCGTCCGTCGCGGCGGCGGCGGGGAGGCTTAGCGGCAAGGGCGCTTCGGCCGTGCAGCAAGCCGCCGTTGGCGCGATGCTGGTTCAACTGGTTGTTTGTGCATTGCTGGCCGTGTTCGAGAACCAGGCTCTGGCCCTCTTCGCGCCGATGATGGCGAATGCCGGCGAGGGCGTCCAGAACATCACCCGCAACAACCAGATCATGGCGATGGCCGCGCCCTTGCTGATCGCGGGTCTTGCCGGAAGCCGTCCCTCCGGCGCGGTGATAGGGACCGTGCTTACAGTCGTAGCCGCGGAGGCCGCGATTTTTCTGTGGCGCGGAGTGGATGCCGGGTTGCTGGCTCTGGTGTTCGCCGGGGCGGCGGCCGCGACAGCCGCGCTGCTGCCGCGTCATGGATTCCGGGTCATCGGTTTTGGCATGGCGGCCGTCATTCTCGCAGCGCCGTTTGCATTGAACCCGCTGGTGCACGGCGCGGATGCGGCGGTGGCCGACAGCTCGATCACCTATCGCATGGCGATCTGGGATCGCACGATCGAGGAGATGTGGCTCTCGCCCTGGATCGGCGGCGGGGTCGGCGTATTGCGCACCATCGCGGAAACGATTCCTTCGGGAGTGTTTGGCGGCGATCCGGTCATCCCCAATCACGCGCACAGCATGCCGCTGCAACTCTGGGCGGAGTTGGGGGCCGTGGGCGCGGGTCTGCTTTCGCTCGCCATTGTGCTCGCTGCGTGGCGCCTGCCGGCGCCGTCGACGCTTGGCCGGGCAGGGCTCGCGGGCGCCGGATTTGCGGGAGCAGCCTTCGCGGTGGCCTGCGTTTCCTATGATTTGTGGAATGAGTGGTGGTGGGCGGCGGGCGGATTCCTCGTCGCCACGTTGGTGGCGATCCGCATCACCGCGACACACGCCGCCGCGAAGGCGGCGGAGGGTGAGTCAGAAATGCCCGTTGCCGCGGCGCCAAGCGGTCCGGTTCATCGCAGCAACAATTTCCATCTGATACGGCTTCTGCTCGCGCTGGCGGTCGCCGTCTATCACTTCGACATGCTGCCTGGACTCGGCATCGCGCCGCATATTCCGTTTCTGGCGCCCTATGCCACGCCGCTGGAGCTGGGCGCGGAACTCGCGGTGCAGGGCTTCTTCGTGATCTCCGGCTATCTCGTTTACGACAGCCTGCTGCGATCAGACTCGCTGGCGGACTATGCCAGCAAGCGTGTGCGGAGACTCTATCCTGCTTACGCGTCCATTGTGCTCGTCTGTGCGGCGGCGGCGCTCATCGTGTCGCCGGAGGCGCGCGACGATCTTGCGGGGGTTGCGCGCTATGCCGGCTGGAACCTCGCCTTCCTGAATTTCATGGAGCCCGAACTGCCCGGCCTGTTTCAGGGCAATACCTTCACAGAGGTCAACGGCGCACTGTGGACGCTGAAGATCGAGGTGATGTTCTATCTGTTCCTGCCCTTGCTTGGTTGGCTTCTCCACGTTGCGGGCAAGGCGCGGTGGTGGATTCTCGGTGGTCTTTATGCCGCTGGCGAAGTCTGGCGGCTGGGCTGGCCGGCCTGGGGACAGGCGATGTTCCCGGATGCGGTGGACTGGACCCTGTCTGTAATTCTCTCGCGCCAGTTCCCGGGCCAGCTTGGCTTTTTTGTCACCGGCATTGGCCTCTGCCTGCTGCGCGATCATATCAACTGGCGCTCGGCGCTTCCGGTGGTCGGCATGGCGATGCTTGTTGCCTCGCTGGTCTGGGTTCCGGCTCACGCTCTGCGGCCGCTGGCGCTCGGCGTGTTCGTCGTGTGGCTGGCGGCGGGCATTCCGCCGCTGTTCAACGCGGCGCGGTTCGGAGATCTCTCCTACGGCGTCTATATTGTGAACTCTCCGATCATACAGGCCTTCGCCGCCGCAGGACTGTTCACCCTGTCGCCATGGGGAGCTGGCGCGGCGGCGACTGTCGCCGTGTTCCTCGCCGCCTTCCTTATGTGGCATCTGATTGAGCGTCCCTTCCTGCGCCGCGACAGCGCCTATCGTGGCGGAGGCAGAAAAGCGGCTGTGGAGCAGGGTGCGCCTGCGCAACAACCGGCTTGACGGACGAACAGCTTGGGCGCTGACATCGCAACATGACACACGCCAACACCCCGGCCCGCGGCATGCGGCTCAGGACCATGATGTTCTCAGGCCTCGCCGGCTTGCTGCTTGCGTCCTGCGGCCCGAACAATGAGCCAGTTCCCACCGTGCCTCCCGCGTCCGGGTCCGAACTGACCGAATACTCGCGGCGCATCACCGAAGGGGCGGACCGGCGGCGAGACGCCAGCCTCTATGAATATTTCTGCCAGAACGCGCTCGGCGCCGTTTGCCCCCCTGATATCCAGGAACAGCTGTCGCCGCATCTGGTCACCGGCGGTATCTCACGTGTTCATCTGGCCGATGCGTTTGTCCGCTTGCGGGCGGCAAAGGATCTGGGGGACCCCGGGGCTATCATTCCGGACGAGGCCTATGTGGCCGCAGCCTATCAGGTAATCCTGGGCCGCGAGGCCGACGCCACAGGGGCGGCGGATCACCTGAACTATATCCGGTCGTCCGGCCAGCGGCAGGGCTCGATCCAGGCAATGCTGCAATCCGAAGAGTTCCGCCTGAAATAGACGCATTTCCGCCACGGCGGAATTCACTTGTTGGCAAGGGCTGGCGCCCCTATTTTACGGACGGCGGTTGCTGCGGCGTTCGAACGGACAACCATTCCGTCGACCGTACATTT
>CAZJZQ010000023.1:0-34491 GCA_964550535.1 uncultured Rhizobium sp.
CCATCCCCCTTCGGGGACTTCCTCCGCAAGCGGGGGAAGGGTTTAGGCGGGAGGGCGGGCCGGTGAGCAGGCTGGCCGGACTGTGTGAAAACGATTTCGGTTCTTGCGAGGTTAGGCTAGCCTAGAAAAAAACCGACTGCTCGGGGTTTAAATGAAACGCTCAATTGGCCTGCTGCCGGGCGGGGTAATCCTGTCCCTGATGCTGTCCGGCTGCTCGCAGGCGCCTGAGACTGCGAACCCGACGACCGTCAATCAGACGGCGAGTGCGGCCGTGCAGGCAAGCGCGCCCGCAGATCCGCAACAGGCGGCGGCCCCTGCCCCGGCTGCGGCGCTGATCGAGGGCGCGGAGTGGCATCACTTCCACATCAATGCGACCGATCCCGCGAAGTCGATCGACTACTACACCAGACACTTCAAGGCGGAGCCGGGACGGTTCGCGGACCTGATGGACGCGGTGAAGACGCAGGACTCCTGGCTGCTGTTCACGAAGGTCAACGCCGAACCGTCGACGAAGCTGAACACCGCCATCTGGCATATCGGCTGGGGCGCGCCGGACCCGAAGAACGAGTTCACGCGGCAGCAGGGACTGGGCGCGAAATTCTTTCAGGAGCTGACCGACATTTCGACCGGCCTTCAGGGATTCCGGCCGGACCAGTTCTACTACATGTATGTTGAGAGCCCTGACCGCACGCTGATCGAACTGAACACGGCGCGGCATGACAATTTCGGACACATGCACCTGTTCAGCGCAGACCCGGCGGCGGCGGGCGAGTTCTATCGCAAGTTCTTCGGCGCCACCGGGCGCATTCCGGGACCGGAGCAGCGCGCGGCGAGCTTCTCCAAGCAGGGCGTGCAGGTCGGCCCGTCCGCGTCCGTCAATCTCAATGCCGTGAACATCATCATCTATCCGGTCGAGTATGCGAAAACGGTCTATGCTGACGACTGGTCAGGGCTGAGCGGTTTTGAATCCACGCGCGGAAACGTGAACGATCATATCGGCATAAGCGTGCCGGACCTTGATAAAGCGCTGGAAACGTTACGCGCCAACGGTGTTACGGTAACCGCGGAGCCGAGAGAGATTGCGGGACGCTTCAAATTCGCTTTCATCGAGGGGCCCGACCGCATCGCGATCGAACTGATCGAGGAATTGTAGAGCCGGACGAGAGACTGCCGGAAACGGCGGGGGTCCGGCGACGGACCTTGATTGTGGACGAGTTGAATGAAAGGTACGGTCCCCAAAAAAGGGATCGTCATGCCGGCCTGGCCGGAAGAACGACGACGCGCTCAAGCGCGGCAACGAGGGAGAGAGACAGATGTGGATTCGCAAAGGCGAGCGCGATCGCCTCATGGGCGTGGACAGCCCCATTCCGACGCAGGTCGTCTCCAACGAGGAGTTCATTCCGCGTCCGCAAACACAGAAGCAGAAGCATGTCGAACACCTCATCATGGAATGGGGTGCGCGGAATGCGAAGAAGCTGAACATGAGCCGCCGCGCCTACATGGCCTCGTCCATGGGGCTGGCCACCGCCTTCCTCGCCTCGAACTGCGTGCATGGAAATGCGTTCGACGTTGACGAGGAAGAACAGTTCGTTCCCGGCCCGACGGAAAACGTCGCCCGCAACGGCCAGAAGGGAAAGTTCTTCATCATCGACGTGCAGGCCCACTATTCCAACGGCATCGCGCTGAACTTCCGCAACTCGGAAACCGCGCGGAACATGGGCTTCGACCTGAAGAACGATGCGGAGGCCTACTCCTTCCGCACCTTCACGAAGGAGATGTTCCTCGATTCCGAAACCGCCATGGTGGTGATCTCGGGCGTGCCGGGCCGCGAAGAACAGCGCGCCCCGGACGGCCGCGTTCTGGAAGGCGCGGAACGCACCCCGCGCGGCGCCATCCTGCCCTCGTGGCTGATGGCCCAGTCACGCAACGAGCTGAACGAGATCGCCGGTTCGCAACGCGCCCTGGCGCAAGGCAACCTCGCGCCCAACCACTACTGGAACACGGCGACGAACACGATCGACAAGGCCGCGACGCTTGAGCAGATGGATCGCGAGATCAACAACTACAAGATCAACTCGTGGAAGTGGTATTGTCACACCGACCCGGCGCGCACGGGCAACGGCTTCCAGGTGGATGACGACAACGCGCAGTGGTTCATTGAGGAGTCGCGCAAGCGCGGCCTGAAGCTGATCTCCTGCCACAAGGGCTATTCCTATCAGTCGCGCACGCTGGGCCACCTCGCCAATCCGAAAGACATCGAGGCGGCCGCGTTGCGCAATCCCGACTTCAATTTCGTGATCTACCACTCCGCCCTCAAGCACGGCTCGGCCGATGGCGAGAACTGGAAGGAAATGAACGAGTATAACCCGGAGACGGGCGACTTCCTGTGGCACAAGATCCTGATGGACATCAAACGCCGCAATCCGGGCATGACCAACGTGTATCCGGAGATCGGTTCGTTCTTCAACACGCTGGCGATCTCCGATCCCATCATGGCGATGCACGGCATGGGTCTGAACATCAAAACCTACGGCGCCGACCATGTGGTGTGGGGTACGGACTGCCTGTGGTGGGGTTCGCCGCAGTGGGGCATCGACGCCTTCAAGCGGTTCCAGATTTCGGACGAGCTTTGCGAGAAGCACGGCTACGCCAAGATAACGGACGACGACCGCGCCAAGATCTTCGGCCTCAACGCGGCCAAGCTGTATGGCGTGGACGTGAACGCGCAGCGCAACGCCCTGCCCGCCGACGCGCTGTCGCGTGTGAAGCAGGCTTATGTCGATCGCGGCGGCCTGCGCGACAACGACTATCACGGCTGGGTCCAGCACGCGTAGGGGCGTCGAGACACTCCTCCCCCGCCTGCGGGGGAGGAGCGGTCCGCCGGGTTTGCCAGAAAGATACGAGTGAGTTCCAAGATGACCGAACCCAACTGGAATTTTGAAGGCGAGCCGCCGTTCGAGCCGCGCACCGAGGCGGGGATCAATCTCTGCGCCTATTTCGATGCGATGCCGGACGCCAAGCTGAAAGCCTATGATCCCGGCATGAGCGATGAAGCGCTGATGGTGTGGGACGGCAATTTCAAGGACGATGGCGACATGCTGCTTCCCTGCGTGGAGAGCGAGGAAATCGATGTCGCGATGTATCGCCGGTATATCGCGGAGTGCATCCGCTATCGCGATCGGGTGCGCGACAAGCAGACGGCTGCGGCCTGAGCGTCGCGACCTGACGATGGCCAATGAAAAGAGTGCGCCGAAGGGACAAGGCTTCTCGAAAGCCGCCTTCTATCGGTTCTGCCGTGAGTGGCATGGTTATTTGTCGGCGTTCGCCTTTCTGGCGCTGATCTTCTTTTCCGCCACCGGCATCCTGCTGAACCATCCGGGCCTGTTGCAAGGGCCGCCTCCTGAGCCGGTGGAGGTCAGTTTCACGCTGACGGCGGAGCAGATCGCCGCTGTTCAGGCGGCCGGGGAGCCGGGGCGCGCGGTGGCCCGCTTTGCTGCTGTCGAGGCCGAACTGGCGGGCGCGTACCGCAATGGCGAGGTCGCGGGGGACGATGTCTATGTGAACCTGCAAGGCGTGCGCGGGCGATCGGATGTGACCGCCAACCTGCTGACGGGTGAGACGCGCATCTATATCGAGCGCGAGGACGCGGTGGGCGTGATGAACGGCCTGCATCGCGGCGAGCATGCGGGCGACGGCTGGCGGTTCTTCATCGATGTGATCGCCGTTGTGCTGATCGCGTTGTCTCTGATCGGGTTCGCGCTGTTCCTGTCGCTGCGGTTCAGGTGGCGCACGGCGCTGTTGCTGACGGCGGCGAGCGCGCTGGTGATGGCAAGCCTGTTCGTGTTTGCGACCGCGTGATGTTCGATCTGGCCGCCCTTCCCGCCATCGAGATGCCGGCGCAAGCGCGGAACGAGTGGCGGTTTCACGATGAGACTGTCCTGGGCACGCGGATGCAGTTGGTCATCGCTGCGGATGATGGCGCGCGGGCTCTGGCGGCGGCGCAGGCGGCGCGAGGGGAGATCGACCGGCTGAACCTGGTGTTCAATTCGCGTCATGCGGCGAGCGAGTTGGCGGCGCTGAATCGTGTCCGGGAGCATCGGGCGTCGGTGGAGCTGTTTGCGGTGATCGCGGCGGCGGAGGGCTGGCGCGTGCGGACGGGCGGCGCGTTCAGTCCGCGGCTGGGGCGCGTCATCGATCTGTGGCGCGGGGCGGCGCAGGCGGCGCCGGATCGCGCGCGGCTGGCGGAGATTGCGGGGCGCGCTGGCGAGGCAGTGATCGGGCTGGATGAAGCGACGCGCATGATTGCGCGGCCGGACGCGGTGCGGTTTGCGCTGGATGGATTTGCGAAGGGCTGGATTGTCGATGCGGCGCTGAAGGCGGTGCTGGGATCGCCCGGGGTTACGGGGGCTCTGGTGGATATCGGCGGCGATGTGGCGTGCGGGGGTGCGGCGCCGGACGGGGGCTGGCGGATCGGCGTGCCGGACCCGCTGCTGCCGTTCGACAATGCGCCGCTGGTGTCGATGGCGGCCCTGCACGGCGGCGGGATGGCGACGAGCGGGCGCGGGCCGCGCGACCGGATGATTGCGGGGCGGCGGTACAGCCCTACCCTTTCGCCCGCCGACGGCTGGCCGGTGGAGGATGCGGTGTCGGCCTCGGTGATCGCGCGTTCGGCGCATGGGGCTGACGCGCTGGCGACGGCGGCGCTGACGGCGCCCGGTCAGGCGCAGGCGTTCGCTGCGGGATCGCCCGGCGCGGGTCTGCGGCTCACGGCGCCGGATGGGACGGCGGCGCTGCATGGCGTGTGGCGCTCGCTGGAGCAACCGGAGGTGTTGCGGGTGCAGGCGCGCACGGCGTGGCCGGATGGATGGCAGGCGCTGGCCACCTTCACCGCGCCGCGCCGCCAGTTGATCCGCGATCCGGAGTTCCGCTCGCCCTACATGGCGATGTGGATCACCGACATGAAGAACAGGCCCGTTCGCACGCTGCTGCTCGTGGGGAAACGCGCGGAGTGGCAGAAGGACAATTATATCTGGTGGCAACAGAACCGCGCCCGGACGGCGCCGCTGATGGCCACGCGTTCGATGTCGACGTCGGGCGGCGGTGTTTACAACGTGTTCTGGGACGGCGTTGACGACCTCGGCAGGACGGTGGTTGCAGGCAGCTATATCCTGCATGTCGAGACCAGCCGCGAGCGTGGGCTGCATACCTACCGGCAATTGAAGCTCGACTTCTCGCAGGCGAAGCGGTTCGCGGAGACGCTGGAGCCGACCGAAGAAGGCGGCGGGCTGAAAGTTACCTACGATCACTACTGAGCCCGGCGGGCGGGCGACGGCCTGTGATCGGGCGGGGCCTTATTTGGGCTTGATTCCGGCGCCGGTGCAGTCCCTTCTGCGCCGGTTGTTCGGGGATAGAGGGGCTGGCTTGCTGCACGACCTGTTCGAATGGATCCAGAACGTGCCCGGCGCGGTGGACGGTGATCCGTTCACCTCGTGGAGCGCGCAACTCGCGGGGTCCCTGCATCTGTGGGCCCTGATCGAGGGCACGCATATCGTCAGCCTGATGTTGTTCGCAGGCACCATCTTTGTGGTGGACCTGCGCATGCTGGGTCTGCTGTTCAGGGATGTGCCGGTTTCGGCGGTGAATGATCGCGTGCTGCCGCTGACGATCGCCGGGTTCGTGCTGGTGATGGCGACGGGGATACTGCTGTTCCTGTCCAACCCGCTGCAATACTACCATTCGGTGTGGTTCAGGGGGAAAGTGATCTTCCTGGTCCTGGCGGCGGCCAACATTGCGTGGTTCCACCTGCGCGTTCAGAAGTCGCAACCGGATTGGGATGCAGCGGCGGGGCCGCCTGCGAAGGTAAAGCTGGCGGCCGTGGTGTCGCTGGCGTCTTGGGCGCTGGTGATCCTGTTCGGGCGCTTCACGGCGCTGTCCGTGTTCGAGTGCGAGAACCTGACCGAAGGATCGTTCCTGTACGGCTTTGCCGAGTGCGCTTCCGAATTCGGCGGCGCGTTCAGCGAAGACTTCTCCGAAGACTCTGGCGCGGGAGAGTAAGGCATGGATTTCGCCGATCTCATTCCCGGACTTCAGACGTGGGCGCGCAGCCTGAGCACGGTGTGGCCCGTGCCGCTGATCCGTGAAGCGCCGTGGGGATTCCAGTTTATCCAGACGCTGCACCTGCTGGCCCTCGCCGGGTTGGGCGGATGCGTGGTGGTGACCTGCCTGCGTCTTGCAGGTGCGGGCATGACCAACGTGCCGATGGCGAAGGTGGAGCGGGATCTGCGGCCATGGCTGTGGGGCGCGCTGGCGCTGATTGCGGTGACCGGCGTTCTGATGGCCATGGCGATTGCGCCGCGGGTTTATGAGCGGGCAGCCTTCCTGAGCAAAATTGTCGCCCTGGCCGGTGCGTTGCTGTTGTCGCTGGGCGCTGTGCGATCCATCGCCAGCCATGATGGCGAGGTGACGGGACAGGCGAAGGTCATGGCGGGCGCGGGGCTGGCGATATGGCTGCTGTCGGTCGCCAATCTGGGCGTGTCACGCGGGCCGGCGCCGGGCAGCCTTCATATCATCTTCGCGGGTTGGTTGATCGTGATGTGGCTGGGGTCCGACATGACGCGGATCGTGCTGGGCGCGATCACGGCCGTTGCGGTGATCGCCATCGGGGTGGTGACCTATGGCGTCTATCACCCGCTCGATAACTACGATCTGGTGATGGAGATCAATCGCTGGGCGTTGCGTGGCGCCGCAGCGCTGGTGGCGGGGTTCGTGCTGTGGGAGTTCGCCCGCGCGCCGCGCGATGCGGCGGCGCCTCCTGCCCTGACGCGCTTGATCGGGGTGTTCACCCTGCTGGCCTGGGTGACCGTGGCCGCCGCCGGACGGTGGATCGGGCTGGGCGGGAGCGGCGGTTAGACGCTCCGCCGCAGACGGAAAATGATTCCGTTCCAGGCCAGCCCGATCCAGATGCGCCAAGCACCTGCGCAGGACGTGGCTCTGACCTTTGAAGAATCCGGGCGTCATTATCTTGCTGATGCCGCCGCCCGCGCCGCATGCCGTGATGCGGCGCGGAGAGATCATTGCCCGCCAGCTGCGGCGAGACTGAGCGTTTCGGGCGGCGGGATGACGACGTTCGGGCCGCCTGGCACGGAGCCGTTGCCGCGCCGCACGATGCCGTCGACGACGAGACGGTGGAAGGACACGGCGGGAATGCGGTCACCTTCCGGCGGCGCCACGGCCTTGTAGGACTTTACGTCCGCCACCTGTTTCTTCGCATCGGGCTCCATCACATAGGCGGGGATGGCGTCGATACGCAGCGCGAAGGAGATGTGGGTCTTCTCACCATTCGCTCCCGCCGGGCTGTAGTCAGCGTTGCGCTTCAGCGCGTACCACACCGCCGGAAGCTGAACCCAGGTAAGTTGTTCGATCACCGAACCGCGCGCCTCGACCCAGCCGCGATAGATCGGGAACCATGGGCGATAACCGCCGAGGTGGCCCTTGAGCGAGCCGTCCGCCCGCATCTCCAGCCGCACCTGCGCCTTCAGCAGTTGAAGTTCGCGCGTATAGCTGGGGTCGCGGATCCACATTTCTTCGGTGGGTTCGGTCGACTGGATAACGCCGTTGACCGTCTTCGCCTTCAGCACGCCTTCGAATTTCGCATCGGGCTGGACCACGAAGGTGTAGTTGGAGGCGATGTCGCCATTGCCGTCCTTCACCATCGGATCGGTGCTGGTGTAGAAGCCGACCTTCACATTCTCGTCGTTCATCGGATCGGCGCCCTGCCCGTTCACGACGATGACAATCGTCCAGCCGCCTTCGCGCATTTCGTCATTGCGGCTGAGCGACGTGCCCGACTGGCGCGCGGGCCCGCGATAGGTCATCCAGCAGCCGAGCGCCCTGTAGAACTGGTTGTCGATGCCGGTGCGGCCGTCCGGGCTGTTGAAGCCGTTGGAGGGATCGCCATCGAGATTGAACCCCTCGCCGATGCGGCCGGATACCGGCGTGAGGCCGGGATCAGGCGTGAGGTGCGGGTTCATGTAGATGTTGGCGCGATCCGTTCCGCGGAACGCCATCTGGTTCTGGCCATGGTTCGGGATACGGAAGGGGTGCGACGGATCACGAAGCCACGCCGCTTCCTGCTTCGTATAGCCCGCATCCATCAGAACCTTGATCCAGTCGGGTTCAGGGTTCGACCCTTTGGGGCAATCCGTGCCGGGATCGGTGACGCCAGTTTCGGCGCCGTAATAGTTGGCGGCCTCATACCATTCGACCACATAGGTCCTGGTCCATTCCGCGAAGGCGGGCGCAGCGGCGCCCAGCGACAGAGCGGCGAGACCGGCTATCCGTGCGAGCGTGGCGCGCATGTCTGCTTCTCCTAGGCCATCACATCTTCGACCGGGCGGGACGTCTTCATGGCGCCCATGCCGAACTCACCGGCCGGAACGCCGACGATCTGCTGCGCCGTGAGCGACAGGCGGCTGATCGGTTCGCCCTTGGTCGCGATATGCTGGCCAGCGCGGTGACGCCCGCTGGCGCCGCCGGCGAACAGGACGGGGATATTCTCCACGGAGTGGATCTTGGCGTAGCCGGTATCCGAGAACGCCATAACCAGCGTGTGATCCAGCAGCGTGCCATCGCCTTCCTGGATCGCGTCCAGTTCGTGCAGGAAATCACCGAAGGCGGACATGATGAGACCGGCGAGCTTGCTGGTCTGCGGCTGGAAGCCGAGCTTGCCGTCGGTCGGTTCGTCGTGGGTGATCTGGTGGTAGGTCTTGGTGTCCCCCGCGATATAGGCGGTGGAGAGGCCGGGCGTGTGAACGAAGTTGAACACCCGCGTCTGGTTGCAGGCGAGGCCCATGGCCAGCAGGCGGGCCATGGTTTTCGAGTTGCCGTTCACAACATCGACCGTGACCGCGTTGGAGCTGGCGCCCGGGGCTTCGGGCACCACGCAGGCCTCGCACGGATCGGGCTTCTGCAGTTGCATCGCGAGCTGGTTCTCCATCTCGCGGATGGAGGTGAAATACTGGTCGAGCTTGGCGCGGTCTTCCGTGCCGACATCCGCCATCAGCGTCTGGCGTTGTTCCGACACGCCGGACAGGACGCTCTGGCGCAGCATGATGTCGGGGTTGGGCTTCCAGTCCGGATCGTTCGGGTCCTGGAAACCATCACCGAAGAGGCGGGTGTAGAGGTCGAGCGGGCTGATCTCCGGGGTCGCATAGGTGCGGCCGTTGCGGCTGGAGTAGTTCGCCGACTTCTGACCCGAGGCGGAGATGTCAAGCTGCTTGAAGCGGGTGGTGGCGCCCAGCGTGTCGGCGACCTTGGTGTCGAAGGTCGGGCCTTCCATCACATTGTTCAGCGCGGGCGCTGCGCCGGCGAGAATGGCGGCGTGGCCGCTCCAGTGCACGATGTTCGGCTTGCCGTCGCTGATGACGCGGAAGCCGGAGAAGACCGAGACCTTGTTCTTCAAGCCGCCGATCGAGGACAACTCGGGGGTAAGATCGTAGTTGCGGCCGGTGCGGGCGGGCACCCAGCGGCTGCCGCCCGTGGGCGTGTCGGTGAGACCGAGGCCCCAGAAGTAGGTGCCGAAACGAACCGGGAGCGCGCGGCCATCGGCCCATGCCGACCCATTGCCGTTCAGGAATGCGTTGAGCGCCGGAAGACCCAGCGCCACGGCGCTGCCGCCAGTCAGGCCGCGCAGCATCGTCCGTCGATTGAACCTGCGTGTCATTCGGCGCCTCCCCTGCTCGTCGTGATGTTGGTGGTGCTGGCGATCTGCACGCCGGCCGGTGCGCTGACCTTCAGGAAGTCCGGGTCCATAAGGATGTTCCGGTAGAGATCGGTGATGCGATACCCGTCCGCCGCGAACGCGCTGGTCTGGCGTTGCAGATAGGCCTGCTCGGTGTGATCGGGGCGGCGGCCGACGCCATAATGGTGCATGTTGCGCACGAGGCAGGCGGGCACGAGCGGGCTATCGTGGAGATACTCTCCCAGCCCGGCGGCGCCCGTGAACCGCTTGCCGCCAATCTCCGCGGTCACGTCGATGGGCTCGCCGTTCTCAAGCTTCCGCAACTGGCCCAGCCCGTCATAGTGCTCCAGCGTCAGACCCGCCGGATCGCTCAGCGCGTGGCAGCTCGAACAGCCTGGATTGGTCATGTGATCGATCAGGCGCGTGCGGACCGTTCCGTTCGCGAGCGCCTGCACCTTGGAGAAATCGACATCCGCCGGCGGATCGGGCGTCGGCACGCACAGGAATATCTCGTGCAGCTTCACGCCCCTGATCGTGGGCGATGATGCGGCCGGATGCGAGAACAACGACAGGAAGGTCACCTGCGTCAGCACGCCGGAACGCTCGGCGGACTCCGGGAAGGAGATTTCGTTCCAGGCCTCCCTGGAGGCGTAGGGCACATCATAGACGGCGGCGAGCGTGCGGTTGATGACGCTGTCGCGGGTGGTGAAGATATCGCGGTAATCCGCTTTGCGCGTCACCAGATGCTCGACCATGAAGCGCAGCGTTTCCTCGCGCGCGCTGTCGGCCACGGCCTGCGAGAATTTCGGATAGGTGGCGGTGTCCTTGGTCAGCGTGTCAAACGCCTCGAAATGGAGCATGTCGGTGAAGAAGGCGCGGACGCCCTGCTCCAGACGCGGCGCGGCCAATAACCGCTCGACCTGCGCACTATAGCCTGCCGGCGTGTGGAGCGCCCCGCTGTCGGCGGCGGCGAGCAGTTCCGCATCGGGCGATGTATCCCACAACAGATGCGACAGGCGCGCCGCTTTGGAATAGGCGTCGAGACGATAGGCGCCCGCCCTTGCGGGATCAGCCTCCGCCCGCTCCTGACGAAAGAGAAACTCGGGCGACACCAGCAGGCTGACAAGCGCGAGCTTCAGGCCTTTCCTGTAATCATTCGCCGCGCTGTAGCCGTCACTGAAGACCGACATGCGCTCAGCGATCTCCGCCTGGGTAAGCGGGCGGCGGAAAAGCTGGCGGCCATGGCCCTTGATGAACGTCTCCGCGCAGGCGTTGGCGAGCACCGCATCGGTAACGCAGGCGGCGGCCGCCGCGCCCTGCTCGCCATCGATCACCTGATCGGCGATGGAGCGTGCAATGGAGAAATACTGCTCGATGCCGCTGGTGGTGATGGAGAGGCGCGCATTGCCGATGGCCTGAAGCCCGTCCTCCCGGCGTTCCGGTTCAAAGCGGGCGTTGATCTGGATGGCGGGGCCGAACAGGTCCGCGATGGAATTGCGGTACTGGCTTTCGGTGATGCGGCGATAGGCGGACGTGAACACCGTGCGGCTGACGTGCGGCGCATACCCCGCGACCAGCGCAACCGTGGGGGCGGCCTCGTTTTCAGCCACGGCGGCAGGCGCGGCAGGTTCGGAAGGACGTTCAGTCGCACACGAAACGGCGATAATCGCCGTCAGCGCCATGACGCTTGCGAGGCCAGCCAGATGGCGCACCCGTTTCTCTCCCGTATGATATCCCGATCTGACGCCGGATTCTGGCATAATGAGACGCCGTTAGTGACACAATGTCAATATCGGTGCATCCTGGCAGGAAGCGGCACGCACGGAAGTGGGCGACAGCCATGACGACATCCACCAAATCACGCAGCAGCAAGGCTCCGGCGGCGCGCAAGCCGGGCAAAACCGCGTCCGCCGAGCGGCGCGCGCGCGCGCGGCGAATGTCGCCGGATATGCGCCGCACGCAGATCCTTGACGCAGCGGCGCGGATTGTCCTGAAAGATGGGCAGGCCAGTTGCTCGCCCGATGCGGTCGCCAGCGCGTGCGGCATCTCCAAGCCGCTGATCTATAAATACTTCGCCAGCCGCGAGGCGTTGCTCGGCGCGCTGTTGGAACGCGAGTTCGATCACATCCGCGGCAAGGGGCTGAACCTGATTGCGCCGGAAGCGACGGCGGAACAGACGCACCGCATCCACGTGCGCCGCTATCTCGAATATCTCATGGAGCGCGGCGGCCTGATGCGCGCGCTCATCAGCGATGCAGGCGTTGTCGATCAGGTGCGCGACACCGCGCGCGTGAACCACCGCGGCATCACCGACTTCTGGACCGAGAAAACAATGCAGTCCTACGGCCTGCCGAAAGAACTGGCGCGCATGGGCATGATCATGACGATGCAGGCGCTGGATGGCGCCGAAGGGTCGCTGCGTCTCGGCAAGGTCGATCTCGACCGCGCGGCCGATTTCTGGACGACCTTCATCCTCGCGGGCTGGGAGGCGACCGGCGAGAAATTCGCCAGCCGGTAGGGCATCCGGACTGCCCAGTTGCGTGCGGCGAAATCCAAGACTAATTTCCCTCGCACGGTACCAAGGGGCAAGGGAAACCAATGAAATTGAAACTTGTGGCCGCCGCGCTTGTTGCGGCGCTGTGTACGACCGCGTGCGCAAGCACATTCAAGGTTGCCGAACTCAATCCAGAAACGATGCGGTTTGACGGCGCCGAAACGCTCATGCCGGAAGACATCAAGACTCAGAAGGACTTCGACGTAGATAAGGCCTCGCAAATATTATTCCTGCGCACGAACATCGACAGCGAGGCGCAATATACGGCGTACTTCAAGGACTCGATCGACAAGTTCAAGTATTTCGACAACGTGATGCGCAAGGACGAGTTCGAGCGTTTCCTGATCCAGAAGGGGTTGCAGGACCAGATCGGTGATGTGAGCGGGTTCTCTTCGCTGTCGAAGGCTGCTGGCGTCATGGGAGACTTCCTGTTCGCCGATATCGCGCTGTCGGCCAGCGCTGGTTATCAGGTGAGAGCGGTCTTCACCGTCTATAACGCCCGCGATGCGCAAGAGATTTACAAAGTGGAGCGGCAGGTGACCAACTGGTCAGGCCTCGACCAACCGCTGTTCATGCCGATCCTCAATGCGTTCTTCGACTGGATCGCGAAGAACTCCGAGAAGAAGTGATATCGCAGCGCCCTGATATGAGACGGCCGCGCGGATAACCGCGCGGCCGTTTATCGTTCAGCAAAAGCACTCGCTCGGGGATCGCCCCGGCTCCTACTCCGCGGGAGCCGGGACGCTCGTGGATTCATCCGCAGCTTTGTGTTTGGCGCCGGGGAGTTTGCCCGCGAGCCAGCGGCTGACCACATAGAACACCGGCGTGAAGATCAGGCCGAACAGCGTCACGCCCAGCATCCCGAAGAACACCGACGTGCCGAGCGCCTGGCGCATCTCCTGCCCCGGACCCGCCGCCAGCATCAGCGGCACGACGCCGAAGATGAAGGCGAACGACGTCATAAGGATCGGGCGCAGGCGGGTGCGCGCAGCTTCAACGGCCGCATCGAACCGGTTCTTGCCATTGTCCTCTGCCTGCTTCGCGAACTCCACGATAAGAATGGCGTTCTTCGAGGCCAGCGCAACAAGCACCAACAATCCCACCTGTGTGAGGATATTGTTGTCGAAGCCGCGCAGGTTCACGCCAAGGATCGCCGCGAGGATGCACATCGGAACGATGAGGATCACCGCGAGCGGCAGCGTGAAGGCTTCGTATTGCGCCGCCAACACGAGGAAGACGAGAACCACGGCCATGATGAAAACGATCGGGCCGGTATTGCCTTGCGACTTCTCCTGTAGCGCCAGTTCGGTCCACTCATAGCTGAAGCCTTCGGGCAGCTGCGCCGCCATCGCTTCCATGCGCGACAGCGCCTCGCCGGAGGACACCCCCGGCGCCGGAGCGCCCTGGATTTCCGCCGCCGGGAACAGGTTGAAGCGCACGACGCGGATCGGCCCCGTATCGTCCTTCAGCGTCGCCACCGAACCGAGCGGCACCATCCCGCCAGAAGACGAGCGCACCTTCAGGTTGGCGATATCGTCGATATCGTCGCGTAGCGCCGGCTCCGCCTGCGCCGTCACGCGGAAGGTGCGGCCCAGCATGTTGAAGTCGTTGACGTAGGACGATCCCAGATAGGTGCCCATCGCGTTGAATATCTCGGCCGGTTCGACGCCGAGCATGAGCGCCTTCTCGCGGTCGACTTCCGCCGTCACGCGCGGGCTGCCCGTGTTGAGGCCGGGGAACACGCCGACCACGCCGGAATCCGGCTGGCTCGCCATGCCGACAATCTGGAACTGCGCCTGCTCCAGAGCGCGATAGCCCTGTCCCGACGTGTCCTGCAACATCATCTTGAAGCCGCCGCCATTGCCCATGCCCTGCACGGCAGGCGGAGCGATGACGAAGATGCTGGCTTCCTCAATGGCGCCCATCGCGCCCATGATCTGTCCGGCCATGGCCTGTGCGTTGAGGGCGGAGCCACGTTCCTTCCACGGCTTGAGGCGGATGAACATCGTGCCGGAGTTGGATGAGTTGGAGAAACTCGCGCCGTCCATGCCGGCGAACGCCGCCACGTCCTGCACGCCTGGCGTTTCGCGCAACTGCGCCGCCGCGCGCTGCACCACCGCATCGGTGCGCTCCAGAGAGGCGCCGGGCGGAAGCTGCACGACGCCGATCAGGAAGCCCTGATCCTGGTCCGGGATGAAGCCTGTCGGCGTATCGGTCATCCGCCATCCGGTCAGGCCCAGAAGCACGGCATAGACGACCAGGACCATCGCCGACATGCGCACCAGTCTGGCGGTGACCTTGCCGTACTTGTCCGACAGCCAGTCAAAGCCCTGGTTGAACTTGTCCGCAGCCCAGCCCAGCGGCGCGAAAATACCGCGACGCTTCTTCTGGCCATGGTCATGCGGCTTCAGCAGCATCGCCGCCATTGCGGGCGACAGGGTGAGCGACACCAGCAGCGACACGGCCGCCGCCGTCGCAATCGCCACCGCGAACTGGCGGAAGAACACGCCCGGAATGCCGGGCATGAACGCCGCCGGCACGAACACCGCCATCAGCACGAGACCGATAGCCACCAGCGCGCCGGAGACTTCGTCCATCGTCTTGTAGGCGGCTTCCTTGGGCGACATGCCATTGCGGATATTCCGCTCGACGTTCTCGACCACGACAATGGCGTCATCCACCACGATGCCCACGGCGAGCACCAGCGCGAACAGCGACAACGAGTTGATGGAATAGCCCAGCAACAGCTGCACCACGAACGTCGCCACCAGCGCGATCGGGATCGCCACGATGGGAATGATCGCCGCGCGCCACGTTTGCAGGAACACGATCACCACGATCATCACGAGGAAGATCGCCTCGATCAGCGTGTGTTGAACCGACTCCACCGACGCCTCGACATATTCCGTCGGGTTGTAGGGGACCATCCAGCTCACGCCGGCCGGAAGCTCATCCTCGGCGTTTTTCATGAGTTCGAGAATCGCGTGCGAAGCGTTGATCGCGTTGGCGCCCGGTGACGGGGTCACCGCCATGCCGATGCCGCGCTCGCCGCTGAAATATCCGCGGATGGAGTAGTCCTGTGACCCCAGTTCGATCCGCGCCACGTCGCGCAGGAACGTCACCTGCCCGGTATCGGAGCGCTTGATGACGACCTTGCCGAACTCCTCAACGGTCCTCAGGCGGCCTTCCACCTGCACCGGCAGTTCGTTGGTCACGCCGCTGCCGAACGGCGGCGAACCGATGGAGCCGCCGGCCGCCTGGACGTTCTGCGCCCGCAGCGCCGCGACGATCTCGCCCGCCGTCAAGTCTCGCGCGGCCGCCTTGCCGGGGTCGATCCACACCCGCATGGAATAGAGACCGCCGCCGAAAATCTGGACGCCGCCGACGCCCTCGATGCGCAGCAGGCGGTCTTTCAGCACCGAGTTCGCGAAGTTGCCGATATGGTCGATGTCGAGATTGGGGTCTTTCGACGTCAGCGCCACGAGCATCAGGAAGCCGGTGTCCTGCTTCAGGACCTGCACCCCGCCCTGCCGCACCTGTTCAGGCAGGCGCGGTTCCGCCAGCGCCACCCTGTTCTGCGTCAGAACCTGCGCCGTATCGAGGTTCGTCCCCGGTTTGAACGTCACCGTTATCTGCGCCATCCCGTTCGACGAGGACGACGTGATGTAGAGCATGTTCTCGACGCCGTTGATCTCCTGCTCGATGGGAGCGGCGACCGTCTCGGCCACCGTTTCCGCCGACGCGCCGGGATAGCTGGCCATCACCATCACCGATGGCGGCGCGATGTCCGGATACTGGGCGAGCGGGAGCTGCGGGAAGGCGAAGACGCCGAGCAGCGTGATGAAAACGGAAACGACGCCCGCGAAGATGGGGCGATCAATGAAGAAGCGCGAAAAACGCATGGGGAGGCGTCCTGTGAGGGCGCGCCGGCTCTGACGGCCAGTCGCGCTCCGGTGTTATGTGTTATTGCTCGGACGGCGGCGTTTCGAGCGCCGCGGTGTTCATGATGGTCGTGACTTTCGCCTCCACGACGGCGCCGGGCATGGCGCGCTGGACGCCGTTCACGATCACCTTGTCCGTGGCGGCAAGGCCCGAGCGCACGACGCGCAGGCCGTTGACGACGGGGCCGACGTCCAGCGTCTTCGCTTCGACAGCGCCATTGTCCGCGACCACAAGCACGGTTTTCGCCGAACCCGCCGACACCACCGCCGTTTCCGGGATGAGCAGCGCGTCATAGGCGGCCGAACTTTCCACGCGGGCGCGGCCGAACATGCCGGGCTTCAGAAAATTGTCCGGGTTGGCGATCTTCGCGCGCATGCGGACGACGCCGGAGGAGGCGTCGACTACCGCATCGGCGAAATCGACCGCGCCGGTCCAGAGATATTCGGTTTCGTCCTGCAGCCGGATCTCGACCTTGCCGCCGGCTTTCAGCGCCTGACGCTGATAGCGCAGGAACTGGGCCTCGGAGGCTTCGAACTCGAAATGGATCGGGTCGCCGGCGACAATCTCGGTCAGCACGTCGGCGGCGGAGGTGCCGCCGGAAATGACGTTGCCCGGATCGACGCGGCGGTCGGAGACGAAGCCCGACACCGGAGCCGTCACGCGGGTGAACTCGACATCGAGCTTGCGGGCCGTCACGGCCGCCTCGGCGATATCGAGCGCTGCGCGGCGCTGGTCATACTCCTGGCGGGAGATGGCCTGATCCTTCATCAGCACTTCCGCGCGCTCGAAAGCACGGCGGGCGAGCTGGGCGTCGGCTTCAGCGGAAGCCAGGGCAGCCTGGGCCGGGCGCGCGTCGAGCGTGAAGAGCAACTGGCCCTTTCCAACGCGCTGGCCCTCGGCGAAGTGAGCGGACTGGATGAAGCCGCCGGCGCGCGCGCGGACTTCCACTCGCTGCGCAGCGTCAAAGCGGCCGGTGAACTCGTCCCAGTCGGTCACGCTCTGCTGTAGCGGGGCGGCGACAGACACCTGGGGAGCGGGCGGCGCGGCGGGTTCGGCGGCGCTAGGCCCGCACGCAGACAACGACGCAGCGGCAACGGCCGTGCCGAGGACAAACATCCAGTGTTTCAGCATTATAGACACCTGGGGAGGAGGATGGGCCTGAAGGCCGCTTTTGATAGAGGTTGTGGCGGAGTGACATGACCCCCACCTTGTCAACGCGTGTTGACTTAAATCATGGCGCGGATATAGAAGTCAACACCTGTTGACTAGTTTTTTCGATGGGAGGCGAAGTGAGCCCGATCGTCTTTGCCCGGAAACGGGACGCAACCGCGACTCGGGCGGCGCTGCTTGCCGCGGCCAGGACGCACTTCTCCCGCGAAGCCTATGACAGCGTAAGTCTGCGCGGCATCGCGGCCGACGCAAAAGCCGATGTATCACTGATCTCCCGCTATTTTGGCAGCAAGGAAGAACTGTTCGCCGCAGTCCTGGAGTCCTGCCCTCCCCCGGAAGACCTGTTTCAGGGCGACCCAAAGGATTTCGGCGAGCGCATCTCGCATATGCTGGTTAACGACCCGATCGAGGACGACAAGTTCGACGTCATCCTGGTCATGTTGCGGTCGGGCTCGCATCCGGCCGCGGCCGAAGCGATCCGCAAGTCCGGAGAGGAACGGTTCTTCGGGCCGTTCGCCGAATGGCTTGGCGGGCGCAATACGGAAGAACGGGTGCGCCTGGCGGGCGGGATCATCAAGGGCGTCGTGATCGACCGCCGCATCGCCAACAATTTTGACCTGCCCCCGAAAGCGCTGGAACGCTATCGCTCGCGCCTCGCCAAAACGTTGCAAGCGGCGATCGAGGAATAAGGCGGCGAAGGGGCCACGCCTTACCATGCGCCGCCGCACTTGATGGAAACAGATGCGGGTCCTCACCTGAGCCACTGCTCAGACGCCGCTTCCGTTGTCCTTTGCGTAGCCGATCGCGGGCGCTTCCGGCGCCGCCGCGGTAACAGCGCCGGGCTTATGATGTTTCGCGCCTTGCTAATTACCGGCGGCGCCAAGCGGCGAGAATATTTCCGGCTCATGCAACCTCGCCGTCTTGCCATGCATTCGCCCCATATTGAACGAACGCTTGCCCGCGAACAGGATCGGACCCTTCCTGAATGCGAGGCTGGCTCTTCTTTCACCACGTTCCGGATGAAGATGTTCCGGAGGCATTTGAAATACGCCGCTTCATCGAAGCCGGGCGCAAGCGCGGCGTGGAACTGGAAGTCCTGAACCCGCGAAAGCACGACCTGATCGTCAGCTCGGAGCGCGACTGGCGCGCGGTTTATGACGGGCAGATGCTGCCGCGCCCCGATTTCATCATTCCGCGCACCGGCGCCGAAACCAGCTATTTCACACTTGCGGTGTTGCGCCAGTTCGAGCGGATGGGCGTGGCGATGATAAACGGCGCCGAGGCCGTGGAAGCTTGCGCCGACAAGCTTCAGACATTGCAGCGCCTGTCGGCGTCCGCCCTGCCCATCCCCCGCACGATCCTCGCGAAATTTCCCGTGGACGTAGATGTGATCGAGCGGGAGATCGGCTTTCCTGTCGTCGTGAAAACCTTGCGCAGCACGCGTGGGGCGGGCGTCGTCCTGTGCCGCGACCGCAACCAGTTTCATGATCTAGCGAGCCTGCTTGGCGACGCCAATCCCGGGTCCGATTTCATCTTCCAGCAGTATATCGAGGCCAGCCATGGGCGCGATGTTCGCCTGCTGGTCGTCGGCGGCGAGGTGATCGCCGCAATGGAACGCCGCTCGACGGACGGCGGTTTCAAATCCAACATTTCGCTGGGCGGCGTCGGCGCGACGTTCGATGCTCCGCCTGCGATGAAGGAGATCGCTGTTTCGGCGACGCGGGCCCTGGGCCTCGACGTTTCGGGCGTCGATGTATTGTTCGACACCAATGGCTATCGCATCTGCGAGGTGAACTCCGCGCCGGGATTCGAGGGGCTCGAACAAGCCTGCAACGTATCCGTGCCGGACCGCATCCTCGATTTCGTGCAGACGCGCGTGCAGCCGCCAGCCGGGCCGCCGCGCCAGCGGCCCGGTGTGCTATCAGGACTTTGGCGCAGGTTGAAACCCAGGCGCGGACGCGGGCCGCTGGATCTGCTGCTCTAGCCGCCTTGGAACCCGGGGCCATATGCATCTGACCAATGATTGGTGGCGCGGGGACGCCGCCGCCCTACCCTCCAGCCACGACATGGCATGCGAGGCGGGTGCAGATGACGACCCTGATCGTTCCCGGCATCAACGATAGCGGCCCCGGCCATTGGCAGACCTGGGTTCAGACTATCCTCCGCGACTCGATCCGCGTGAACCAGGACGACTGGGCGCGGCCCGATCTCGACATCTGGGCGGACCGGATCGCCAGCGCGATCATTGCGTCCGATACGCCGCCAATCATTGTCGCACACAGCTTTGGCGTGCTTGCGACGGTGCAGGCGATGCAAGCGGCGGCGCCGGTCGCGGCGGTGATGCTGGTTGCGCCCGCTGATCCCGCCATATTCGGGTGCGAGAAAGTGTTGTCCAGAAAGCCTCTGAAGGCGCCTGCGGTGCTGGTGGCCAGCCGCAATGACCCGTGGATGGCGTTCGAGCGTACGGCGAAGTGGGCTGCCCGGTGGAACGCCAACCTCCTTGATCTGGGCCACGCCGGCCATATCAATCGCGAGTCGGGCCACGGCCCCTGGCCAACCGGGCTGCGCATCTATCGCGAACTGGAACACGGTCAGCGGACAATCGCACACGCCTCAACCGGCGCCTGGTCGCTGACCTGATCTGTTCCGCAATTCGCCACACGACGTTGACACCGCGCCAGCGCAAGCCGGCGCGGTGTGTCTGTGTGCTGTTGCCCTGTGCCTGACGCCGAATCTGACACGAACGTCTCAAAAGCCTAAAACGATAGCGGCGCCAGGAAGGTCCATTCCCGGCGCCGCGATGACAGCCAAGACCCGGGAGGATCCGCTCGGCCGCCAATTTCGTTTTGAGAGAGTCTGATATCTCTCCCGCTTATGCAGTCTGGCGTTTCGGGGAGGCGTTGATCTCCCGCTCCGTACCGGCCTTGCGGCTCTTGCGGATAGGCGCTGCGATCAGCCCGTTGCTTGCGAGCTGGTGGATGTATCGCGGCAGCAGCGCGATCTTGTCGGCGAATTCCCTCTGCTGACTTGCATCAAGCTCACTGAACATTTCGGCGATCGAGGCGCGGTAATCAGCCGGTGAAAACGTCGCGTCGGACCGGACGTTGAAATTCGACATGAAAGTATTCCCTGGGGTGCAAGCCGCCGTTCGCGCTGCTGCGCGTCCCGGCTGCATGAATGAAATGAAGTCGATCTGGTTCCGCTCGAAGCGGCTCAACATTCACAGGAACACATTCGCATCGAACGCCTGGAGCGGTCGCGGAATCGGTCTTGGATCGTCATCCGTATCTCCCTGGCCGGTGCAAGCCCGGCTTGGTCGCCGGGCTCAATCACTACTTAATTGATGGTGTATGAAAGTCCACGCAGTTTTTCTAATAGGTCAATAAAGCGACAAATCAGGTGGAATAAGCAAGTTCTTATTCTCTATTCGTACAGTCGTGTTTTGGACTGCCTGAGCAGTAAGAGGATGGGTCATGAACTTCCAGCAGCTGAGATATGTGCGGGAGGCCGTGCGGAACGGCCTCAATCTGACCGAGGCTTCGCAGACGCTTAACACCTCCCAATCCGGCGTGAGCAAGCAGATTCGCGAACTGGAAATCGAACTCGGGATCGAGATCTTCGTCCGCAAGGGCAAACGGCTGACCGGCCTCACGCGCGCGGGCGAAGGCGCGGTGAAACTCATCGAGCGCGTGCTGATGGAGACGGAGAATCTCAAGCGGCTGGCGAGCGAATACTCCGGCGAGGATCGCGGCCGGCTTGTCATTGCAACGACACACAACCAGGCGCGCTACGCCCTGCCCGATGTCGTCGTGCGGTTTGCGCAGGAGTTTCCCGGCGTGCAACTGGAACTGCGGCAGGGAACGCCAAAGCAGGCGGCGAACGCCGTGCAGAAGGGCGAGGCCGATATCGCCATCGCGACGGAGGCGCTGGACAAGCATCCCGACCTCGTGGCCTTCGACTGCTTCACTTGGCGCCATGCCGTGATCGTTCCAGCGGGGCACGAACTGGTTCGCAGCAATATCACGCTTCCGCAGATCGCAGCCCACCCTGTGATCACCTACAATCCCGAGTTCTCGGGGCGCGGCCAGATCGACTCGGCGTTCCAGCGCGCGGGGCTTGAACCCGACGTGCGCCTGATCGCCATGGATGCGGATGTCATAAAACTCTATGTGCGGCGCGGCGTCGGCGTCGGCATCATCTCCGAAATGGCGCTGGGAGATTGCTCCGATCAGGGGCTGGCGGTGATTCCGGGCTCGCGTGAGTTGTTCGATGAATCAACAACACGGGTGGCGATCCAGCGCGGGGCGCTTTTGCACGCCTATGCCTATCGTTTCATCGAAATGCTGGCGCCGCACCTGTCAGCCGCAGAATTGCGCGACGCCGCGCTGAGCCGTGTTTCCGTGCGCCCGCCGTCCAGGAAGAAAGCGCCGGCGGCGATCCCGGCGTTCGAACGCACCACAGCTTAGCGCAAATCAGATCAGATCACCTGCACTGAAAGAGCCGGCGCATGCTCTGCGCCGGCTTTTGCGTTAGTCATGCGCCGCCCCATCCCGGACCTGCGCAATAGCTTCGCCGTCCATATTGATATCTCGATTGATTGGTTCGCTTCACCCCGCCCCCCTTCTACCGATGCGGCAATCGCAACGAGACGGGGCTTCCCACATGCGCAGCGCAACCATCCTCCCGCACACCGGCACGACCGCCTTTCGCAACAGGCTGATGGCCGTAGCCGCTTTGACGGGTCTTGCGCTGTCTCCCGCCGCGCTCGCGCAGGCGGCGAATGGCTCGGGCCCGGTGGAGGCGGTCTCTGCATCACACACAGCGGCCACGAAGGCCCTGACGCGCGCGGAGATCGACGCCTTGCTGGGCAAGCCGGACGGCGTGCTGGTCCTCGACGTGCGGCGCCCGGAAGAAATCAGCGCCAATGGCGGGTTCCCCGCCTATCTCAACATCCAGATCACCGAACTGGACCGCCTGTTGTCCTTCATTCCGAAGGACCGCAGCGTGCTGACGGTATCCAACCACGCCAAACGCGCACAGAAGGCGGGCGATCTGCTCGCCGCTCACGGTTTCAAGGTTTCCGGCGCCGCAGGCGCCCAGGACTATGAAACGGAAGGCGGTGTTCTGAGCGGCAAGCTGCTGAAAGCTTCCGCCATTCCCGGCGTCATCGCGGCGGACACGCGTATCGAGGTTCTGCGCGAAGGTTTCGACGGCACGGAAGGTCCTGTCGCCACGCAGGACGGCGCCATCCTGTTCATCGAGAACCGCGCCGACCGTATTGTGCGGATCGGCGGTGAAGGGGCTGGCCCTTCTGAATTCCTGAAAGGCACGGCGAGCGCCAACTCACTGGCTCTGGGGCCGGATGGCCGGCTGTTCGCGGTCACCACCGCCCCGGCGGGCGTCGCGGAGATCTCCAGCGACGGCAAGATCAAGCCGCTCGCGGATCGCTACAAGGGCAAGGCCTTCAACCGGCCCAACGATCTCGTCCGCTCGCAAACCGGCCAGATCTATTTCACAGATCCGGGGCCGGGCCTCCAACCCGGACAACCCGCGGGCCCAACCGCCGTCTATCGTCTCGATACACGCGGGCGCGTCCACCTGATCGCTGACGACATCCGCCGTCCGAACGGCATCACGCTCAGCCCTGATGAAAAGACGCTCTACATCGCCAACACGGGCGGCGAGCACATCATCGCCTATACCGTGAAGTCCGATGGCGGCGTCACTGATCGCCGGGATTTCGCAACGCTTGCCGGCTTCCGCGAAACGGAAACCGGCCCGAACAGCGGCGCCGATGGACTCGCTGTCGATGCCGAAGGACGGTTGTACGTCGCATCATCCGCGGGCTTGCAGATCTTCTCGCCGGGCGGCGAAGCGCTGGGCGTCATCGCCCTGCCCCGCTCGCCACAGAACCTGGCCTTCGGCGGAACGGATCGCTCCCAGCTCTACGCAGTTGGCCGTGGATCCGTTTACCGGATCGCCACGGTGACGCGCGGCGCGGAAAGGCCAGGGAAATAACCCACCCGCCGCACGCAACCTCTCCTACCAGAACCAGACCTCCATTCCGCATTGCGGCCGGTCCCCGCAGCGCTCCTCTCCATCTGCAATCAGAGCTTTTCGCATGTCATACAATCGAACCACGCACGCACGTTTCAGGCACGCGCGCAAAGCGTCCGCAACATCGGCCTCGCTTCGCGCCATCGCATGGGTGTGCGGCGGCCTGCTCATCTCCTCCGGCGCCATGGCGCAAACCATCGAGGCTCCCGGTGGCCCCGCTGATGCGGACGAAATCGCAGCGCTCGACGAAGCGCGGGACGTCATTCTCGTTACGGCGCGCAACCGCGCGGAAGATATCCAGGACGTGCCGATCCCCATCTCGGTCTTCGATGACGAACTGCTGCAACGCGATCGCGTCTTCACCCTGGCCGATCTGACCCAGCGCGCTCCGGGCCTGACCGCGACGACACCGAACGCGCGGCGGACGGGCGTGTCGATCCGCGGCATCGGCAAGACCAGCGGCAATGACAACATGGAGCCCGCTGTCGGTGTGATCGTCGATGACGTTTTCCTTGGCCATGTCGGCATGGCCTATCAAGACTTCACGGATCTTCAGCAGGTTGAAATCCTGCGCGGACCGCAGGGCACGCTGCTCGGCAAGAACACCTCTCTCGGCGCGGTGAAATACACCAGCAAGGCGCCGGGCTTCACGCCGGAAGCGGGCTACCAGCTTGAAAGCGGGCTGTCGCACGACTCCTTCAAGCTGCGCGGTTCGACATCGAACGCACTGGTTGACGGCCTGCTCGCCTACCGGCTTTCCGGCTTCCTCGACAAGCAGGAAGGCGACATCGAGAACATCCGCGGCGGTCACTGGCATGAACGCAATCGCTGGGGCGGCAAGGGCCAGCTCCTGTTCACACCGTCCGACACCTTCTCCGTGAAAGTGACGGTTGACGCCGCAGAGACAAACGAGAACAGCAACACCAAGCCGTTCATGATCGACCCGTCAGCGCTGAACGACGGCTCGGTGCGCGGCACAACCTACACCACGCGCCTCGCACGCGATTATTTCGGCGGCTACCAACCTATCATCGGCTCGTGGGAACTGATCGATATGGATCAATCGGAGCCCCTGATCACCGAAAACGGCGGCGCTTCGATCGTGGCGACATGGGACATTGGTGACGTCGAGCTGACGTCCATCTCCGCCGTTCGCCTTTTCCATTTCGACGCGAAGAACGACTCCGAGCAGACCAACTTCACCATCTCGCGCACCGGCACACTGGTGGATACGCAGCAATACTCGCAGGAATTCCGTATCTCCGGCCCTATCCTGCCGACGCTCGACTACCAGGCGGGCATCTACTATTTCAACATCGACACCAAATCGACGGGCCGCACGCTCTATGGCGAGGACGCGGGCGCTTTCTTTGCGACGAACGCACAATACGCGGCGCTGAACACGCTCGCCGGCCTGCCCTTCCTGCAGGAATCCCTGCGCGAAGTTTACGTCACGACGCTTCAGAAGCCGGAATCCACCAGCAAGGCCATTTTTGGCCAGCTCAACTGGAACCCGACGGAGCGTGCATCGCTGACCGCCGGCGTCCGCTACACCAGCGAAGAAAAGACCAACACCATAGCTCGATCAGCCGCTTATCTCGACGGGTCACCGCTCGTCGCTACAGGCGACGCAACCGCCGACGCCATTCGCGCGGCGCAGGCCGGGACAAGCTTTGCAAGCATTCAGGGCGCGCCGATTGAAGACGAGTCCGTCGCCTGGCTGTTCAACCCCAGCTACCGCCTCACCGATGACGTTCTCGTTTATGCTTCGGCGAGCGCGGGCGAAAAATCAGGCGCCGTGGCGTTCGAGAACAACGGCACGAACCGCAATGTTCTTCCGGAAAAGGTGCTCAACTACGAACTCGGCCTGAAGTCTCAACTTCTGGACAACCGCGTCGTTCTCAATGTGAACCTCTATCATACCGAAGTTGATGACTATCAGAACGTCACCAGCGAAGCGGATGTGGCCTCCGCCACAGGATACAGCTCACGCCTGGGCAACATCCCCGGCATCCGTGCGCGCGGTGTAGAGTTCGACGCCCATTTCGACGTCAATGATTATCTCTCCATCACTGCTGGCGGGGCATATAACGACGCGACCTACACCGACTGGTCAACCGCCACCTGCCCGCGCGCCTATCCCGCGACCGTTGCGGTCTGCGACAACTCGGGCAAGCAGATTGTCGGCGCGCCGGAATGGAGCGGGAACATCGGCTTCCATTTCGAAGCGCCGTTGCCCGGCGACTACACGTTCAAGGCCTTCGGCAACAACGTCTATCGCTCCGAACACAACCTCGAACAGCTATTGTCGGAATACGGCCGGCAGAAAGCCTACAACGTCACCGATCTCGGCATCGGCATCGGGAAGCAGATTGGCGAGGCGACATACGAGCTGAGCGTTGTCGCCAAGAACGCTTTCGACACGAAGTACACCACCAGCGTCAACGATTTCAGCAACAGCGCTCCCGTTGGCTTCGATGGCATCGGTCCGCGCCGCTATGTCGGCGTGCTGTTGCAGGCGACATTCTGAGGAGTTCCCATGAAAAAGATACTCGCAATCACAGCCGCCGCCGTCACGCTTGCGACGGCGGGCTATGCATCGAACAATGACGCCGCCGCGCACCACGCATTCGCAGCGGAGTTCGACAACAAGAAGCCGCTTGAACTTCAGGGCGTCATCACAAAGTCGCGCTGGGTGAATCCGCACAGCTGGGTCTATGTCGATGTCACGGACGCCAAGGGGAATGTGACCAACTGGGGATTCGAGTTCACGACGCCGAACGCCCTGTTGTCGCGCGGCATCAATCGCCAGGATCTGTCGCCCGGTGCGTCCATCCGCATCAAGGGATATCGCGCGAAGAACGCCGGCCCCTATGGCTATGCAAACTTCGTCGTCCTTCACGATGGCCGCGAAATAAAGACGGGCGGAGCGCCGGATGCGCCTGCAGCCGTCGCCTCGCGCTGATCCGGGATACTGACATGACGCCGATTGCCTTTCTTCTGCGCCGCGTGGTTGCGATCGGCGCAGGCATCGTTCTGCTGGCCAGCTGCGCCTCGGCGCCGTCGCCAGCCTTGTCGCCGGACCCATTGCTGGCGGAAGGCGTTCCACGGCTCGCCAGCGGCAAGCCGGACTTTTCCGGCATCTGGCAGACGCTCAGCACGGCCGACTATGATCTTGAACCGCACAGCGCGCGTTTCGATGCGCCCCCGGGCGCGGGCGTGGTCGAGGGCAAACAGCTTCCCTACCTTCCCGAAGCCCAAGCCAGGCGTGAAGCCAATTTCGATGAGCGGCTCTCCAAGGACCCCCGGCTGAAATGCTGGGTGTTGGGCGTTCCGCGTAGCGTGTATTTCCCCGCGCCGTTCCAGATCCTGCAACGCGAAGACGATCTGACCCTGTTGCATCAGTTCGGCCACCAGGTACGGACGATCCACGCCAACGGATCGCTGCATCCGGACGCGGACCGCGATCTCTGGCTCGGCGACTCGCGCGGGCGGTGGGAGGGTGATGCGCTGCTCGTCGATGTCGTCGACTTCTATGATGAGACCTGGCTGGATCGCTCCGGCAATTATCACAGCACGGACCTGCATGTCGCGGAGCGTTGGGAGTTCGTGGACAAGGACACGATCCTCTACACCGCCACACTGACCGATCCTCAAGTCTATAGCCGGCCCTTCACGCTGAGCGTGCACCTCCATCGCCACCGCGCGAAGGATGCACAGATCATCGAGGATTACTGCTTCACCCTGCCCTATGACGAATTCTATCCGCACCGGGATGGCGCCCAATGAAACTGCTTTCCAGACTCCTCGCCGGCGCCACGCTTATGATTTCATTTGGCGGTGCGGCAACAGCGCAAGCGCCGTCCAGCGGCGCCAATCTGGAACGGTTCAGCTGGGAAAAGACTGTTCCGGTGATTGCGGAAGGTCCGTGGACCGGCAAGCGGCTGGCTGACGGCCAACCGGACATTCAGGGCTTCTGGTCCAACACCATCTCCAATCACAGCAACTGGACCGATCCGCAGGCCGGACCGCCGGGAGAGCCTTCGTCCGCAGCCAGTCTGCCGCGTGATCAGCGCGCACCCAGCCGCGTGTCGGACCCCGGCGATGGCCAGGTGCCCTATCTTCCCCGAGCCCGCGCACTTCAGAAGGATTTCGAGCAGAACTTCGACGACCCGGTGAAGCCAAAATATATCGAGCCGCTGGCGCGCTGCGCCCCCGGAGGCGTACCAAAATCCTTCATGTGGCACGGTTATGAGATCCGCCAGTTCCCGGGCTTCGTGCTGTTCCTTTTCGATTCAGGCAGCCGCCTGATCCACCTCGACGACAAGCCGCACCTGCCGGAGAATGTGAAGTTGTGGAATGCGGACTCACGCGGCCGGTGGGAAGGCAACACGCTGGTCGTCTCTGTCCGCAACAGCAATGGCAAGGCCCTGTTCGGGCGGACAGGCGACTTCGCCACCGAGAACGCAACCATCGAGGAGCGCTACGTTTTCGATCCGGGCGGGCTACGCTATAATTACATTGCAAGATTCACCGATCCGGCCATCTATTCGCGCCCCTGGACCGCAACCATCCCCGCCAAGCGGTTCACCGAAGCCGATCCTGTCGACGGGTGGCACTACAACGTCACGCGCGCCAACCGGACCGACGGCAAGATCGAGAACGAACATATCGAGCGTATCTGCGTCGAGAATAACGGCCCCTTCGGCGGCGGCGCCGTCGGCGTGCCGCTGGATGCACCGGTCATTGGGCGGTAGCGCGGAGAACTGTGCAGCGCGCAGGCTGTTCAGCGCGGGAGCAGTTTGAATGGTTCACACCGCCCAGCGCGAAATGTCCTGCTCCTGTCCGATCAGCGACAGACCGTAAGCGATCGAAACAAGCTGGTCCCCGGTTTCCAGCCTTGACGCCCCGAACCGCGCTTCGAACTGCGCACGCACCGCCGGAACGAATGATGTGCCGCCCGTCAGGAACACGCGGTCAATCTGCGCTTCGCCGAGCCCGGCTTCCTGCAACGCGCGATCCACACAGGCGTCGATCTCGGCCAGCTCCGGCGCGATCCAGCTCTCGAACTCCGTACGCCTAATCGTCCGCTCGATATCAACGCCCGCCACGTGGAGCGACAGCGTCGCCTCCTCCGCGTGCGAAAGCTGCATCTTTGCTGCGGAAACGGCGCGATACATCGCATAGCCCGCATCCGCATCGAGGAAGGCGAGAAATGCGCGGATACGATCCGGGTCCAAACTGTCGCGCAGGAGATTCTGGAGTTCGCGATAGTCACGCGAATAGCGCATCACCGACAATTCGTTCCAGCGGCTGAACCGTTGGAAATAAGAGTTGGGAACCGGCAGCGCCTTGCCCCAACTCATGAACTCAGACCCCTTGCCGAACGCCCGCGCCACCACATTGTCAATGATACGATAGTCGAACGCATCCCCCGCAACCCCAAGGCCCGTATGCGCCAGCGGTTGATAGTTCAGGCCGGACACGCCATGCGAAAACCGCACGATGGAAAAGTCGCTCGTGCCGCCGCCAAAATCCGCCACGAGAATGGTCGCATCGACCTTCAGACGCTGCGCAAAGAAATACGCCGCCGCGACCGGTTCGTAGATGTGGTGGATTTCGTCGAATCCCACCGCACGTAACGCATCCTCATACCGGGTGCGCGCGAGCGCCTCATCCGGCGCGGCGCCGGCAAAGCTCACCGGCCGCCCGATGATCACCCGCTTGGGAAAATCCCTGGCCGCGTGAAACTGCATGCGCCGGAGAAAGTGCGAGAACAGATCCTCGAACTTCAACCGCCGGGAATAAATGAGGGTGTCCGTGAAATGAGGACTGGCGGCGAATGTCTTGAACGACTGGATGAAGCGGCAATCGCCTTCCAGCGCCACAAACCGCTCGATCGCCCACGGCCCCGCGTCGATGTGGATCTTCTGTCCGCTCTGGTCATCGGCTTCGGAGAAGCACAGCACCGAACGCACGGCGTCGAACGCCTGATCATCGTGGGAAAAACGAACCGCCTCGACCTGACCGTCTCCGTTTATTGTCGTCGCAACAGTGTTCGTCGTGCCAAAATCGATACCGATGGACGGGGACATGCTCAGGCCGGATCTCTGCGAAAATTCTGAAGTAACTGCCGCCCGATCCGCGTTCCAGCCCCTTCGGCTGCCTGCGACTGAAAGGGATTTGACCGTCCGGGTGATTCCCCTCCCTTACAGGGTTTTCTGGCCTGACGCACCCGCCAGACCAACGACTCCGCCGCGGTGCAACGACACCAGACCCAGTCACTTGAACTGCTTGCGGAACTGCACTTCGATCGTGCGCCCCACCGGGTCAAGAAGATCCTGCTGATAGCGCACGGGCGTCACCCCTTGGGCATCGGAAACCTGGAGCTTCTCATCGAAGAGATTGTGGACAGTCAGCGATACACGCGAGCCGGTCAGCCACGACAACTGTTCCGGAACGCCGCTCGCCTCGTCGAAACTGTAGAACGCCTGCGCCCGGAGCGTGGCCAGATCCGAGAACTCAAGCGTCTGCGATTGCGCAGCCCCCGTATCCACCCGCGTGGCGCCGCGCCAGTCCAGATCCAGACGAGCGCCCCGCCCGCCACGGGAAAGGCCCGTGCTTAGATTGATCTCCGACTCAGGGCGTCCGCCTTGCGAACCAGCTGCCGCGCCATTGAGATAATCCACGGGCGCAAGCCCGCCCTCGATGATCAACCGGTCTTCCAGCCTGAGAAGCTGGTTCAGAGAAGCGTAGAACTTCGTCGCAGGACCATCGCCGCCGCCCAGATCACCCGTGTAACGAAGGGCGATCCTGAGTTCACGGTTATCGCTCCGCTCCAGATTGATTGGCCGATTGTCAAACGCCACCAGCCGGCCGTCCTGATCCCGGAGGAATCGCCCCGGAAACGCCGCCTCGATCTCCGGCGTTGGATCTGGAAAGGACCGCACGGGATTGCTAACCTCGTTGTCGGTGTAGTCCGCCCGCAGCGTCAGATCGACATCATCGAACGGCTCCAGCCGCGCGCCAATCTTCACGATCTCGCGTGAGTTCGCCGAGAGGTCCGGATTGCCCCCGTCGATCCGCGTCGCCAGCACCGTCTCTCCGTTGAGATAGTCGAAGATGCGCTGCTCCGGGTTCTCCGTTGTCGGGTCGCCGAGCTGGCTGGCGGACGGCGCACCTTCGTGCGCGGAATACGAAGCATAGAGTCGCACCTTGTTCACGGGCGTCCAGTTCACGCCGCCGCCATAAGCCGTCAGGTCGCCAAAATCGCTCAGTTCCTCGATCTGGAGGTTCACATTGAAATTCAATCGCTCGACAAGCGGCACATCCATCCACCGGGCGACAACGGGAATGTCGAGACTCGATCGCACCCGAAAGAGATCCCGCGCCAGCGTCACGCTCTCCTCCACGCCCCCCCGGCGGGAATAGCTTGCCCGGTTCGAGTGGTCATAGCCCGCCGTAAAGGAGGCGGTGACATCGCCTGCGGGCGCCTCGAATAGATCGCCATTGACGTTGATGGTCAGGTCCACATCGGTGGATTCAGAGCGGGACAGGTCATTCCCGATACTCAGATATGACGTGACGTCGCCGAACGGATTGGCGCCCGCCGTCACGGCGGTCTGGAGTGTCTGGTTCGACAGCGTGCGCTCGGTGCTGGTGTTGCGCGTTCGTTGCTGGATCTTTCCGGCGCCAGTCCATATCCAGTCATCGGTGACATGGCTGACATTCATGCCAAGCTCGGCCGACAACTGATCCGTATTCCGCCGCCTCGGGCCCAAAGCATCGATCAAACGCGAAACGCGCACAGATTGAGAGAACGGCGAATACGCGCTTCCCGCGGGCAGCTCGACCTCAAGCCTCCGCAACCCCAGCAAACTTTCCGTTTCAAAGTAGTCCAGCGCGGCGCTCACCCCGACCTGGCTTGCGACACCCAGCGTCTGATTATACGCGCCGGATAGCTCTGCGTCGGTCCTCTGGGAAACGAGTGTCTTGTAGGCGGCCTGCGATGTCGTCGATGGCGCGTTCGCTCCCGGCAGAAAGTCCGCCAGCGCTGGCGGACCTGCCGACGCCGGCACGGAAGCTGTCTGCACCGCCGTTCCCGCCAGCGCCGACAGTTGCGGATCAATCTCCGCGAACCCTTCCGACGCCGCCACGTTTCCGGCGAGGCTATACAGATTGCGCTCCGCGACGACATCTCTGTCGCTTTCCAGGATCGGGCGCGTTTCCTGGAATCGTCCGCTCAGATTCCAGCGCTTGTCGCCGCGAACCCGCACATAACTGTCGCGCGTTTCGTACTCTTCGCCCGCCCCTTCCGTGCGAAGCTCGACCTCGCCCAGCAAGGTGAACGCCTCGAAGCGTTCCCTCAACACGATGTTCACAACCCGCCGGTCGGCCGCATAGCCATAACTGAGCGCCGCCTCTTCGGGCAGCACTTCAACACGCTCGACGGCTTCCGAGGGATAGTCGCGAATTTCGCGAAAGCTTGCGATACGAACGCCGTTGAGCAGCACGACCGGATCCCCGCCTCCGCCGCTCGCCGTTTCGGGAGCGATGGCTTCGAGCAACCCGGCCAGATCAGTGACGCCAAGCGCTCCGATGTCCGCAGCATCGAACGTTACATCGGGCGGCACCTCGCCAATCGTCCTGCCACGCGAAACGCCGGAAACAACAATACGATCCGGCGCCTGATCCGCCGCTTCCTGCAGCACGGCCAGATCGCCGGCGGCGTCGTTCGGCTGGGCGGAAGCGGGAGTCTCCTGCCCCCACGCGGCGGGAGCGACAGCCAGCCCCGCCAGCGTCGCCCATGCGGGCGTGGACAGGATCATGACAGACGAAAGCAACGGACGTTTGATGAACACTTGCGACAGGACTCCGGATAGATAGCAGGAATTATGTGCGATGCTTGCCGGTCTGAACCATGCGATAGGTTCAGGGGGCGCCGTGCATCAGGGTGACGGCTCACGACCGGGGCGTGAGCGAGTTCAGGTAAAATTCGAGGTGGGTATAGCCGCCCGCACTTGCGGCCTTCGGTCCATCGGACGGATCATGCGGATCAAGCCCGCGTACGCGCTCCCAATCATCGGGCATGCCGTCGCCATCCCGGTCTGGCGGCGCAGGCAAGGACGCCAGCGCAGGCCAGCCGCCGACATCACTCTGGCTGTCGATCATCCTGTGGCTGCGCGAAGCAACACCGGCGACGATGCGTGCATCGACCGCATCCCGCGCACGCGATGCACCGGCTTGCGCCAGGACACGATCATACGCCGCCTGCGGCGACCCGGTCACAACGCCGGGCATGGGAAAGGGACTTGAAAGACGCCGGGTCGTGTCCTCGTAGCCAAGCACCAGCGACCACGGGTCCGCCGGCACATCCCCGTTCATCGCATTGCCGGAGAAGTAGGCGCGCGCATGAGGGTTCTGCTCCTTGAACGCCATCGCCCCCTTGCTGTTGGGGCCTGTGACATAGGCGTTGCCGACAAAGTTGTAGTGAGACAGCGAGTCCTTGTCAGCATTGTATCCTGACGCATCGCCGCCCCAGTTGTAGAAGACGTTGTTTCGGAAATCGAAGAAGGCGCCCTGCTCGTCCTCGAACCGGTTCGTATAGTTTCCGGGACGCGGCATGCGCGCGAGATGACTGGCCCACAGATTGTGGTGGAAGGTGAACTGCGACCCCCGTCCGCCGCGGACCAGACTTCCAAACCCGTGTTGACCCTTGTCGTGCGCGGACCGGTTCAGCGACTCGCCGATGATCGACCACTGAACCGTGACATCGTACGGACCGCCGCCGGAAGCCTCGTATCGTCCCGAAACCGAGAGCGTCTCGTCCACGGACCAGCTTGTCGAAACATGATCCAGGATGATTCGCCGCCCCTGCCTCACCCACAGCGCATCGTCCTGCGACTGACTTACATCACCCAGCCGGACGCGCAGGTAGCGCACGATCACATCATCCGCACTGACGATTAGCGGATAGTCGCGAAGCGTGACGCCGTCTCCCGGCGCCGTCTGCCCCGCGATGGTGATGTTCGGGTTCCTGATAATCAGCGGCGCGCCCAGCTGGATCGTGCCGGATATCTCGAACACCACAGTGCGGGGCCCTGCCGCCTCCACAGCAGCGCGCAGGCTTCCCGGTCCGCTGTCGGCCAGTGTCGTGACCTTATAGACGGCCCCGCCGCGCCCCCCTTTCGCAAAACGCCCCGCCCCTTCAGCTCCAGGGAAAGCAAGCGTCTCCGCCGCTTGCGGTTCGACGGCGGCGCAGGCCGCTAGCGCGGTCATCCCCCCCGTCAGCAACGCCACAGCCAGTCTTGAGCAGGCCAATCCGTCACCCCGCGCGCGCTGCGCCCGAATCGTCAGCATTTTTTCCGCCCTTGTTGTCTGACGGCACGGAGGCCGCTTTTTTTGAATCCCTCGTCCGCGCTGGCGCGCAGCCGGCGAAATTGCACCGATTTCATCACTTTACGGCAATTTAATGCGCGATAATGATCGTTTGTGACGCCGCGACAAGCTGGGATTTCCAGCAACCTTAAATGCAGCCGCCGCGAGAAAAAGCCTTTACTTAGGCCATAAAAGCTGCTCAGTTTACCGTCTGTAAAGACCGCCAAAGCGGAACAGTACGCAGTTTACTGCGTTCGGAGGACAAAAAGATCGGCGAAATGAGCGATTTCGCTCACCGCCGATCATCGGGACAGCGGCAAGGGGAGCCCCGCGGGGCCGTCGCAGTCTTACCCTTTCGGACACAAGCCAAATGCGCGGACCGGACTGGTGGAAGACTTGGTTGAACAAACGAAATGACACCGGTGTCCATGCGCCGGTGCGGGAGGGATAAAAAATGAAGTTTTTTGTGCGCGGCGTGTCATGCGCCGCAATTCTTGCCGGTTTGGGATCGGCAGCCGTCGCTCAAACCGTGCAGACGACGCAGGACCCACAAACCCAACAGGCCACTGGCCAGCAGCAGCCCGCTCCGGAAGCCGTTCAGACCACCCAGCCGCAAACCCCTCCCCCCGCCCAGCCGACGGACAAGGTGGTT
>CAZJZQ010000024.1:0-22520 GCA_964550535.1 uncultured Rhizobium sp.
AGCGCCCATAGTCCCCGCTTCGCCGCCCGCGCCTCCGCCTCCAGCGCATAGAGCCGCCGCGCCCGGCGGCAGTTATCCGGCCATGTGCGCACCCGCGCCCCGCCCTGCCGCGCCATCAATCCATTGAGCCAGACATCCCGTCCAACCTCGTCGCGCGCAAGCACATGGGCGATGGCGCGGTCATACCGGTCGCGCGTCAGTCCGCCATACCACAACACCGCATCCCGCCCGGTCGCCGCCTGCGCCAGCATGGCCAGCGCTTCCGCCGCGAATGACTGGTCCGCGCGGCCGTCATACCCGGGTGCCGGGGCCTCCACCTCCGCCAGCCGCACCCGCATCCCGCCGTCCAGGATCAGCAGGTCGCCGTCGGTCACGCGCACCACGCGCCCCGACTCGCCGGCCGCCAGATCGCTCTGCGCCGCGCACCCGCCCGCCAGCCACAGGCCGCCTGCGCCCGCCAGCAGCCGCCTGCGACTCAGGAATCTGCGACTCAGGCACGCGCCGGAATCACCGCCATCACGGCCAAACTCGCTGTCTGCGACCCCCGCCACACATCCCCCGCGCCCCGCACAACGTTAACATTGCGACAGAATACAGGGCATGGATACATCCTGCCCCCGTGACGCGAGGTCTGCGGCGAATCTCCAAGCTTGGCGCGAAGGCAGGTTTGACGGCATAACCAACCCCAACGACCCCGTAGCTCAGCAGGATAGAGCGACGGTTTCCTAAACCGTAGGCCACAGGTTCGAATCCTGTCGGGGGCGCCAGATTTCCGGGCGTGGACAATTGGTTGTGCATGCGCGGCGCCCTGGCCCGTTGCGCCATCTTCTCCGCGCCGTGTAGAAGTGCCGCTGGCGCCGGCCAACGGCGGCAGGACCGTGCAATGGATCTGTCCCTTCTGATCGAACAGGCGAACGCGGCATGGTCGCGTGTCGAAGCGTTTCTTGCGGCCTGGCCGCAGGTCGCGGCGGCCGGACTCGTTGCCGCTATCGTGGCGGCGGCTGTTCTCGCCGTGATGCTGCTCTCATGGGTCGCCCGGCTCATCATGTCCGTGCGCCGCACCGCCATCGCCGCGCGGATCCGCCGTTCGCGCGAATCCGGCGTGCGTATCGTCGTCGCCCGCGCCCGCAGCGGCCGCCGCGCCTCGATTGGCCGCTTCCTCCAGCGCTCGCTGGAAACCCATCTCGCCGCCTTCATGTTCGGCGGCCCCTTCACCGTGGTGCGCTATCCCGGCGGCTTGCCGGATGAAGCCGCCGCCCGCCGCCTGCTCGCCCGTTCCGAAGCCGACCTCGTGGTGTGGAGCGATGTGGCCCCAGGAGCGAAGGGTGAAGCGCTGATCCTCAGCCGCCCGTACAATCTTGAAACGAGCCGCCCCGTCGCGCGTTTCACCCTGCCGAAGGAAAAGTCCGCCTGGTCGCCGGCTCTGGCGCGCGCCATGGGCTACGCCGCCGCGCGCCAGTTCCGCCCCGCCTTGGGCCGGCCGCAGGATTTCCGCGCTGAACGCCTGCAACCCGTTGTCGAGGAACTGCTCAGCATCCTCGCCGAAAAGCCCAAGGCCGATCCGCGCCTGCTCGCCGACATGGTGGACGACGCCGCCGCCGGCGCGTTGCAGATCGCCTACACCGGCGACGACGCCTGGCTCGAACGCGCGGTCGAGATCGCGGGCGTCACGCTCAACGAACTCAATCGCAGCGCCTCGCCCGACCGCTGGATCGCCGCGAAGATCAATCTGGGCCGCTCATTGCGTCTGAAAGCGGAGAGGCGCTTCGATCCGGTCGTGCTGCGCGAAAGCATCGCCCATCTCACCGAAGCGCTCGACGCGCTGCGCGCCGAACCGCGCTTCAAGCTCGCGGAGTCGGCGGCTCAGGGCGTCGGCGAAGCCCAGCGCATGCTTGGCGCGCGCAAGAAGTTCTCGATCTCCAACGGCGGCATCTGACGCCGCAACCGTGCGCACGCGCCCGGCCCGTCCCTGTCCTTGCGGAAATACCGGGCGGCCATGCCCCAATCCGGCACACGAACAGCACGCAGCATCATAAATCACCGGTTTTCAGCACTTTGTGTTCGCCCTGAAGGCGACATGGGCTGACACGGGCGTAAAGCCTCGGCGATAGTCCGGCGGCAGATCAACCGGTTCCGGAGTCGAAGCCGCAATGCGTTCACTGGTCGGGCGGATCGTTCATATCGTCACAGCAGGCATCGCCGCCGCTGGCCTCGCCACAGCAGCGCACGCGCAGAACTTCCTGCCGGGCGTCAATTACGACCCCGCCATCCCCACCATCGAATCCGTGCTCGGCAAGCCCTCGGGCGAGCGCATCACGCCCGCGGGCGATGTCGTGAAATACTTCCGCGCGCTCGAAACCGCCGCGCCGGGCCGCATTGTGGTGAGGCCCTACGCCGAGAGCTGGCAAGGGCGTGAACTGGTCTATGTCGTGATTGGCTCGACCGAACGCATCGCCTCGCTCGACAGCTTCTCCGCCGGCATGAAACGTCTTTCCGATCCGCGCGCCACCTCACGCGGCGAGGCTGACCGGCTGATCGCCAGCCTGCCCGCCTCTGTCTGGCTGGCCCATGGCGTCCATGGCGACGAGATCTCGTCGTCCGATGCTTCGATGCGCACCGCCTACCACCTGCTCGCCGCACGCGGGGACGCCACGGTGGATGCGATCTTCGCCAACACGCTGGTCTTCATCGATCCGGTGCAGAACCCCGATGGCCGCGACCGCTTCGTGAACGGCTTCTACGACACCACCGGCCTTGAACCCTCCGGCAGCCCGATCTCCGCCGAGCGCGACCAGCCCTGGCCGGGCGGACGCTTCAACCACTACCTCTTCGACATGAACCGCGACTGGTTCGCCCTCACCCAGCCCGAGACGCGCGGCCGCATCGCCGCCTTCCTCGACTTCATGCCGCTGATCTTCGTCGACCTGCACGAGATGGGCTCGGACTCGTCCTATTTCTTCTCGCCCGAGGCCGATCCGTTCAACCCGGACATCACCGTCAGCCAGCGCGCCTCGCTGGACCTGATCGGGCGCAACAACGCGCGCTGGTTCGACCGCTTCGGCTTCGACTATTACACCCGCGAAGTGTTCGACGCCTTCTATCCCGGCTACGGCGCCGCCTGGCCGCTGTTCCACGGCTCGATCGGCACCACCTACGAACAGGCCAGCGCGCGGGGGCTCACCGCCAGCCGCGCCGACGGGCGCGAGATGACATTCAACGACACCGTGCAGCGCCATTTCACCTCGTCCGTCGCGACGTTGGAAACCGCCGCCGCCAACCGCGAGCGCCTGCTGCGCGACTTCTACGCTTATCGCGCCAGCGCCATCGACGAGGGCCGCTCGGGCGATGTCCGCACCTACGTCCTCCCGCCGCAGACCGACCAGGACGCCGCCGACCGCCTCGCCCGTCTGCTCGCGGCGCAGGGCGTTGAAGTGCGCCGCGCCAGCGAAAGCTTCCGCGCCTGCGGCCGCAACTATGCGGCAGGCGCTTACAGCATTTCGCTCGCCCAGCCCGCCGGCCGCCTCGTCCGCACGCTGATGGAGCCGGACGTGCCGCTCGACGAAGCCTTCATGAAGGAGCAGGAGCGCCGCCGCGCCAAAGGGCTCTATACCGAGCTTTATGACGTGACCGCGTGGTCGCTGCCCCTCATGTTCAACGTCACGACCGACCGCTGCCGCGAAACCCCGTCCGTGCGCTCGGAGGCTGTCGCCGCCGAAGCGCCTGCGCCGGTTATCGCGGCGCTGCCTGCCGCCAGCTATGGTTATATCGCGCCATGGGGGTCAGTCTCCTCGGTGCGCCTGCTCGCCGGCGCGCTGCGTGACGGGCTCATCGCCTCCAGCACCGACTTCGGCTTCACGCACGGGGGGAACTCCTATCCCGCCGGCACGGTGATCTTCCGCAATTCGGAGAACCCCGATCTCGCCGCGCGTCTCGGCCGCATCGCGGCGGAAAGCGGCGCGAACGTGGTTTCGCTGAACGACAGCTGGGTCACCAACGGCCCCAGCTTCGGCAGCGACCGTGTGGTGCGCCACCACGCCCCGCGCATCGCAATCGCATGGGACGATCCCGTCTCGCCCACCTCCGCCGGCAACCTCCGCTATGTGATCGAGCGCCAGTTCGGCTACCCGGTTACGCCTGTGCGCACGGAGAGCTTCACGTCCAGCCTGCTGTCGAAATTCGACGTGCTGATCCTGCCGGATGGCCGCTATGGCGCGACCCCCGGCAAGGCTGGCGCACAGGCGCTTGCGACATGGACCGAAGCTGGCGGCACGCTGATCGCCATCGACGGCGCCGCCCGCTTCGTCGCCAACCCCGACTCGGGCCTGTCGGCCCTGCGCCGCGAGAACGCGTGGCGCGCAGACGACGCAAAGAAAACCGCAGCCGAAGACACCCCCACTGTCGCTGGCGCCCGCATCGCCAGCCGTGAGGAACTGGACGCGCTCGAAGCCCCGGTCAGTGGCGCGCCCGACTCTTCGCCCGGCGCTCTCGTCCGCGCGACGCCCGACGCCGATCACTGGCTCGCCGCCGGTGTCGCGCCGCAACTCAACGTGCTGATGGCGGGGTCTGACATTTACGCCCCGCTGCGCCGTGACGCCGGCAACAACGTCGTCTCGTTTGCGGGGGCCGCCGACATCGTCGCATCCGGCTATCTCTGGGAAGAGACGAAACAGCAGCTCGCCTTCAAGCCTTTCGTCACCGCCGAACCCAAAGGCCGCGGCCAGATCCTGACCTTCACCCAGGACCCCGCCCTGCGCGCCTACATGGACGGTCTCAACGTCCTGCTGGCCAACGCCCTCTTCCGCGGCCCGGCGCACGCGATGCCGGTGAGGTAAGCCCGGCGATCAAAACTCCTCCCCCGCAAGGCGGCACGGCTGTCCGGGGAGGAGCAAAGCGCGCGCCTACTTCGCTCCCGCTTCACGTTCTGCGAGGCGGGCGCCGTAGAGCATTCCCGGCATCGCGTAATTGCCCTCATGGCAGGCGTATTCGTACTGCTCGCCGCCCGCCGGATAGAAGCTCAGCTCCGCCTTCCACGGTTGCGAGAACAGCAGCGGATCTTCGACGGTGAACTCATAGAATATCTCGTCGTCCGAATGACGGGTGAACTTCTCGGTCACAACCGTCTGCTCCGTCATCGGATAGGCGCCGGACTTGAGCTGTTCCGGGTGCACGTTCTTCGTCTGCACAAAGAGCGCATCACCCTCATACCAGCCCACGCTGTCGCCCAGCCAAGGCTTGATCGCCGCCGGCTTGTGGCTCGCCTTCGCGATGGCGCCCGTGTCGAAGACCGGGATCACGCGCACATCGTGATTCATCTCGATCACGATCGCCACATGGTCCGGCGCCTGGATGATCTTGTGCGTGTTGTTGTAGAGCACGCTCAGCATGCCCGGCCCGCCCGTCTGGCCAAAGCCGATCAGGCAGCGCTCGGCGATGTTGGTGTCTTCCGGCCCCGTATTGCCGCCAATCCCCGTCAGATAGCGGATGCCGCCCGCCTGCCGCGATTGCAGTATTGGCCGCGCCGCCGCCGTGTACGGGATCTGCCCGCTCGGCGGATCGACGATGTAGGACGTGCGGTATTCGCCCTTCACCTTGGCGAGGTTCTCGCCGGGCGTGACCCAGAAACTGTCATAGCCCTTCAGTCCGAAATCGCTCGCGCCCTTCTCCGGCGCGCCCTTGTTCGGATCGGAATAGGTCGCGTCGCGGCCGAAGTCGGGATCGTCGGACGGCACGCCCGCAATGGCGGTGGCGGCGGCGATCTTCACGGCTTCTTCCTGCGTCACCACCAGCGACTCGACGTCCCGCGCACGCGCCAGCGGCGTCAACGAAGCATTGGTCCACGTGCCCGTGAGGGTGGGCCGCGAGCGCGTCCCGGCGCCCGTCGAATCCTCGGCGAAAGCGGGTGCGATGGACATGAGGGCGGCGGCCAGCGCCGGCAAAGCGATTCCTGCGATTTTCATGTGGCGTTCCCATGCTGCAAACCGGATTGCGTGATCCGGGCTTTTATTGAGCGGCAGCATACACCATACCGCTTGTTCTAAAATCCATCACGTAGCGGCAGGTCTCACCAGTGTGACCGCGCCCCGCGAACGCTGTAGGGTCCGCGCACCGTTCTCCGGGAGAATCATCATGCATACGAAAAGCCTGTTGCTGGCCGCCGCCGCCTTCGCGGTTCTCGCCGCCTGCGCCGAAAAAGAAGCCGAAGTCGCCGCCGCTCCGGAAACCCCGGTCGAGGCCGCGCCAGCAACGCCTGACTACGCCGCCATCCTGCTCGCCGGCGACCGTCTCGTCGCCGACGCGGGCCGCGACGCCGACCGCAAGCCCGCCGAGGTGCTGGCCTTCTCCAAAGTCCTCCCCGGCCACACCGTGTTCGAGATGGAAGCCGGCGGCGGCTACTACACCGAACTTCTGTCCCGCGCTGTCGGGCCCACGGGCAAGGTCCACATGCAGGCGCCGGCCGAATTCGAGTCCTTCTACAAGGAAGATCAGGCCGCCCGTCTCGCCAACAATCGCCTGCCCAACGTCGTCACGACCCAGTCGCACTTCGACCAACTCGACGCCCCCGACGCGTCGGTTGATGTGGTGACGTGGTTCCAGGGCCCGCACGAAGTGTACTTCAAGCCGCCGGAAACCCCGGGCGGCTTCGGCGACGCCGCCGCCTCGCACGCCGCGGTGTTCCGCATTCTGAAGCCGGGCGGCTACTACGTTGTGATGGACCACGCCGCAGCCGCTGGCGCGCCCGAAACCACGGGCGGCGACCTGCACCGCATCGACCCCGCCATCATCAAGTCGACCATCGAGGCGGCGGGCTTCGTGCTGGAGGAAGAGAGCGCCCTCCTCGCCAACCCGTCCGATGACTACACCAAGGGGGTGTTCGATCCGGCCGTGCGCGGCAAGACCGACCAGTTCCTGCTGCGTTACCGCAAACCCGCCTGATCCGGCGGGTTGCGCCCTGACGCGGTGGTCAACATTCCGCCCTCGCCACGCGAGGGCGGATATGGCTAGACTCGCCGCCATGGGACACGCCGCGCCATCGTCAGCCTTCGCCGCCGCCCTCACGCTCGCCGCCCTGCTGGCCGCCTGCGGGCCCGCCGAACAGGGCGTCGCACAGGCGCAGGAAGGCGACCCCGTCATCTCGATTTCCGAGGGGGCCTGCCCGCCGGACAGCTGCCCGGTGTACGACTTCACCCTCCGCCCCTCCGGCGACTACATCCTCAACAGCGTGCGTTTCGTGAAGGATAAAGGCGTCAGCCAAGGCAATATTGGTCCCGACGCGTGGGAGCAGGCGGAAAAGGAACTCGCCGACGCCGGTTTCTGGACGCTCGACCGGGTCCAGACCCCCGACACCCGCGCCAACTGCATGTCCGGCGCACCCGACGTCCTGGTTACCTGGCGCACCGCCGAAGGCAAGGAAAAGACCCTTACCTACAACGCCGGCTGCGGCGTCCGGCCGGTTAACGAGATGATTTCCCGGCTCCGCGCCGCCATGCATTTCGAGACGCTGGTCTGGACCGACGACCGCTTCAACCCGGAAACCGGAGAGCGGTAAAACCCGGCCACCGCTGCGGCAGTTGCGCCATGGCGCGCCTCGCCTTGCGGGAGTAAGCTGCGCCCATGCAAACCGGATTGACCATCGCCCTTTATATCGCCGCCGGGGCCCTCTTCCTGGTGCTGGCCGCCGGGGTCATCAACCTCTTGCGCACCGATCCCAAGGCGCGCTCGCGCTCCAACCATCTGATGCGGCTGCGGGTGGCGGTCCAGTTCGTGGCCGTGCTGATCCTCGTCGCCATCGGCTTCGTGGCGGGCGCCTTTCGCTAAGCCGCCATCTTCGACTCCAGCTGGCCTCGTTCCTGCACATTTTCCGGCAGAAGGATCGAATTAGATCGATCCGGTTATCCAGACCTGAAACCGTCCGCGCGAGGATGTTTGCAGGTCCGGATCGCGGACAGCGGGAAACATGGCCATGCTGGGACGGCGGCGCGGCGACTTCAATCCGAGACGGTTCTGGAACTGGTTCTCCAACGAGGCCCAGGGTCTTGCCAACGCCATTGAGGCGCTGGCCCGCGGCGAGTCCGACGCGGAGCGGCAACTCATCGCCCTCAACGACCGCATCCGCCGCTTCGATCCCGGCATGGAAGCCGATGTCGTCCGCACGCTGGACGGCGCGTGCATGCTGGCCGTTGCTGGCGGCTCCGATCATTCTCTCGCGGCGCTGCTGAACTCAGCGCCGGTCCTGCGCGGCTGGCGCATCGTTTCGCGCGCCGGTCTCACCGATCCGCGCCGCGTGCCCTTCCGCACCACGCCGCGCCCCTCGATGGACGACGCGTCCTCCATCGAGAGCCCGCACCACGCCTGGGCGGTTTAGGCCCTTCACGCCGCAGGCTGACGCCAAATATTGACGCGTGCGGCGATGCGCGTGAGATAGGCCCATGGTCACGCTGAACAAGATCTACACGCGCACGGGCGACAAGGGCACGACGGGTCTCGCCACCGGGGAGCGCGTGGAAAAATGGGATATCCGCGTCGCCGCCTATGGCTCGGCCGACGAAGCCAACTCCGCCATCGGCGTCGCGCGCCTGCACACGGGAGACGACCCCGAACTCGACGCCATGCTGGCGCGCATCCAGAACGACCTTTTCGATCTCGGCGCCGATCTCGCCACACCCGAACGCGACAAGCCGCTGGGCTGGACGCCGCTGCGCATCGTCGCCGCGCAGGTGACGCGCCTCGAAACCGAGATAGACCTGATGAACGCCGCCATTCCTCCGCTCGACAGCTTTGTGTTGCCCGGCGGGTCGGCCCTGTCGGCCTATCTCCACGTCGCCCGAACCGTGACGCGGCGCGCCGAACGTCTGGCCGCTGAACTCGCATCAAAGCCCGAAGAGAAAGTCTCGGCCGAAACCGTGGCCTATCTCAACCGCCTGTCGGACTTCCTGTTCGTCGCCTCGCGCCGCGCCAACAACAACGGCGCGACAGACGTAAAATGGATTCCCGGCGCCAACCGCTAAGCGCGTTTCTCCGGCAGCAGGCCGAGCCGCTGGCCGACGATCCTGTCCACCATCCGCTTGGGCAGGGTGCGTGTGACGAAATCCTCGAACGGCTTTGGCGTCACGGAATACCGCACCTTCGGCTTCTCCGCCGTCAGCGCATGGTGGATCGCCTCGCCGATCTTCTCCGGCGGGAAGCCATTGCGCCCCAGCGCGATCATGTAGTCCCGCACCCTGGCCAGCGCCGGCGCGAACACCGTGTGGCTGTAGCGCGAGACATCCACCGACTCCGCCTTGCCCCAGATCGGCGTCGCCACTGCGCCGGGGCCGACGAGGATCACGTCGATCCCCACCAGCAACAACTCCCGCCGCAGGCTTTCCGACAATCCCTCCAGCCCGAACTTGGATGTGTTGTACGGCCCCACGAACGGGCTCCCGACCCGTCCGCCGACCGAGCCGATATTGACGATCCGTCCGCGCGGCCCGTTCATCGCCGGATCCGCGCCCAGCAGCGGGGCAAACACCTGCGTCGCGATCAGCACGCCCGTGAGATTCACCTCCAGCTGCATACGGAACTCCGCCACATCGAGATGCAGCAGCGGCCCCGCCACGGCGATCCCCGCATTGTTGACCAGCCCCGCCAGCGTCCGCCCCTTCAGCGCCGCGCGCACCTGTTCACCCGCCGCCCGCACCGCCGCCTCGTCGGTCACGTCGAACAAAAGCGGCGTGAAGCTCGCCCCCAGCTCCGCCGACAGCCGCTCCGCGTCCGCCGCCTTGCGGACGCTGCCGAAGACATGAAATCCTCGCGCCGCAAGCACCCTGGCCGCACCCCAGCCGATGCCCGTGGAAACGCCCGTTACAACAACCGGCCTCATGCCCGCCTCCTGCCTGTTCCGTCCCCCTGATACGCCGCCGAGCGCTTCACGGTTTGCACAAATCCGCCTTATCCTGCGCCGCACGCAGCAGACGCCGCAAGGCGGCCTCAATCTCTGTTAATCTGATGCGGTGAAGGCTGGGGAAGTTTCAGACCGGGGGACGATTTTGGTCCTTGTTCGCTCCTTGCGTAATCTCGTCCGCCCGCGGGCGTTTGTGGCTGGCCTCCTCATGGCCTCCGCCACGCTTCTGCCCCTGCCCGCCAGCGCCCAGCTGACCAGAGAGGCGCAGGCCCTCAACGCTTTCGCCGCAAAGCTCGACCAGGCCTCCACCGCGCCGGACTTTGTGGGCTTCGCCGTCGCCGTGGTGCGCGATGGCCGCGTCTCGCTAGTCCGCACCTATGGCGTGCGCGAACTTGGCCGCCCCGAGAAAGTGACCCCCGACACCGTCTTCCGCATCGCCTCGCTGTCCAAGGGGTTCGCGGGCGCCATCACCGCGCTCGAAGTGAAGGACGGGGACATCAAACTCTCCGACCCGATCTCCCGCACCTCGCCGCAATTCCGCCTGCGCACGCCGAAGGATACGGCCGCCGTCACCGTCGAGGACGTGCTCGCCCACCGCACCGGCCTGCCGCCCTTCGCTTATGACAACCTGCTGGAAGCGGGCGTCGCCCCGCTCGAAATCCTTGGCAAGTATTCCGGCGTCCGTCTCACCTGTGCGGTGGGCGGCTGCTACACTTACCAGAACTCCGCGTTCAACATGATCGAACAGGCGATCCAGGCCGCCGCCGGCAAGCCCTACACCGACGCCGTGCACGAACGCCTGATCCAGCCGCTCGGCCTTAAATCCATGTCCTTCGGCCTCGACGGGCTGAAAGCCACCGGCGACTGGGCGCGTCCGCATATCCGCCGCGACGGCGGCTGGCGTCCGGTCGATGTGAAGCAGCCCTATTACGCCGTGCCAGCGGCTGGCGGCATGAACGCCAGCATCACCGACCTGGCGCTCTGGGTGAACGCACAGATGGGCGCACGCCCTGACGTCCTTCCCGCCGACGTGGTGACGGAGATGACCCGTCCGCGCGTCTCCACCCCCGCCGAAACCAACCGCCAGCGCTCGATCAAGACGCCAGTGACGGAAACGCACTACGGGCTCGGCTGGCGCACGTTCAAATGGTCGGGCCACAACCTCGTCACGCATTCCGGCGGCGTCGAGGGGTATTTCGCCAACATCGCCTACCTGCCGGAGCGCAAGTCGGGCATTGTGATCCTCTCCAACACGCGCGGCGCGCGGGCGGGCAAGATCCTTCCCACCTGGCTCGATTACGAACTCGGCCTCGAACCGCAGGACTGGTTCCAGCTCGAAGAACTCGCCATCGCCACCAGCGCCGTTTCCGCCACCACCGGCGCAGATTGACCGGCAGGACCGGGCGCGTACCCGCTTGCCTGCATTTGGAACGCTGTCAAAGCGAGCAAGCTCAACCTGTCACGGATATCCGAAGGCGGGGGGAAGAAACGCTACCGTCAGCCGTTGTTTGCTACATCCCGCTGACAGCGCCGCCGCCCGCGATGCGCTGCCGGGCCAGCGCCGAGTCCATCGATGACAGGCCCAGCCGGTCGGTGATCTGGCGCATCAGGCTGTCCTCATGCGGATCGCGGACCTCGTCCGAGAGGATCACGCGCCACAGGGCCTCAAGGATCGCCACGCGCTCCTCGTTGGGCACTGCTTCCTTGATGACCCGGGTGAACTGATAGATGTCGATGGACTCGGCTTCCGCCGCCTCGCCCTCGGCCCGGAGCGCGCCCGCCTCGAAAGCCGAAACGCCGTAGCGCTCCTGCAGGACCCGGTCGATCAGGGCCCGCTCTACGTTGGTGTAATCATGGTCCGCTCGCGCCGCCATGACGAGGACAGCCGCTATGGCCAACCGCGCATCTTCCTGCGGCAGCGGGCCGGTTGCACCAGACTCGAACAGTTTTTTGAGGAAACCCAATGGCATACCGGGACTATTTCTTGTCCAGAGCGAAGGTTCAACCTGCGGAATTCACTCCGGAAAACTTGTCGCGCAGCAAGGCGGGCCGTGAACGGGCCTGCTGCAAGCGTTTTCCGGGCCGCAGGGGTGCGGAATGTCGCGCCAAAGTGACGCTTTTTCCCCGCCCAAACTTGATTCCGGCCCGCTGCCTGCATAACAGGAAGCGCCGTTTCGTCCGCTCTCCGACCGGGCGAAACATCCTGGATTCATACTGACCTCCAGAACCAAACCGGAGAATGACGCCGATGAAGGTGCTTGTGCCCGTCAAACGGGTGATCGACTACAACGTGCGGCCCCGCGTGAAGGCGGACCAGACCGGCGTGGACCTCGCCAACGTGAAGATGGCGATGAACCCCTTCTGCGAAATCTCGGTGGAGGAAGCTGTCCGCCTGAAGGAAAAAGGCATCGCGACCGAAATCGTGATCGTTTCCATCGGCCCGGCGCAGGCGCAGGAAACCATCCGCACCGGTCTCGCCATGGGCGGCGACCGCGGCATCCACGTCCAGACCGACGAGCGGGTCGAGCCGCTGGCGGTGGCCAAGATCCTGAAAGCCATCGTTGAAGCCGAACAGCCCGGCCTGGTCATCACCGGCAAGCAGGCGATCGACGACGACAACAACCAGACCGGCCAGATGCTGGCCGCCCTTCTGGGCTGGGGCCAGGGCACGTTCGCCTCCGCCGTCAGCAAGGACGGCGACAAGCTGAACGTCACGCGCGAGGTCGATGGCGGCCTCCAGACCGTGGCGCTCGAACTTCCGGCCGTGGTCACCACCGACCTGCGCCTCAACGAGCCGCGCTTTGCTTCGCTGCCGAACATCATGAAGGCGAAGAAGAAGCCGATCGAGGCCAAAACCCCGGCCGACTATGGCGTGGACACCAAGCCGCGCCTGTCCGTCGTGAAAGTCACCGAGCCGAAGAAGCGCGAAGCGGGCGAGAAAGTCGCCGACGTCGATGCGCTGATCGCCAAGCTCAAATCCGCAGGAGCCATCTGACATGGCCGTTCTGGTTTTCGCTGAACACTCCAACGCCGCGCTCAACGAAGCGACCGCCAAGACCGTTTCGGCCGCCGTGGCCTTCGGTGGCGATGTCGACGTGCTGGTCGCCGGCTCCAACGCCGGTCCCGCCGCCGCCGCCGCCGCGAAACTCGCCGGCGTCCGCAAGGTGCTGCACGCTGACGCTCCGGTCTTTGAAAAGGCCCTGGCCGAAGCGGTCGAAGCGCTCGTGGTTCCGCTGATGAGCGGCTATGACGCCCTCTTCCTGCCGGCGACCACCACCGGCAAGAACGTCGGCCCGCGCATCGCCGCCAAGCTTGACGTCATGCAGATCTCGGACATCACCGCCGTGATCGGCCAGGACACGTTCGAGCGTCCGATCTACGCCGGCAACGCGATCCTCACCGTGAAATCGTCCGACGCCAAGAAAGTCGTGACCGTTCGCGGCACCGCCTTCCCGGCGGCGGCTGAGGGCGGCTCCGCCGCTGTGGAAACGGTTGCGGCGCCCGCCGGTCCGTTCAAGGCCACGTTTGTCTCCGAGGAAATCTCGAAGTCGGACCGCCCCGAACTCGCCTCCGCCAAGCGCGTCGTCTCCGGCGGCCGCGCCCTGGCTTCGGCCGAGCAGTTCAACCAGTACATCCTGCCGTTGGCTGACAAGCTCGGCGCGGGCGTCGGCGCCTCGCGCGCTGCGGTGGACGCCGGCTACGCTCCGAACGACTATCAGGTCGGCCAGACCGGCAAGGTCGTCGCGCCGGAACTGTACGTCGCAATCGGCATCTCGGGCGCCATCCAGCACCTCGCCGGCATGAAGGACTCGAAGATCATCGTCGCCATCAACAAGGACGAAGAAGCCCCGATCTTCCAGATCGCGGACTACGGCCTCGTCGGCGACCTGTTCAAGATCGTGCCGGAGCTGACTGAAAAGCTCTGATCCGGGACCGCCGGGCGGATGTCCGGGGCCCCTTGAAACGACAAAAGGCCCGCTGGAAACAGCGGGCCTTTTTTGTCTGTAACGCTGGCGCAAACCGCCAAAAACAAACCCCTCCCTCCTTGCGGAGAGAGGGGAGCGTTCCGGGGGCGAAGTTGCAGCGTCGGCCCCGCCGGGGAGGAAGGCGTCGTCTAGAAATTGTAGGTGTAGTTGACGTGGAACGTCCGCTCGGTTCCGAGGTTGCCTGCGGCGTAAGGCGTGCCGCCGCCATCGGGAACCACGCGGATGAGCGAGCTGTCATACTCCTCGTCGAACAGGTTCTCGACGCGGAAGCCCAGACGGTGTTTGCGGTCGGCGTCAAGGAACCAGCGGCCGTTCAGGTCGGCGACGAAGAAGTCGCCATAGTTGATGCGCGTCGCGGCCGGCACGCTCAGCTGGGCTTCGACGTCGCCGACATACTTCACCGCGATGCCGCCGCCGAACGCCGAGTTGGCCGGAGCCCAGTCGAGACTGGCTTTGGCGGTGTCTTCCGGAATGTTCGCCAGCTGGACGCTCGTGCCGCGTGCTTGAGCGCTGGTGTGCGTCCAGTTGAACGTCGCCGTGAGGTCGCCGGTCAGCAGGGCCGACACCACAAACTCCGCGCCTTCGAATTCGACCGGATTACCTTCGTTGTCGAAGGTGTCGATGCAGCCGTTCACCAGATCTTCCGGGCACGCATAGTTGCCAGGCGAGCCAGCCGGGCGGGTGTCGGGAACGTTGCCGACGATGCGGATCAGATCCTGGACTTCACGGCGGAAGGCCGTGAGTTCCCAACTGACGCGCGAACCTTCGCCGCCGATCGCGAGTTCGATGTTCTCGCTCTCCTCGCCCTTCAGGTTTGGATTGCCCTGCTCGCAGCACGGATCGTTGACATAGAGCTGGTAAGCGTCGGGCAGAACGAAGGCCGTGCCGGCCATGCCGCGCGTGTAGAGATAGTCATTGATGCCGAGACGACCGGAGACGTTCCAGACGGTCGTATCGCTTTCGCCCGACGGAATGTTGTGACGCACGCCGGCCGCGAGGTTCAGGCCGCTCAGCACGTCCAGATCCCAGCGCACTTCGGCGAACGGCGCGATCACGTCCTCGGTCTTGTCATCGATCAGGAAGACTTCGTCCGTCCCGCCATAGTTCTGGTAATCGGCGCCGCCGAGAATGGTGATGGAATCGCTCAGCTGGTACTGGCCCAGCAGGTTGATACCGTAGTCTTCAAAGCCCCAGTAATTGGCGTCCTGGTTGACGATCAGGGTTCCCGAGACCGGCACGGTGTTGTGGTAACGCGTGTAGATCGTGTCCCAGGTGTGGTAGTACCCTTTCACGAACACGTCGAAATTGCCGGCCGGGCTCCAGTCGAGCTTCAACGTGATGAGATCTTCGTCACGATCATTGACGGCGTAGGCGACGTTCACCGGAGCAGCGAATTCGAGCGCCGCATCCGTGTGCTGGTAGGTCGCCGAGAGTTTCAGCGCGTCCGAGAAATCATAGCCGTACTTCGCGCCGAACGTGGTGACGTTGTAGCCGCGATTGCGGTCGGTCGTGCTGGGTTGATAATGCTCGTCGCGATAGGGCTGGAAGCCTTCCGCCTGATCGTGGCTGGCATAGACCACAAAGCGATGATCGCCGACCGCGCCGGACGTATAGCCGTTCACGCTGCGGCCTTCATTGCTGTTCACGCCTGCCGAGATCGCGCCTTTGGTCTCATCGGAAAAACCGCGCGTGATGACGTTGATGGCGCCGGTAACCGCCGAGGTGCCGTAGTGCAGGCCCTGCGCCCCCTTCAGCACTTCGATCCGCTCGATCATGTGGGCGGGGATCGTGTCCAGCGGCGTGGTGGTCGTGTAGAGGCGGTTCGAGATACGGACGCCGTCGACCAGCCAGATCACGTCCTTGGTGCGGCCGCCGAGCATCGAGACGTTCACGTAATCGAAGGCGCCGTTTTTCGGCGCGACGTAGAGGCCGGGGACCAGCATCTCGATCGCCTGGGAGGCGTCGATAAAGCCGCCATTCCTGATCTGCTCTTCGGTCACGATTTCAAGGCGCGAACCGTAGGCTTCCAACTCCTGGGCCAGCGTCTCTTCGAGCTTTCCCCAGACCTGGATCACATCCACCGGGCCGCCGTCCTGAGCCATCGCGGGCGCAGCGGACATCATGACGGCCATAGACGCCACGGCGCCCAACAAAAGGTTTTTCACCTGATTTCTCTCCCACCTGCTTACCGGAAAGCCCGTCCCGGCTTTCGCGGAGGGCTTCGTATAAGCTTGTACGCACATTGTATACAAAACCGGCGCTCACGATGGCGCCAAGTCTGCGCCGCCGGGCATGGTGTCGCTTTGGCGCAACACGCAGCTCGCCCCGGAAGCGAAAAGCCCGCGATTTCGGAGTTTCAGGCCGCCCGGCGGGCCTTGCGCTGAACCGGCGGGGGAGCCGGCGGAGCCGCCATGGTCTGCTCCGCGTGCCGGCGCACCAACTTCTCCCCGGCTGTGGCTGCGGCGTCCGGCTGTCTGGCATGGACGGCGTCCAGAACGGCGCGGGCCAGCATCGCCGTCTCCTCCTGTCCGCGTCCGTCGCGCACATCGTCGAGCGCGCGATCATGATGCGGCACCACCGGGGCGGCCGTGCGCAGGCGTTCAGCCAGCACAGGGCCCGCAGCCTCGAACAGCGCGCGGGCGAAGCCGACGCGCAGGTGCTGGAACTCCTCGGCGGGGCCAACGTCCTCCGCCACGTGATCCATCATGTCGACATACTTGCCGATGCGCGAAACCGCGTCCGGCGTCGCCCGCGTTGCGGCCAGCCGGGCCGCCATCGCCGTCAGCCCCGCATGCAGGTTAGCCATATCTTCCAGCGTTTCCGGAGGGGCGGCGCGCACCTTCGCGCCCTTGTTCATCTCGCTCTGCGCCAGCCCCTGCGCCTCCAGCCGTTGCAGCGCCGCACGCACGATGGTGCGGCTGACGCCATGGGCCCCGGCGATCTCGACCTCCCGCAAGGGGGCGCCGGGCTTCAGGTGGCCGAGATGGATGTCCATCGCCAGCTCGTCCGTCAGCACGCTGGTCGGCGACTGGTCGCCCACGGGCGGCAGGGGGATCAGGTGCGAATGGCCGCAGCTCATCAAAGGTCTCGCGGTTAAAGCGCAACGGGCGGAGCCTACCCCCCGCTCCGCCGCCCGGCAATCACGCATTCGCACAGCGCTGCTCGCCTGTTTCAACCGGCGCTCAGCAGCGGATTGGAGCCCGCGCCGGGCTCTGCTAGAGGCGGCGGGCGTCATGCGGCGCGCCGCCAGATTTATCCGATGACCCATCCTGATTTCGCCCGCTACGCCTCGGCCGCCGCAGCCCGCATCGGCGCGGAGTTCGCGCTGCTGGACGCCGGCGGCTATCTGTTTCGCATCACGCGCGGCGGGCGCTCCGTCCTTTCCGGCGCGGGCGGGGTCTGCGGCTATCCGGTGAACAGCGCAACCGCCGTCGCCATCGCCCGCGACAAGGCGCATGCGGCAGCCGTGCTGGCGGCCGCCGGCCTGCCGGTTATTTCCGGCGCCCTGTTCTTCGCCCACGCCCGCCGCGCCGCCCTGCGCGCGCCGGGCCGTGAAATTGCCGACGCCCTGCGCCATGCCGCAACCCTTGGCTACCCCGTCTTCGCCAAGCCCAATCTCGGCGCGCTCGGAAATCTCGCGGAGATCATTCCGGACGAGGCCGCGCTCAAGGACTGGATCGCGCGCGCCGCGCCGGAGTTTGAAAGCTTTCTGATCCAGCCGGTCGTTCATGGCGAGGAACATCGCGTGGTGGTGAAGGACGGCGCGCCCGTCTTCCATGCGGCGCGCGGCGCGTCGGCGCTTACCGGAGACGGCGTCTCCACGATGGCCGCCCTTCTTGCGCGCGCCAATGCGTCGCTTGACGGCACAGGCGTCTCGCCCTGGCCCGATACGCTCCTGCCTCTCACCGGGCATGCAGCGTCTTACATCCCGCCGAAGGATGCGCGTGTCGCGCTTCCCGGACGCCGCAATCTCGCCGCCTCTGGTGAGGCAGCCCATGTCTCGCTCACTCCGCCCCCCCAACTCTCCAACCTCGCCATCGCCGCAACCCGCGCGCTGAACCTGCGCATCGCGGCGGTGGACATGTTCGATGTGTCGCCCGCCCGCGCTCTCTCGCAGATGGTGGTGATCGAGGTGAACGGCAATCCCGGCCTGCGCCTGCTGGAGCTTGGCGGGCATGACACTATCGCCATCTCCTTGTGGGCGGACATGCTGAACGAATGTCTGGAGGCCTCCGATGTTCGGACTTGAGAAATTCGGCGACGGCATCTGCCTGCACCGCATCGCCCGGTTCTTCGCGCAGCACGCCATCGACATGGCGGCGCTGTCGCAACGCGCCATCGTCATCACGGGGTCCAATGGCAAGGGCTCCACCGCGCGTCTCGCCGCGGCGGCGCTGGAAGGCGCGGGGTATAGCGCCGGATGTTTCACCTCGCCCCACCTGTTCGATGTACGCGAGCGCTTCCGGCTGGGCGACGCGATGATCCCCGAGCCGACGTTCGCCGCCCATGTGGCCACTGTCCGCGCGTTCAGCGACGCCCTGCCGCCGGGCGACCGCATGGGCGCGTTCGAGTTTCTCTTTCTCGTCGCCGTGCTCTGGTACGAGCAGGAACGGCCCGACGTTGTTGTGTGGGAAGCCGGACTTGGCGGGCGTTATGATCCGGTGCGGGCGTTGCAGGCGCGCGTTTCCGCCCTCACCTCCATCGAGCGTGAGCACACAGATATTCTCGGCGCCACAGAGGAACTGATCGCGTTCGACAAGATCGACGCGCTCGCGTCCGGCGGACGCCTGGTCGTGTCGGCCAGTGTGGATCGATCGATGTATGAGCGCATCGCGTCGTACTGCGCGCTCGCGGGCAAGACGCCGGTGTTCGCCGCCGATGCGTTCACCGTCGCCAACGCCGCCAACACGGCGGCAGGCACGCGGTTCGATCTGCTTGCGTCGACGGGCGCCCGGATGACGGACTGCGCGCTGCGCCTTATCGGTCGACACCAGATCGACAACGCCGTCGCCGCACTGCTCGCAGCCAGTGCATGGCGGGGCGCAGAGGGAGAGGACGGACGCGACCTGCTCGACGGCATGGCGCAGGCGGGGTGGGCCGGGCGTCTGGAGCAGGTGTCGGCGGCGCCGGAAATCTGGATCGACGTTGGCCACACACCGCGCGGCGTCGCGGCCGCGACCGCAGCCTTTCTCGATTTCACGCCGCGCGAAAAAGTGCTGGTGGTGTTCGGCGTCACGGCGGGCAAGGACGTCGCCAACATCGCACGGATTGTCGCCGGGCGCTTCGACCGCTTCATCCTCACCCGCGCGCACAAGGCCGGCGCTGACCCTGCGCTGTTCACCTCCGCTTTCGCCGGCAAAGACGTTGTCAGCGAGCCCGATATTTCCAGGGCCGCCGCGCTGGCCCGCAGCCGCGCCTATGCCGGGGGGCTCACCCTGCTCGTGCTCGGCGGGCATTTCCTCGCGGCGGAGTTCCAGCGCGCATGGGCCGGGCGCGACCCACGCGAACTGGAGTTTCTTTAGGCCTACTCCGCCTTCCGCCGTTTGCGCGGAGCTTTGGTTTCAGGCTTTTCCGGCAGCGAGGGTTGCGGCACGTCTGCGCTCGACTTCGCGCCTCTCAGCGGCGGGCGTTTCGCGGGACGTTTCAGACGCGCGCCGTCGAGTGAATCTTCATGGCCCTAGAACATCTTGCGGATGTCCACCGTGCCTTTTGCGCCGACATGGCGAAAGCTGGTTTTCAGCCACGTATCCGCCGCCTGCCGTCCCTTGTTGAACAGCATGTCGATGAAAGCGGGTTCGACGTTGAACTTTGACGACGCGCCCAGTTCCGACAGCGCCGCCTCGTCCTCGATGGCGTGGACGAGAATGCGGCGATAGCCCGTACCGTCCAGCCTTCCGGCTTCGATCAGGCGCGTGACGAAATCGATGGCGCGCAGATCGCGCAACAACGAGGCGTTGAAGGTGATCTCGTTGACGCGGTTGATGATGTCGCGCGCGGTTCGCGGCGCGCCCTTGCGCAGGATCGGATTGATCTGCACCAGCACCACGTCATCGCTGTCGCAGCAGTCGAACAACGGCCACAGCGCCGGATTGCCGGTGAAGCCGCCATCCCAGTACGGCACGCCGTCGATCTCCACCGCGTGGAACAGCCAGGGGAGACATGCCGACGCCATGACGTGGTCCGCCGTCAGATCCTCCGCGCCCCACACCTGCGAGCGGCCGGTTTCGACATTGGTGGCGGAGATGAACACCTGCACCGGCGAGCGCCGCACCTTCTCGAAGTCGACCAGCTCGACCAGGAGATTACGCAGGGGATTCACGTTGAGCGGGTTGAAGTCGTAGGGGCTGGCCACGCGCGTCACCAGATCGAACATCACATAGGCCGGGGACATGTCGAGGCCCCACCCGGCCATCATCGTCTCGAAGGGAGAACGGTTGAGAAAGCTCGACCGCGCCTCGCGCAGCACGCCGGTCCACAGCGCGCGCAAGGAAGCACGCGCCGCTTCGCGGTCGCCATCCGCGAACCCTGCTGCAAGTGCGACAGCGTTGATGGCGCCCGCCGATGCGCCGGTGATCGCCTCGATCACCACATGCGGATCTTCGAGCAACCGGTCGAGCACGCCCCACGAGAACGCGCCATGCGAACCGCCGCCTTGCAGCGCAAGGTTCATCAGCTTTGGCGATGTGGTGGAGGTATCGGCCATGAGTTTGTCCTTCACTCCGGCGGTAACACACCTTGGGCGCGTCACAAGTGTGGCATGGTGAATGGGCCGTGTTGAATGCGGAGCTGCATTCAGGCCGGCCTGCCGCCGCCAGGGATGCTGCCATGTTTTAGCTCCGGGCATGAGGGAGCGGGGCGCGCGATAGCGCGGGTCTGCGTGGCGGTCAGCTTTTTGAGGGCTGAGCGCCGGTAGTACGTAGTGGGTTTGCGCTATTGCGCGCCCCGGCGTTTGTTTTCAGGGCTGACCGGAGTTGTCTTCGACGAGTTGAGCACTTGCTAAAACGTCGGAGGCAATCGCCTTTCAGCACCTTCAGCGCAGGCCGAGCCGGACTTCACCCTTCTGACGCCTGCACCAAACACCGCCCTGACATCTGGAAGCTTTGAGGCCTTCAAGACCTCCCTCGATCAGGGCGAGGCCATTATGGGGGTGAATGCGAGGGGTAGGAGAAATCGGGCTCTATCCTGCGTTTTTGTTTCGCGGATTTCGGCGAAGGGTTTGATTTCGTTCGCGAAGAAAATTCGCGGTGTGCGGACTTGTCCTTCGGTTGATCGGGCCGCCGCACCTACGCAGGCCTTCACATCCTAGATGTCCACCACCTCAATGCGGGCGTAGCCGAAGCGTTCGAGGGCGGGTGTGAGGGCGGCGCGGTTGGCGGCGCCGCCGGTTGCCCAGGCTGTTGCTTCCCCACCGGCGTCCGGCGATGCGGGCGCGACGCGCAGGGCCTGGCGCGCCACGGCTTCGCCGGTGTCGATCAGTTGCACGCCGGGCGGGCACGCGGCGGCGATTGCATCGCGGATCAGAGGGAAGTGCGTGCAGGCGAGCACCACCACATCGATGCAGTCGCCGCCGTCCGCCTCGAACATCGGGCGCACTTCGGCGGCGACATCGTTTGCGTCTGCTACGCCGCCACGAACAGCGCGTTCGGCGATATCCACCAGCCCGGCCGACCCCCGGCGGATCACGCGTACGCCGGACGCGAACTCGCATTCCAGATCGTCGAGATAGGCGCGCCGCACGGTGCCGGGCGTCGCCAGAACGCCGATCACGCCGGTCTTTGTCGCCTGCGCGGCGGGACGGATCGCCGGCACGGTTCCGACCACCGGAATGCTCACCCGCGCACGCACATCGTCGAGAGCCAGCGTGGAGGCGGTATTGCACGCCAGCACCAGAAGATCTGGTTGTCCCAGTCTCACCAGCTCCGCCAGCAGCGCGGGCAAACGCTCGCGCAGTTCCTCGTCAGACTTCGTGCCGTAGGGAAAAAAGCCGGCGTCCGCCGCATAATCCACGCGCCAGTGCGGCGCCGCCTTGCGGATCGCCTCCGCGATGGTGAGCCCGCCCACGCCGGAGTCGAAGACAAGGGTGCGGGTCATGGCGTTCTATCCGCCATAAGGCGCAGGGCCCGGCAGCATCCACATCAGGCCGCGCAGCAGCCCCACCGGGAACGTCGTCAGGTGCGTACCGCCTTCGACCACAACGTCGCGCACCTCAAGGGCCGCATGGCTCCGGCTGCGCAGCAGATCCGCGAACCGCGTCTGGTCGCCCACCATGTCGTACCGGCCGCCATTGATCGCGGGCGTTTCCGTCTCGCCGATGGCGAAGAACACGCGCCCGGCGGGGGCGCGGTTTGTCTGCGCCAGTTCCGCCTCCATCGCGAACATTGCGCCGCCGCCATACCACAGCGACGGGCTGGTCAGGATATAGTCATGAAACAGGCCCGGCTCGTTCAGCAACGCGTAAGCGCCGAACAGGCCGCCATAGCTCTGCCCGGCATAGATGCGGCGCGAAGGATCGGCGCGATAGTCGCGCTCCACCATCGGGATCGCCTCATCGCGCAGGAAGGCCAGGAACTCGCGCGCGCCGCCTGTCGGGTCCGTGGTGTTCGACGGATTGCGCACGGGGGTCAGATCTCGTCCCCGGCTCACCCGGCCGGACT
>CAZJZQ010000024.1:22530-33283 GCA_964550535.1 uncultured Rhizobium sp.
AGGAGACGCCCACAAGGATCGCGTGGTCGAACCCGCCATGCCCCATTGGAGCCATCATCACCCCCGCCGCCGTCACGAAGGGATAGTCGCCATCGGTTACATAAAGAACCGGATAGCGTCGTGCACTGTTCTCTTCCGCGCGATAGCCCGGCGGGAGGCGGACATAGAGGTCGTAGGCGCGGCCCAGCACCGGCGACGTTATCCGATGCACCGCGCTCCCCGGCATCTCGTAAACAGCGGATGCATCAACAGCAGGAACCGCCGGCGCAACGGGCGCCTCCAGCGGAGTCTCTGCTTGAGACTCGACTGGCGCTTCCATCGGAGCTTCCGCCGGTCCGCACGCCGCCAGCAGCATCCCCAGAACCACGACCGCGACCCGTTTCATCCGTGCGTCCCCCTCAGGTTTTCCGGAAAGTTTCAGCCGCCATCGCCCGCAGGGGACAAAAGCGGACCGTAGAGGTCCGTGCGGCGGTCGCGGAAGAAGCCCCAGGCGGCGCGGTTGCGTTGCACATGGTCGAGGTCGATCGTCGCCAGCGCGATCCCTTCCTCCGTGCGGTTCAGTTCGGAAAGGATTTCGCCGGCCTGATCGCTGATGAAGGACGTGCCGTAGAACACCTGCCCTTCTTCCGTGCCGATGCGGTTGGCGGCGGCGACGGGGATCACGTTGGAGACGGCGTGGCCGAGCATGGCGCGGCGCCAGCGCGCGGCGGTATCCAGCGAGGCGTCATGCGGCTCGGAGCCGATGGCGGTGGGATAGAGCAGGATTTCGGCGCCTTGCAGCGTCATCGCGCGGGCGCATTCAGGGAACCACTGGTCCCAGCAGACGCCCACGCCGATGCGGCCGAACTTCGTGTCCCACACCTTGAAACCGGTATCGCCGGGGCGGAAGTAGAACTTCTCCATATAGCCCGGCCCGTCAGGGATATGCGATTTGCGATAGACGCCGAGCAGCGAGCCGTCCGCATCCACCATCACCAGCGAGTTGTAATAGTGCGGGCCGGCCTTCTCGAAGATCGAGACGGGGATCACCACGCCAAGCTCCGCCGCCAGCTTGGCCATGGCGGTGACGGCCTTGTGCGTTTTCCACGGCTGGGCGCGCGTGAAACGCTCCTCGTCCTGCTGACGGCAGAAATACCATCCTTCGAACAGTTCGGACGGCAGGATCACCTGCGCGCCGCTGGCCGCCGCCTGGCGCACCAGGGCGGAAATCTTCTCGATGTTCGCGTCGATGTCGTCGCTCAGCGCCGCCTGCAGGACGGCGAGGGTCACGGTGCGCGCCATGGCCTACTCCTGTTGCGGCTGCTGCTGCGTGATGCAGTGGAACGAACCGCCGCCGGACAATATGTGCAGCGATGGCAGACCTACAACCCTGCGCCCCGGAAACAGCTTTGCGAGCGCTGCAACAGCCGCATCCGCCGTGGCCGTGCCGTAGGTGGGAACCACGACTGTGGCGTTGCCGATGATGAAGTTCATGTGGCTGGCCGGAACCGGCTCGCCTTCCTCGCCATCGACGCGGCCGGGGGATGGGATGCGCACCACTTGCAGCTTGCGGCCGCGTGCGTCGCGCGCGGCTTCGAGCGTGGCGGCGATCTCATTCAGGCGTCCGGTGTTGGGATCGTCCGCGTTCGCAGGAGCCTGGCAGACGACGACGCCCGGCGCGACGAAGCGCGCGATGTTGTCGACATGGCCGTCAGTGTGATCGTTCATCAGACCGCGATCGATCCAGATCACTTTGGACGCGCCCAGCCCTTCGCGCAGCAGGCGTTCGGCGCCCGCCTCGTCCATGCCGGGATTGCGGTTGGGGTTCAGGAGGCATTCGCGCGTGGTGAGGATCGTGCCCTCGCCGTCCAAGTCTACCGCGCCGCCTTCCAGCACCACGGCCCACTTGTCCGCCGCCGCGCCCGCCGACGCCGCCACGAAGGGGCCGACCTGGTCGTCGTAGTCGAGGACGTATTTTCCGCCCCAGCCATTGAAGGTGAAGCAACGCGCACGATCGCGCGCGAAGAAGACAGGGCCGGTGTCGCGCAGCCAGATATCGCCATAGTCGGCGGGCACGATCTCGGCCACGTCGCCGATCAGGCGCTCGGCCGCCAGCATCGCTTCGGGCCCCTGCACCAGCACCTGCATCACGTCGCCGGGCCGGCCATCCGGCCCCGGCTGGGCCAGCGCGCGCACCATGGCGGCGACCTCGGCCTGCGCCGGATCGAGATTATCGAGCCACAGGTCGCGATCCGCCGGGAAAGCGGTCCAGATCGCGGCGTGCGGGGACCATTCGGCGGGCGGCATGGTGGCGGCGGAGTTGGTCGAGGTCTTGCTCATGGCGCCCCTCTATCACTGCTGCACCGGCGTACAAGACCCGCCCGCACCCCGGCCGTCCACCTCGAATTTCGCGACCCGGACTCAAGCGGCCTGAATCTGAAAGACTGAATCTGAAAGACTGAATCAAAAAGGGCGGCCCGTGAGGACCGCCCTTTCCGGTTGGGCTTCAGGACTGGCCCTAGAACTCGTACTTCACGCCGACCAGCACCGACCACAGCGACGGAGCCACAGCGCGAGGCTGAGCGTCGACATTGTTGAAGGTGTTGTAGTTGAACTGGTTGAGAGCCGCGTTGTAGTTGCCGGCGACCACGGGCGTCACGTGCGGGAAGGTGCTCTCGCTCATGAGGCCCCAGTCGTCGTTCAGCAGATTGGTGAGGTTCTTCACCACCACGAAGGCCGATGTGCGGTGCTCCGACATGAAGCCCGGAAGCTCCTGCTCCAGTTTCAGGTCGATCGTCGTCCACCAGTTGCTGTTGAACGCGTTGCGCGGCGCGAAACCGCCCGCGTATTTGTTCAAGCCTTCCCTTTCCAGATAGTCAAAGAAGCCAGCCTGGTTGAAACCCGGAGCGAAATTGACGTTGGAATCGCCCGGACCCGTCGGCACGTAGAGCAGCGTGCCGCCGCCGCTGGCGTCCTGGAAGAAGCCCGAACCAACCATCGACCCCGGCGCGAAGGTGTAGCTGTAGGCCTGGCCTTCGCTCGCCTGCCCGAACGCGGAGATGCGCGTTGCGTAATCGCCGAAGAACTCTTTCTCGTAAGTCGCCTGGAGCGTGAAGCGGTGCGGCGTGTTGTAGTTCGATTGAGCCGCCGAGAGGTTGTTCGGGTTGATGTAGGCAACGTTCTGGAAGTTGGAGAACGCGACCGAGCTGGTCATCGGGCTGCTGTCTTTCGCATCCGAGTAGGCGTAGCCGAGCGCCCAGGACAGACCGAAGTCATAGTCCTTGCTCACGGAAACCGACGCCGTCGTGCTGCGGAAATTGTCGCCGTTGGTCAGCACATAGGCTTCGCCATTGGTGCTGTTCATGTACTGGAAGCCGGCAGGACCCACATCGATCGCGGAGAGGCCCGGGTTCACGATCGCCGGGGGCCGCTCGCTCGCCGTCACGATCACGTCGCCGTCCAGACGGTATTCGCCGCCAAGCATCGGAACGTCCACGAAAGCGGTCGAGCCGATCGCGTACTTGATGTTGTACGGAAGCTCGAAGTCGGGATCCAGCGCGTTGACCGCGCCGAGACGTCCGCCGTTGGCGATGGCGTCGAGCAGCTCTTGCGGCTGGCCCCATACCGGGCGGCCGCTGCCGCCCTCATCGTTCACGAAGGTGAAGGTGTTCGGGCAGCTTCCCGAGGCGAACAGGCAGTAGCCGCCGAGTCCGATATCGGTGTCGCGCACTTCGATGTAGGTCACGCCGTCGTTGGCGAAGCTGTTGGACAGCCACACGTTCGGGTTGCCGCCGGAGAACACGCCGACGCCGCCGCGGATCGAAATGTCCTGCGTGGCGTCAAGCTGGAAGCCGAGGCGCGGTTGCAGGAGACCTTCGCCGTCGAGCGTTGCGTCATTGCGGAAACCGAAGCGGGTTTCAAACGCGGCGTTGTAAGCCGGAGCGTCATCCGTTTCGTACCAGTCATAACGCAGACCAGCCGTGACGGTCAGGGCGTCGGTGACATCCCATTTGTCCTGAGCGTAAGCGGTATTGATAGCGTATCCGAAGGTGGCCGCGGCGTCATCGAGATTGAGCGTCGCAGCGTTCTTCAGGGTCACGCGGTTGGGGTTGCCGGCGGCGAAGTCGGCGATGCTGGAGAAGATGTACTCGCCCTGGCTGTCCTGGCCGAAGAGGTTGAAGATATCCAGTTCTTCACGCTCAAAGCCGGCGGTCAGCAGGTGGTTGTCGAGGCGGTAGTCGCCCTTCAGCCGGATGTTCAGCGTGTCATAGGTCAGCTTGTTGGCGTGACGGCTGTCGTCGGCGCCGAGATAGATGACATTCGGGCCATCCTGGATCTGGATTTCGCCGAACTCGGCGCCAGCCAGCGAAATCTGGCTGTTGTCCAGCTCCAGATAGGTCACCCGCATTTCGGTCGAGAGATTGTCCGTCCAGTCCGAATAGAGGGCGCCGGCATAAGACTCCAGCTTGGCTCCGCGCGTGTAGTAGTGGTTCGAGTACTCGAACGCCGTGGCGCGGCGGTCGGACTCGGTGACGTTGTAGCCGTCGTTGAGGTTGTAGGTCAGCGACGCGCGGTGACGGTCGTTGATGATCCAGTCCAGCTTCGCGAGGATTTTCTCATCCTCGTTCGGCGCGGAGGTGATGAGCTCGCCCGGCTCATAGTCGTAAACCGTGCGCGCGATGTTGAGGATCTGGTCGTATTCGGCTTGCGTGAAACCCGTAACCACCTGGCCCGCGCCAGAACCTTCCGGACCACGGAAGAAGGTGTTCGTACCGTCCAGCTTCTCATAGGCGCCGAAGAAGAACAGCTTGTCCTTGATGATCGGTCCGCCGACGTGCACGCCGTAACGCGTCTCGTCGAAATCACCGAGGTTGACGGGCGCGCCCTTCAGCGAGTCGCCGGTCATGTCGCTGCTCGAATAGTCGTAGAACAGGCCGCCGTGGAATTCGTTCGTGCCCGACTTGGTGACAGCGTTGATGTTGCAAGCCGAGAAACCGCCATAGACGACATCGAACGGCGCGAACTCCACCGCGACCTGCTGGATGGCGTCGTAGGAGAACGGAATCCGCTCCGTGGGATAGCCGTTGCTGTTCAGGCCAAAGCTGTCGGCCATGCGCACGCCATCCAGCGTCAGGGCGTTATAGCGCGGGCTGGCGCCGGCGCACTGCACCGCGTCCGAATTGGTCGGGTCGATAACGATGCGCGGGTCGGCCTTGATGACGTCCTTGATGTCACGGCTCACCAGAGCGGCGTTGTCGAGCGTGTCGATGCCGAACACGGAGGACGGCCCGAGGGCGACCGGCGCGGCGTTGATCTGCTGCGCCGTAATAACGACGATGTCCGTCGTCGGGGCGCCAGCGAACTGGAGGTTCACGTTGGAAGGCTGGCCGAGATTGAGGACCACGCCGTCAACCTGGGTTGTTTGCATTCCGGGAGCAGCGACGACCACGGTGTAGGGTCCGCCGACAGCGAGGTTGCGGACGTCGAATGCGCCCGTGCTTGTGGTGGTGGAGCTGCGCGCCGCGCCTGTGCGTGTGTCGGTCACCGTGACCGTGGCGTTGGTCGCGGGCTGGCCGTCAGCCGTCGTCACAATGCCGCGCACGCCGGAGGTTGTCACCTGCGCGAAGGCGGGTTGGGCGATTGCGATTGCAATCGCTGAGGCGGCGACGCCGCCGGCAAGGTTCTTCCACATCATGATGTCTCACCCTCGATAGCCAGGATTTCGGTCCTGAGTCCTCTATCGCGCCGATAGCTCGCACTTCGCCGCGCCTCAATGACCGCTCAATGAATGTTTTGCGACGCAGGTAAAGCCGGGCCCGGATCAATTTGATCCGTACCGGGACAATCTGACGTTGGGGCGCCTGCGCATGCGCCCTGCGCGCCCGGAAGATGCGCGCATCGCGCTTCACCAACAGACGCCTTGATTGTCGCGATGATTTCCGAAGCGGGACTGCGGATGGCGTTCGGCCGGCGGCGCCGCAATGCGCGACGGGGCGCTCAGCGCGTCTCGTGCGTCACGGGGCAACCCTTTGTCCCGGCGCCTCGGAAACGAGCGGCGCAGCCCGGAAAGAATCCAGCTTTTCTCCACCGTGTTGCGGGCATGCAACGCCAATTTTGTCGCACATCGCGAACGTTTCGCCTGCGGCCTGCGGCAGCCTGTCGCGATTCATGCCGGAGTATCGGCCGCGCTTGTTTCGCGACTCACTCCTCGCGCAACACCGGCGTCGCGCGGAGTCCGGGGCGGACCACGTCCTGCCCCTCCGCCACGATCAGCGCCTCGCGCGGCAGACCGGCGACCCACACGCCGTCCGGCGTTTCTTCCACCACATCGGCGGGCGCGAAGTTCACGATGCCGCCGACATCGAGATAGCGCAGCCCGATGCGGCCCTGCGCATCGAGGGTCAGCAGCGACGGGCTGACGCGGTGGGCGTCGCCCTGCCCGGTCTGGATGCGGACTTCGGCGGCGCGGCCGACGGGGATGACATGGCCTGGATTGGCGATCTCGACCTCGACGCGGAAGGTCCGCGTCTGCGTGTTGGCGGTGCGCGCCACATAGCGCACGCGGCCCAGCGCTTCCTGACCATCCGACAGACGCAGGCGCGCGGGCGCCTCGACGCGGACCTGTCCGGCGTTGCGCTCGGATGCTTCGGCGACGACGAGAACAGGATCGAGCTGCACGACCGTACCGCACGCATCGCCCGGCCCCATGAAGGCGCCTTCCTGGGCCTGGCGCTTCTCGAACACGCCATCGAAGGGCGCCCGCAGGGTGGTGCGGGCAAGATCGGCGCGCGCGACTTCAAGGGTTGCATTGGCGGCGTCGAGCGCGGCCTTCGTTGTCGCCACGCGGGCTTCGGACGCCCATCCGTCCTCGGCGAGCTTCACCGCCGCATTGTGATCGAGCTGTTTCTGCTTGGCGGTGGCTTCGGCCTCGCGCACCCGCGCGCCCGCGCCATCGACATTCAGGCCGCACAACAGGTCGCCGGCCGCGACCCGCCTACCCTCGACCGCAGGAGCCAAGGTCACCGATCCGGTCACCTGGGCCCGCACCGTCACCGTGCGCGCCGCCTCGGTGCGTCCGCTGAGGGAGAGAAAGAGGGGGCGCACCTCGGCCACGGACCGGCGCACGACCACCTGCATCCCGTCCCGCGCCTGACGCTCGCCGGGCGAGACAGGCTTGTCCAGCGTCGGCACGGTTTCGGCCTTCACCGTAGCGATGTTGTCGCCGCCGGCCATCAGCATGCGGAATCCCAGGAAGACCGCCACAACGGCCCCGGCTCCCAGCAAGATCGTCAGCCAACGCGACAAACCGCAGTCCTTTCAGCAGCCCATATTTCCGCCCCCCGCCGGTACAGGGGTTTCCCGCCCCCGGCGAGCCCGGAATTTCTGCGGAAAATCCCCGCCAAGGCAAGGAAATACGCCCATGCGGCGCAATGAGGGCGCCACGGGTGAATTCCGCCCCGCCGCTAAACCCTGCCTTTAGTTGCAAATCCCTCGCATCGCCCTTAGGTGCAGGTCGCGCGCCTCCCCTTGCCGGCGCCTCCCATTTTCAGCGCCCGGATCGACCTGATGGAAGCCGAAGCCAAGCCCGCCGAGAAACCCGCCCGCTCGGCCAACGCTCCCACCGAGGAAACGGTCCTGTCCGTGAAACACTACACGGACCGGATGTTCTCGTTCCGCATCACCCGGCCGCCCGCTTTCCGCTTCCGCTCCGGCGAGTTCGTGATGATCGGGCTGGAGGGCGATAACGGCAAACCGCTGCTGCGCGCCTACTCCATCGCCAGCCCGAGCTGGGACGAGGAACTGGAATTCTTCTCGATCAAGGTGCCGGACGGCCCCCTCACCTCGCGCCTGCAATCGATCAAGGTGGGCGACAAGGTGCTGCTCGGCCGCAAATCGGTGGGCACGCTGGTTCACGACGCGCTGACCCCGGGCAAGCGGCTTTACTGCTTCTCGACCGGGACCGGCCTTGCGCCCTTCGCCTCGATCATCCGCGACCCGGACACGTATGAGCGTTTCGAGCAGGTGATCCTGACGCATACCTGCCGCGAGGTTGGCGAACTGAAATATGGACAGGAACTGGTCGAGAACCTGCGCAACGATCCGCTAGTGGGCGAACATTTCGGGCGTCTTGTCCATTATACGACTGTTACGCGCGAACCGTGGCCGAACCAGGCGCGCATTACGACCTGCATCGAGAATGGCGTGCTGTTCGCCGATCTGGGCGTGCCCCCGCTCGATCCCGCCGTGGACCGCGTGATGGTTTGCGGCTCGATGGACATGCTGACGGACATCAAGCACCTCGCCGAAAAGGCCGGGCTGAGGGAAGGCTCCAACGCCAACCCGGCCGAGTTCGTCATCGAGAAGGCGTTCGTGGGTTAGGCCCGGCAGACCGAAACCCCGCCATCCGCCAATATCGACGCACCGGTGATGAAGCTGGCTTCATCCGACAGCAGGAACACGGCGGCGTTTGCGATCTCGTCCGGGTGTGCGATCCGCTTCAGCGCGTGAAGGCCCAGCACCCACGCCTTGCTTTCTGGTGTCGCCGTCATCGGCTTGCCCATCGGCGTGTCGGTCCCGCCGGGCAGTAAAGCATTCACCCGTATGCCCTACGGCCCCAGCTCTGCCGCCAGCACCTGAACCAGACCCGTCAGGCCCGCCTTGCTTGATGCATAAGCCGCCGTACCCGGTATGCCCGCTGAATGCCCGACAAAAGTGGAGGTGAACAGGATCGACCCGCCGCCCCGTTCCAGCATGGCGGGAACCTGATGCTTTGCACAATAGAAGGCGCCGTCCAGATTGACGGCCAGCGTCGCGCGCCAATCGTGCGCGCTGATGTCCTGCGCCGGCCCAAGGGCGCCCAGCATCCCCGCATTGTTGAACGCCATGTCCACGCCGCCAAAGCGCTCTTTCGCCAACCCAGCCAACCCGGCGGCGAAGGCTTCATCGCCCACATCGCCCGCCAGCGTAGCGATGTGGCCGCCGAAGGCTGCGATCTCTTTTTCAAGGACGCCCAGCCCCGCCGCGCCCCGCGCGCCAGCGACCACATTCGCTCCCTCGCGCGCGAACCGGATAGCCGCCGCCCGGCCAATACCCGAACTGGCGCCTGTGATGATCACTGTCTTGCTCGCGAACCGCATCCCGAACTCCCTCTTCTGAGAGCATGGTGTTAGGAGCGGAATACCCGGGCCGCCGACGAAAAACCGACACCGCAGTCATGCTTCGGCCCTTCATCTTCCCGTTCAGGCGCGTAGAGTGCGGGCAAAATAAACGCCGCAGGAAACGTCATGTCCGAAACGCACATCTATCCCCCGCCGCCGGAATTCGCTGCGAAAGCGCGGGTGAACGCGGCGAGATACGATGAGATGTACGCCGCCGCTCTCGCCAGCCCGGAGGCGTTCTGGCGCGAACAGGGCAAACGCCTGACGTGGATGAAGCCCTATACGAAGGTGAAGAACGTCAACTGGGACATTTCGAAATCCGGCGACCCGAACGATCTTTCAATCCGCTGGTATGAGGACGGCGCGCTGAACGTCTCGGCCAACTGCATCGACCGCCACCTGCCCGCCATGAAAGACAAGATCGCCATCATCTTTGAGGGCGACGAACCCTCTGTCTCGCGTCATATCACCTATGGCGAGCTGCATGCCGAGGTCTGCCGCTTCGCCAACGTGCTGAAGGCGCAGGGCGTGAAGCGCGGCGACCGCGTCACCATCTACATGCCGATGATACCCGAGGCGACCTATGCCATGCTGGCCTGCACCCGCATCGGGGCGATCCACTCCGTCGTCTTCGGCGGCTTCTCGCCCGATAGTCTGGCGGGCCGGATCATGGACTGCGCGTCCGGCTGCGTCGTCACCGCTGACGAGGGCATGCGCGGCGGCCGCCCCATTCCGCTGAAGGCCAATGTCGATGAAGCGCTGGCCAGGCTCGGCCCGTCGTCGCCTGTCACCAGCGTTATCGTGGTGAAGCGCACGGGCGCGAATGTCGCCATGCAATCCGGGCGTGACCTGCGCTATGAGGACGCCGCCGCGAACGTCTCCACCGATTGCGCGCCGGAGCAGATGAATGCGGAGGCCCCGCTGTTCATCCTCTACACCTCCGGCTCAACCGGAAAACCGAAGGGCGTGCTGCACACCACGGGCGGCTATCTCGTCTGGGCGTCGTACACGCATGAGGTTGTTTTCGACATCAAGCCGGATGACGTCTTCTGGTGCACCGCCGATGTGGGCTGGGTCACCGGCCACTCCTATGTCGTCTATGGCCCGCTTGCCAACGGCGCCACCAGCATCATGTTCGAGGGCGTGCCGACCTATCCTGATGCGTCGCGCTTCTGGAAGGCGGTGGACAAGCACAAGGTGACGATCTTCTACACCGCCCCCACCGCCCTGCGCGCGTTGATGGGCGCGGGCGATGACTTCGTCACATCGTCCTCGCGCAAGTCGCTGCGCCTGCTTGGCTCAGTGGGCGAGCCGATCAACCCGGAAGCGTGGGAGTGGTATCACCGCGTCGTCGGCGAACGTCGCTGTCCCATTGTGGATACGTGGTGGCAGACGGAAACAGGCGCCTGCATGATGACGCCCCTGCCCGGCGCGCATGCGCTCAAGCCAGGTTCGGCCGCCAAGCCCTTCTTCGGCGTGAACCCGCAGATCGTGGACGCCGAGGGCAAGCCGCTGGAAGGCAAGACAGAGGGCAATCTCTGCATCCTCGATTCGTGGCCCGGCCAGATGCGCACCGTCTATGGCGACCACAAGCGCTTCGTCGAAACCTACTTCAC
>CAZJZQ010000025.1:0-2074 GCA_964550535.1 uncultured Rhizobium sp.
CCGGGGGGGGGCGCCGGGATGGAGGGGGGCTGTGGGGCGGACATCTGCGGATCATGTAGCGGCTTCCGGCGGCGGGGATAAGGCTCCCCGGCCGATTGCGGCGCGCCGGACTGTGCGGGCCCCCGCCGGGCAGAGCGCGGGGGCGCGGCTGGGCCGGCTGGTCTGGCCGCAGCGGTCGCTGGTTTCGGGCGATGAGGTCGCGGGACCGGGCCTGATCGAGCCGGAACACTGGGCGAAATTGCAGTTTCCAGTGGACCCGCTGTGCGCCCGGTGCGGGACGCCGTTCGAGGTGGCGGTCGATCCGGGGCAGGTGTGTCTCGCCTGCCTGTCGCGGCCGCCGGTTTATGACCGGGCGCGGTCAGCCTTGATTTATGGGGATATTTCTCGGGAAATGGTGCTGGCTCTGAAATATCAGGGGCGGCGGGACGGGCTGGAGTTGATGGCCGGGTGGATGGGACTGGCGGGGGCGGAGCTGCTGGGAGGGGCGGACCTGATCGTCCCCGTGCCGCTTCACTACTTCAGGTTGTTGCGGCGGGGGTTCAACCAGTCGGCCTGGCTGGCGGGGGCTGTGGAGCGGCGCAGCGGGGTTCCGGTGTGCGTCGATGCACTGAAACGGGTGAAGCCGACGCCCAGCCAGGGCGGGCTGAGCGCGGACGGCAGGCGCAGGAATGTGCAGGGCGCTCTCCGCATCCGGAAAAGTCGCGAGAAACTCATCCGTAACCGCCGCATTCTGATTATTGACGATGTGCTGACCACGGGCGCCACCGCGGAGGCGTGCGCGAGGGCGCTGAAACGGGCGGGGGCGTCCTGCGTCGATGTGCTCACGCTGGCTCGCGTTGCTGGTCCTTCGGGGGCGCCTATATAGACTGGAACGGTTCTAATTCTGGAGTTGGCATTGGCCACGGTCGAAATCTACACGCGTGATTTTTGCGGCTACTGCACCCGCGCCAAGGCGCTGCTGGATCGCAAGGGCGCGGCGTTCAAGGAATACCGCGCCGGCGATGACGCCGAACTGCGCCGCCAGATGATCCAGCGCTCCAATGGCGGGCTGACTTATCCGCAGGTGTTCATCAACGACCGCCATGTCGGCGGATCGGACGATCTGCACGACCTCGAAGCCCAGGGCCGTCTCGACGCGCTGCTGGCGGAAGCGGCGCAAGGCGCCGCCTGACTTAAGGAGATTGGCCGGTGATCCGGTACGCGCTTGCCTGTGTTGGGGAGCATGAGTTCGAGGCCTGGTTCTCGAACGCAGCCGCCTATGACGCCCAGCGCAAGAAGAAGCTGGTGGAGTGCCCGGTCTGCGGCAGCGTGGATGTGCGCAAGCAGATCATGGCGCCCGCCGTGCGCGCCTCCGGCGAGAAATCCGGCAAGGTGAGCACGCCTGAGGCGGAAGCGGCGCAGGCCGTGGGGCGCATCCGCCAGCATATCGCCGAGACGCATGATTATGTCGGCGAGAAATTCGCCGATGAGGCGCGCGCCATGTATTACGGGGAGACCGAGCACAGGCCCGTATGGGGCGAAGTGACGCCGGATACGGCCAAGGAACTGCATGAGGAGGGCGTGCCGGCCATGCCGCTGCCTAAGCCCTTCGCGCCGGACCCGCCACGCCGCCGCAACAAGGCCAATTGAACGGCCGGGCGGAGCGTCAAGAAAAGCTCAGGGGGTGCGCCAGACGCCGGTTTGCGCTATCTCCTCGGCACAACACGGACTACAGGACCGCACGCCATGAACTTCATTGACGCAGCCGACGCGCCGACGCGCGCCACCGGGCAGATCAAGCTGCACGGGCCGGAGGCGTTCGAGGGAATGCGCCGCGCTGGAAAGCTGGCGGCGGAATGCCTCGACATGCTGATCCCGCACGTCGCGCCCGGCGTCACCACGGCGAAGCTGGACGATCTGGCGCGCGAATTTGTGCTGGAGCGCGGCGGCCTGCCGGCCTGCCTGTTCTACAAAGGCTATCGCCACACGGTCTGCACCTCGATCAACCATGTCGTGTGCCACGGCATTCCCAGCCCGCAGCGCGCGCTGAAAGACGGCGACATCGTCAACATCGACGTGACGGTGATCGTCGATG
>CAZJZQ010000025.1:2084-32679 GCA_964550535.1 uncultured Rhizobium sp.
CCGGGCGCGCGCACCGGCGACATCGGCGCTGCGATCCAGGAACATGCGGAGCGTCAGCGTTATTCCGTGGTCGAGGCGTTCTGCGGTCACGGCCTTGGCCGCGTGTTCCATGACTCGCCCAACATCCTGCACTTCGGCCGGCGCGGTCAGGGCGAACTGCTGATGCCCGGCATGATTTTCACGGTGGAGCCGATGATCAATCTCGGCCGCCGCGATGTGGCGCTGCTGGCGGACGGCTGGACGGCGGTGACGCGCGACCGCTCGCTGTCGGCGCAGTATGAGCATTCGGTGGGCGTCACTGAAACAGGCTGCGAGATCTTCACGGGGTCGCCCACGGGCGTGCATACGCCTCACACCAATCCGCTTTCGGCCTGATACGGCGGATGGGGGACGAGGGAGGGCAGGGCGGAGACGAAGGCGGCGCGACGCGCCACTATCACGGTCATCGCGAACGTATCCGCCAGCGCGTGCTGAAGGGCGATGGCGCTCACCTTGCCGATTACGAATTGCTGGAGGTGTTGTTGTGCGCCTTCATTCCGCGTGTCGATGTAAAGCCCATCGCCAAGGATCTGCTGGCGCGGTTCGGCGCTGTCTCCGGCGTGCTGGCGGCGCCTCCGGAGCGGCTGATGGAGGTCAAGGGCGTGGGGGAGAGCGCGGCGGCTTACCTGCGCGCGTCGCACCTGCTGCTGCAACGGGCCGCGGCGGATCAGGTGCGCGACAAGCCGGTGATTTCAAACTGGGCCGCGCTGCTGAACTATGTGCGCCTGTCGCTGCGCCATGAAACGGCGGAGCAGGCGCGGGTGCTGTATCTCGACCGCAAGAACAAGCTGATCGCGGACGAGGTCGCGGGGCGGGGCACGGTGGATCATGCGCCGGTTTATCCGCGCGAGATCGCCAAGCGCGCGCTGGAGCTGGCGGCCTCGTCGGTCATCCTGGTGCACAACCATCCATCGGGCGATCCCACGCCGTCGCGCGCCGACATCGATCTCACGCGCGAGATAATCAAGGCGCTCGCGGCGCTCGACATCAAGCTGCACGATCATCTGGTGGTGGGCGCCACGGAAGTGGTCAGCATGAAATCGAAGGGGCTCGTCTGAGACTTTGCCTGCATGGCGTTTGCTGCACCTGCGCTGCGATGTTCGCGGCTTGCCGGGATGGAATCCGAAGATAGGGTATGGGCCAGAAGCGGCGAGAAACGCCGCTCGTCAAAAATGGAGACGGGGGCCATCCATCATGGTCCGCCATGTCTTCGAGGGGAGAGAACATGGCTGGAAGTGCAGCTGCCGCGGGCGACGCCCCCGCTGGCGGACAGAGTCTCGGGTCGCCCGGCTACAGGCTCTACGTGCTGATCGTGCTGACGCTGGTTTACACGGTGAACTTCATCGACCGGAACCTCATCAACGTGATCGCGCAGCCGATCATGACGGAGTTCCAGCTCAGCGACGGACAGTTCGGCTTTCTCAACGGACCTCCGTTCGCAATGTTCTACGCCCTGATGGGCATTCCGCTGGCGATGGCGGCGGATCGCTACAACCGCGTCATCATCATGGCGCTGTGCATCTCGCTGTGGTCGGTGATGGCGGCGTTCTGCGGCCTCGCGACGAGCTTCCTGTTCCTGCTTCTGGCGCGCGTCGGCGTGGCCATCGGCGAGGCGGGATCGACGCCGCCGTCCAACTCCATCATCGCGGACTATTTCAAGCCGAAGAGCCGGGCCAGCGCGCTCGCCGTCTTCGCGATGGGCGTCACCATCGGTTCGGCGCTCGCCAACTATTTCGGCGGGCCGATTGCGCGCAACCTCAACGGTCCCGCCGTGCAGAGGATGTTTGAAGGCTGGGGCTGGGACTGGGCGGTCAACGCGCTGGACTGGTCGCAGGTCGAAGGCTGGCGCGTGGCTTTCGTGGTGATTGGCGCGCCGGGCGTCGTGCTGGCGCTGTTGCTGCTGTTCACGGTGAAGGAGCCGCCGCGCGGCGCGTCGGACCCGCCGGGGACGGTGAAACACGAACGGTCGAGCATGGTCGAGACGCTGAAGGAACTGGGCAAGAAGCCGACCTTCTGGACCATGGCGATGGGGGCCTCGCTGGTCGGCCTTGTCGGCTATGGCCTTGTCGCCTTCCAGGCGCCGATGGCGCAACGCATTCATGGCGTTGATCCGGGCACGTTCGCGATCCGCTTTGGCGGTCCGCTGGCGCTGTTCGCCGCAGCCGGAACATTTGCCGGCGGGTTCATTATCGACCGCCTGTCGAACCGCTTCTCGACGGCGGTGGCGATCGTGCCGGTGGTTGGAATGCTGATCGCGCCGGTGCTCTACATCACCGCCTACTACCAGCCGACCGAGAGCCTCTACACCGTCTCGTTCTGGATGTGGTGTGCGGGCGCCTTCTTCCACTACATGTATCTCGGCTCGCAATACACGATCGGGCAGGGCGTGGTGAGCCAGCGCAGCCGCGCATCGGCCATCGCCATCATGCTTCTGCTGATCGCGCTGATCGGCAATGGCGTCGGGCCGCTGTTCACCGGGCTGATGAGCGACATGTTCATGGGCATCGAGCTGAAAGGGGCGGGCTATGGCGGCGTGCTGACGCTCGACCTCTGCCGGAACGCGGCGGAGCTGGCCAATCTGCCTGCTGAACAACAGAGCGTTTGCTCTGCTGCTTATGGCAACGGTCTGCGCTCATCCATGGTGGCGACGGCGCTGATCTTCATTCCGTCGGCCCTGTTCTTCTTCCTGTCGTCGCTGACGCTGAAGAAGGATCTGGTGGCGAAGCTGGGCTGATCGGGGTGCGTTTGTGCTCCACGTTCGCGGATGAGGCGAGCGTGGAGCATAATGCCGCGCCGCAGCACAATTTTAGGGTGGACCCCGGCGCGCAAATCCTACAGCTTCCGCAGCGGTAAATTACGACCGGTTCGATTTGGGGCGCCGGTTCTCGGGAGGGTGCATCGATGACAACGCAGACCGCCGCAGCAAGCGCGGCGTCGGGGGATGGCGCGTCTCAGGGGCACATCACCGGCTTCGGCAGTGCGGGTTACCGCACCTATGTTCTCAACGCTCTCCTCGTCATCTACATCCTGAATTTCGTGGATCGCGCGATACTGTCGGTCGTGGCGCGTCCGTTGAAGGCTGAACTGGGCGTGTCGGACACGGCGTTCGGCCTGCTCAGCGGTTTCGGCTTCGCCTTGCTCTACACCCTTGTCGGCATCCCGCTGGCGCGCGTCTCCGAGACGCGCAACCGGGTCGTCATCATGGCGATCTGCCTTGTGACCTGGTCGATATTCACCGCGCTGTGCGGTCTTTCGTCCGAGATCACCATTGGCGGTATCGTCATCGGCGGTTTCTGGATGCTGCTGGTCTTCCGGATCGGCGTCGGCATCGGCGAGGCGGGATGCACGCCGCCAGCCAATTCGCTGATCGCGGACTACTACCCCGCCAACAAACGCTCGACCGCGCTGGGCTATTACGCCATGGGCGTGACGCTGGGCACGATGCTGGCCAACATGATCGGCGGCCCGGTCGCCGACGCCTATGGCTGGCGCGCAGCGTTCTTCATTCTCGGCCTGCCGGGTGTGGCGGTCGCCATCATTCTGCTGTTGACCGTGAAAGAGCCGCCGCGCGGCTACACCGATCCGCCGGGCGCGGCCCGCAAGGCCCGCGCGAGCTGGGGCGATACGTTCAAGATCCTGTTCTCCAAGCCGTCCTACTGGCTGATGGCGACGGGGGCGATGCTGGCTGCGTTCTGCGGTTACGCCATCGCCAACTTCCAGTCGCTCTACCTGCAACGCACGTTTGAACTGTCGGCGGGCCAGGCCTCGCTGTGGATCAACGCCCCGGCCTATCTGGCGGGCGCGGTGGGGACGATGCTGACGGGCTGGCTGGCGGAGAAGATCGGCAAAAAGTCGATCTCCGCGATTGCGTGGCTGCCTGCGCTGGGCCTGTTCCTGTGCGTGCCGTTGTATTTCTGGGCCTTCATGACCGACAGCATGATCTGGTGCCTTGTCGGCCTCGCGTCGGGCCACTTCGTGAAGTACGGCTATCTCGCCGCGCAATACACGATCGGTCAGGGCGTGGTGCCCGCTTATATGCGCGCCACCGCGACGGCCATCCTGCTGTTCGTCATCAACCTGCTGGGCTACGGCCTCGGTCCGCCGGCCGCCGGCATCATCAGCGATATCTTCTTCTCCGCTGATCTGGCGGGCGCTGGCTTCGCGGGCGTTCTGGATCGCCAGATGTGCGATGCGGCGCAGGAAGCTGTGCGGATCGCGGGCAATGCGGGCGCCTCGATCGGCGACACGCTTGCGGGCCTCGCCAAGCCGATCACCGAGGACCAGCTGGCCTTCTGCAACGCCGCCAACGCGGACTCGACGCAGAAGTCGATGCTGTTCATCTCGGCGATCTATGCGCTGTCGGCTGTGTTCTTCGTGCTGTGCATGTTCACGCTGAAGAAGGACATGGAAGCCAAGTAGGCTGGCTACAGACGATCCTGTTATGGCGAGGGCGCGGAGGCATCTCCGCGCCCTTTGCTTTTTGAGGTTCCGGCTTTGAGGCAAGGGATACGCCGATGCGACGCTTCGATTTGCGGCCTCTGAAGAAGCTGCGCAATCCAGGGCGGCGCCTGCGTGCGCTGGCGCGGTGGCCGGAGCGGATCGTGGGCGAGATACCTGATCCGGCGATGCTGGACGGCGGCCGGTTCTGGAACTGGAAAATTCCCGTCTATTCCAAGTTGGTGGAACCTCCGCACGCGACATCTGAAACACAGCGCGCGGCGCTGGCCGCGCTGTTTGCTGCGGCCGAAGCGGTGGAGCATTCGCCGCGCCGTCCGCCCGGCTCGCGCGTCGCCATACTGGCGGTGACGCCGCACCTGTTCGACAGCGAGGTGACGCTGTTCATGGACGAGGGCTATTTCCACTCCTTCCTGCCGCCGAAGTCGCGCTCGCGCACGCCGATGGGCGAGGGATGGGTGGAAGGCGAAGCTGCGGATGCTGCGCTGATTTCGCCAATCCTGCCGCCGGCGCCCGAGGGGCTGGCCTTTCACGGCGGGACGGTGATCCGCGAGTTCGACCCTGAGCGTGCGCGCGAACCGGTGGAGCGGGTGAACTGGGTGTGGGCGTTTCCGGCGCGGTAGAGCGGCATTGACCCGGCCCAAAAACAAACGCCCCGGAGCGGGGCTCCGGGGCGTTGCCGTGATCTGAGCGGTCTGCTGGCGATCAGCCGGCGAGGCGCTGGATGTAATCGAACTCGCGGGCGCGGCGTTCACGCTTCTTGGCGGGCTGGAAGGCCACGCGGGCGTGATCGACGCAGTAGGGCGAGCCATCGCAGCTTGCGCGGCCGCAGAAGCCGAAATCCGGATCGGCCGGGTCGCCCACCGGCCATTTGCACATGGAGTCCTTCACGGTCAGCACGGTGACCATGTCGCCATTGGGCAGGCGCTGGGGCTCGATGGCGGCTTCCGGGATGGCGGGCAGCGGGGCGGCCTGCACAACCGGCTCGCGCAGGGCGACCTGCGAGACGCCGGCGCGGACCGGGGCCTGGCGCGGCATGGTTTGGGGTTTCGGTCGGGCGAGCCGGGGCGGACGCTTCACCGGGCGCGACGGAGTCGCCCGTCCGGAGAGTCCGAGACGGTGCACTTTGCCAATGACGGCGTTGCGGGTGACGCTCCCCAGCCGTTTCGCAATCTGGCTGGCGCTGTGCCCTTCGGCCCAGAGTTTCTTGAGTTCTGCAACGCGTTCTTCGGTCCAGCCCATCGGATTTATCTCCACAGCCTCGGAGAATCATGCAAGACACAAGATATTGGTCGTGTCTGGCCGATCCTCAGCCCATTCAATCTATGGATAGTAGCTGGCCACTTTGCCTGCGCAATATGCTGCGCCTATTGCTAACAGCTAAATCAATATATGGGGGCTCCGGGCCGTGGAATGAGTCAAACCGCCACGCGTGCAGGATTTTTGCAGCTGTGGCCCCAGGGACTCAACCTTCAGGGGAAGTTCCTCAGGCGGACTCGGTTTGGACTCAAAGTGATTTTGTTCACAGGCTTGCGCCGCTCCGCCCGGGCCAGCATGTCTGGGAAGGTTCGCAGTAAAGGCCGTTGCGCGTCATGGATCAGATCCTCTCACGCCCCGCTACCGAAGCTGGCCAACTCGCCGGACCGCGCAGCTACGGGGCGGTGAACTGGATCGGGCTGTGGACGCTGTGCCTGCGCGAGACTCGCCGGTTCTGGAAAGTGGGGATGCAGACGCTGTTTGCGCCCGTGGTCTCGACGCTGCTGATGCTGTTCGTGTTCAAGCTGGCCTTTCCGCAATCGGGCGCGTCCAGCCCGGGCGGCGTGACGTTCGAGGCTTTCCTGGCGCCGGGCGTGACGATGATGGCGATCCTGAACAACGCCTTCGCCAACACATCCTCCTCGCTCATCATCGCCAAGGTGCAGGGCAATTCGGTGGACTTCCTGATGCCGCCGCTGTCGCCGATGGAACTGACGGTGGGATTCCTGTCAGGCGCGGTCACGCGTGGCCTGCTGGTGGGGCTGGTGACGCTGGCTGTCATCTGGATCCTCCAGATCACGCCGTTCGCGGTGGCGCATGTGTGGGCGGTGCTGTTCTATTCGTTGACCGCCTCGCTGTTCATGGGCGCCATCGGCCTGATCGGCGGCATCTGGGCCGACAAGTTCGATCATATGGCGGCGGTGCAGAATTTCGTGGTGATGCCGCTGACCATGCTGTCCGGCACATTCTATCCGATCAGCCGGTTGACCGAGCCGTTCCACACGCTGTCGCACTTCAATCCGTTCTTCCATATGATCGACGGCTTCCGGTACGGCTTCACCGGACACCATGAAGGCGACCTGATGCTGGGCGCTCTCTACTGCGCGACGATCACGCTGGCGCTGTGCGCGACCTGCTGGGCGCTGCTGCGGTCGGGATGGAAGCTGAAGGCGTAGCGCCAGGCAGCTTGCCGGAAGAACCGTGAAGGCCAGCGCCGCGGAAACAGTCGCTCTCGTCTGCTCCGGCCGTTTGTGTCCGGTTGGCGCTTCTGGTTCGCCTTGTGCGACAATCGGATGACCTGACGCCCCCAAAGGCCGGCGCGCCGCCGCCCGTTCACCCCTTTTTGCGCATTGACAGGAAAGACCCGCGCCTCAATGTTCGCGGCCTTCCAGTTCCCTTAAAAGAACGGTCCACTCGGCGCCAAAGGAGTAAAGCCGATGTCGAACGCTATCCTTCCCGTTTACGGTCCGGCCCCGGTCGTATTCGAGCGAGGCGAGGGCGCGCGACTTTGGGACAGGGACGGGAAACAGTATCTCGATTTCATCGTCGGCATCGCGGTGAACGGTCTGGGCCACGCCAACCCGGCGCTGATCAAGGCGCTGACCGAACAGGCCGGAAAGATCTGGCACCTCTCCAACATGTTCCGCATCCCGGGACAGGAGCGTCTGGCCGAGCGCTATTGCGAGGCGACGTTCGCGGACAAGGCGTTCTTCACCAACTCCGGTTCCGAGGCGGTCGAACTGGCGCTGAAGCTGGCGCGGCGCTGGCAGTGGGCCAATAACCGGCCGGAGCGCATCGGCGTCATCTCTTTCACCGGTTCGTTCCACGGCCGCACGCTCGGCGCGATCAGCGCGGGCGCGCAGGAAAAATACCGCGAAGGTTTCGGCCCGCGCATGGAAGGCTTCCGCTCCCTGGAGTGGGGCGACCAGGACGCGCTGAAGGCGGAGATCGTGAAGCCGGATATCGGCGCCGTCATCATCGAGCCGGTGCAGGGTGAAGGCGGCGTGCGCGAGTATCCGCCCGAAGACCTGCGTGCGCTGCGCAAGATGTGCGACGATAACGGCGTGCTGCTGATCTATGACGAGGTGCAGTCGGGCGCCGGGCGCACCGGCTATCTCTTCCATCACCAGTCGGTGGGCGGCGCCGAGCCGGACATCATGGCCTGCGCGAAAGGCATTGGCGGCGGCTTCCCGGTCGGCATGTGCCTGTGCACCGACAAGGTCGGCTCGGCGATGGCGAAGGGCACGCACGGCTCCACCTATGGCGGCAACCCGCTGGCCATGGCCGTGGGCAATGCGGTGCTGGATGTGATGCTGGCCGATGGTTTCCTCGAAGACGTGCGCCGCATCTCCGCGACGCTGACTCAGGGCATGGAGAGCCTGAAGGGCCGCCACCCGGACAAGGTTGCCGGGCTGACCGGTTCGGGCCTGCTGCGCGGGATCAAGCTGAAGGTCGATCCGATGCCGCTGCGCATGCAGCTGATCGACAAGGGACTTCTGGTGGGCACGGCGGGCGCGGATGTGCTGCGCCTTGCGCCGCCGCTCATCATCACGGACGCGGACGTGCGCGAGGCGATCGACAAGATCGACCAGCAGCTTGCCGAAACCCCGTCGCCGGCCTGACCCGAAAGCCATTTCCATGACACGGCATTTCCTTGACCTTTGGCCCGTCGCGGCCAGTGAGCTGCGTTCCATTCTCGATACGGCGAAGTCGCGCAAGGCGGCGCGCAAAGGCCAGCCGAAAGGCTCGGCCGATCGCGATGCGCCGCTCGCCGGGCGCACGCTGGCGATGATCTTCGAGAAAAACTCGACGCGCACGCGCGTGTCGTTCGACATGGCGATCCGCCAGCTCGGCGGCTCATCGCTTATCCTCAATGCGGGCGAGACGCAGCTTGGCCGCGGCGAGACGGTGGATGACACGGCGAAGGTTCTCTCGCGCTATGTCGATGCGGTGATGATCCGCGCCAACCGCCATGCCGATGTCGAGGCATTTGCGGCGGCGGCCAGCGTGCCGGTGATCAACGGCCTCACCGACAAGTCGCACCCGTGCCAGATCATGGCGGACCTGCAAACGCTGGAAGAACACGGGCTGGGCCTGAAAGGCGCGCGCATCGCGTGGGTGGGCGACGGCAACAATGTCGCCGCCAGCTTCATTCATGCCGCGCCGAAGTTCGGCTTCTCGCTCGCGATCGGCACGCCGAAAGGATACGAGCCGAAAGCCATTGATGTGGATCGCGCGCGCGCCGAGCAGGGGCGGATCGAGCTTTACGCCTCCGCCGAAGAAGCTGTCGCCGGCGCCGATGTGGTGGTGGCCGACACCTTCGTCTCGATGGGCGACACAGATGCGGACCAGCGCCTCGCCGATCTTGGGCCGTTCAAGGTTTCGGGCGCGCTGATGAAGAAGGCGAATGGCGGTGCGGTGTTCCTGCACTGCCTCCCGGCGCATCGCGGCGAAGAAGTGGACGGCGACGTCATCGATGGCCCCCGCTCCCTCGTCTTCGACGAAGCCGAAAACCGCCTGCACGCACAGAAAGCCATCCTGGAGTGGTGTTTGCGGAGTTAGGCGGGAGATAGTTGAACTGCGCGCGGAAAACTCGTAGTCTCCCCCTTATAGCGGTTGGGGAATCGCGCTGTGTCAGACAATCTCGACAAGCTTTACGGCGCCTTGCAGCCGCCGGCCCATATCAAGGATTTCGAGCGTGATCCTTCAGGCGCAGCCGTCTGCCTAAGGCCGCAATCATTGACGTCTTTGTCCCCTGCGGTTTTGGCAGGGTTGCGCCAGGACGTTATCTATCTTTGGGTGGTGGACCGGCATGGCGATGTGATGATCGCCATCGAAGAACTGCTCGACGGAACACCGCGCAAGCCGGGTTCAGCCGAAAGAGCGCTTGGCCATCCGACGCTGGTGGATGGAGGGCAGGCCAGGATTGCGGGTGAACTTCACTGGTCCGCCAGCGAAGGCGTCTGGAAGCTTACCAATAAATCCGGCCGCTACGGGAGAAGGCCGGACGCCGGTGTTTTGCTTGCCAATGTGGCCGAAATTTTCCAGCGGCAGGGGCGGGTTGTAAATCCGGAGGTCGTGATAACATGGCCCTGAGACCGGCCTTTCCTCGGGCATACTGTATGGAGCCGTCCGATGCCGCTTGATCCCGTCCTGTTCGTGCGAGGTCTCGCATCCGATATCGATGAATTGCGAGCGCTCGCCGGTACACCTGCGGGACACGCGAACCTGCGAGGGGCGCTTCAACAGTTCCTGCAAGGCTTCGTCGCGGCGCGTAATCTGGATGACGAGAACATCGAGTTCGCCGGTACGATTTTCCGGCGGGCGGGTCTCACCGAAGCCGGGAGTTGGGCGGCGGACTGGCTGAGCGGGTTGTCTCCTTCCGAGCATCGCGCCGGAGAAGCGGTTTTGATCGAGTTTCTGTACGGGCATCTCGCGCCCGCCATGCCAGCCGCAGCGCGCGTCGTGCTGGATCTGACCCGCTCTGTCCTGCGCGCGGCGGCGACGGCGCCGGCTGATGTGAAACAGGTCGAGCTGATCGACGAGAAGTTCGCGGCCGTAGCAGCGGCTGAATGGGAAACCGCGAACTAATCATTGGGGGCAGCCCCGATCAATACCGCCATTCCGGTTTGCGTTCCCGGCCGGGGCGCCGGGACCAGGCTTCGTTGATGTCGCCTTTCAGGGGGCGGGCCTGCGTCACCAGCGTTTTGCCGTCGGCTTCGGTGACGAAGGCGGGAATGAATTCCTGGCGATAGGCGGTCGAGATGGCGTCGTTGAACGGCGCGCTTGCATCGATCTTGTAATCCGCGCGGCGGCGCAGCGCATACCAGATGGCGGGAATGTCGGCGCGCGAGACGGATTCGTGGATGCCGCCAGCATCGGACCAGCCGATGAAATAGTCGGCCGTGGCGCGATAGCCCGCGATAACGCCGGACAGTGCGCCATTGTCCTTCATCTCGAAACGGAAACGGCCGCGATGCAGGGCGAGCTGCGGCGGGAAGAAGGCGGCCTGCACCTGATCGTGAAGTTCGATCAGTTGCGGCCCCGTGTCGGTGACGACGCCGTTGACGATCTTTGCCTTGAGGACGGACTGGAAGCGCGGATCGGGATCGGCCCGGTAGGTGTAATCGGCAGCCGCAGCGCCGCCCGCATCCTTCACCAGATCGTCCGCCGAAAGGTAGTAGGCCAGCCGCGCGTCCGGCTCGTTGCGCGGATCGTCGCCGGGGCCTGACAGCACCACGACGACGGAGAAGGCGCCGTTGAGCATGTATTCGGTTGCGAACGCGTTGGTCGTGCCCGGCGCGCCGCGATAGGCGAGCATGCAGCCCGCGATGCGATAGTATTCATTGTCCACGCCGCGCGAGCCGTCGAGACCCTCGAATCCGGTCGTGGCGTCGCCATCGAGATCGAAGCCGTAGGATTTCGACGACCGCACCTCGGGCATCGTGCCGGGATCGGGCGCCGCCCAGGGCTCGTCATAGACGTTCTCGCCCTTGGGTCCGCGCAAGCCGCCATTGCGGCCGTAGGAGGGGCTCTCGGGATCGAGGATCTTGTCCACTTCGGCCCACGACCGGTAGCTGGTCTTGAGGACCTTGCGGCGGTCGACAGCGGGATTGGCTCCGGCGGGGCAGTCTGCGCCCGGCGCTTCGCCGGTCGGCGCGCCGGGGAAATAGAAGGCATGCTCCTGGCGCGTCAGGACATAGGATTTGGACCAGTCCGCAGCGGCGGGAGGGGCGACGGACGCCGTGGCCAGGGCGATCAATCCGGCTAGGCGCATGGCGTTTCTCCCCTTGAGCGGACCCAGCGCCGCTCCCGGACGTATTTTGCAATCAATCCTGACTGTTTTGCAAGCGCTTGCATTCGGGCGCGAGCGGCGGTTGTTGCCCTTGGCCACCGGCGACACTATCTGGGGTGCGTCTCCAACACATGGATCTGGCCCGATGGAGTTTTCTCCGCCCCTCTCCGACGATTTCAGCGCTGGCGATGATTTCGTCGCGGCGTTCCAGATCGAGGACGCGCCGGTGCGCGGCCGTATTGCACGGCTGGGCGACGCCACGCTCGACGCCATCCTGAAGCGGCATGATTATCCGCGCTGGGCCGCTTACCTGCTGGGCGAGGCGGTGACGCTGGCCGTGCTGGTGTCCGCATCGCTGAAGTTCGAGGGCAAGGTGACGGTGCAGGCGCAGGGCGAAGGCCCTGTTCCGCTGCTGGTCGCGGAGGCGCGGTCGGATGGCGGCGTGCGCGCCTATGCCCGCGTCGACAAGGACAAGTGGGCCAATCTTGACCGGATCAACAAGGGCGCGCGTCCGCACGTGCCGCAGGCGATCGGCCGCGGCGTGCTGGCGTTGATGCTGCAACCGGAAGATCCGGATGCATCGCCCTATCAGAGCATCGTGCCGATCACCGGCGCGACGCTGGCCGACTGCGCGGCGGTCTGGTTCAACCAGTCCGAGCAGGTGCCGACGCGTGTGCGTCTGGCGGTTGCGGAAATCTCCGAGCCCGGCGGAACCAAACGCTGGCGCGCTGGCGGTGCGTTGTTGCAGAAGGTTGCGGGCGACGACACGCGCGGGACCACTGACGATGCGTGGGAGACGGCGAGCACGCTGTTCGACACGCTGACCGATATCGAGTTGGCCGATCCCGATCTGTCGTCGGGCCGTCTGCTGTACCGGCTGTTCCACGAGGATGGCGTGCGGCTGGAGGCGCCGCGCAAGCTGGCCGACAAGTGTTCGTGTTCGGAAGAGCGCTTGCTGACCACGTTGCGTACATTGCCGCCGGAAGATATTCCGGGCCTTGCCGGCGCGGACGGAAAGATCGGCGCGGACTGCCAGTTCTGCGGGCGCGTCTATCGCTTCGACGCCAGCGGCGTCTAGTTCGGCGCGCGCAGGTCGTACGGGCTGTCGAGCGCGAAGAGCGGGATGACCGCTTCGACGATCTCGCCGGTTTCGCCTTCAAAGCGATAGGCGCCCTGCATCAGCCCCGAGGGCGTGGTGAGCGGCGCGCCGGAGGTATATTCAAAGCTCGCTCCGGGGCGCAGCACGGGCTGCTGGCCGACAACGCCTTCGCCATCGACATGCTGCACGCGGCCATCGCCATCGGTGATGCGCCAGTGCCGCGTCTTCAGCTGCATGGTGCGCCCGGACGTGTTGGCGATCTCGATGCGATAGGCCCAGATATAGCGGTGCTGCGCGGGCGAGCTTTCATCGTCCAGAAAGCTGGGCCATACGCTGATACGCACGCCGCTGGTTTCGGCGACATAAGGGGTTGCTGAGGGCATTCGCACCACCTGCTGATGACTATCTGCTGACAGTCATAGGACAATGCGGAGCTAAACGGAATCTTTCCGTGCGTGACTGGCCGTGCGTGACTGGCCATGGACGACTGGCCGTGGACGGCTGAAACGGTCTCGGAGGCGGCAGGAAGATGCCGCATGGCCCGCCCTGCGGAGGGGAAGGGGCGGACCATGCGGCCGGCGGTTTACTCAGCAGCTGGCGGCTGCAGGATAAAGTCGCCGTTGATTTCGACGGTCACGTCGTCGCCGACAATGCCGCCATCGATCAGATGGGTGAGGCCAAAGTCCGAACGCTTGAACGTGCCAGTGGCCGACAAGCCCACGGCGGGCTGCTTGCCGAAGGGGTGGGAGGCGATCTCGCCCGTCAACGTGGCGTTGAGCGTGATCGGCTTGGTGACGCCCAGCAGCGTCAGGTCGCCAGTGACCGTGGCTGTGCGCGCGCCGGTCTGCGTCACCGCCGTCGAGGCGAAGGTGACAGAGGGATGCGCCGCTGCATTGAGGAAGCGTGTGCTGTTGGCGAGGTCGTCCTCCCAGCTTTTGAAGCGGGTTCCAGGGTGGCCGGCCGCGTAGTCTGACGTGTAGTCAGCGCCGATGGAGGACGGGTCCACGCTGGCCGTGACGCTGGAGGCGGCGGGGTTGGCCGGGTCAAGCGTTACATTGGCCTCGAATGTGCGGAAACGCAGGACGTAATCGCCAAGGCCCAGGTGTTTCATTTTGAAGGTGAAGCTTTTGTGGTCGGGATCGATTGCATAGGTCCCGCCCGTAACTTCGGGCGCGGGCAAGGCCTCGGCGGCGGTGGGTTCGGCGTGGGCCGGCGCGCCGCTAAGGAGGTCCTTGCCAGGGGCGGGCGCGCAGGCTGCGGCCAGCGCGAAAATCGAAACGGCGACGGTCAGTATGGGGCGCTGCATGGGACTTTTTCCGGTTGGCGTTGAATCATTTTGGATGTGTAGCGACACCGATATGGGGATCGTTGCAGGCGCAACAAGATGCCGGGGCGGATTTTTTGCGGGCTTGGCGGCCGGCGCGCCAATGCGCCAGCCTCACACCGCTCGTTCCGGTGAAAGCCGGGACGAGCGGATGGGGTTGAGGCTCAGCCCAAGCCCGGCACGCGCCTAGGCCAGCGCCTGTTCGATGTCCTCGGCGATGTCCGCCGGGTCTTCGAGGCCCACGGACAGGCGCACCCAGGTATCGTCCAGACCGATGGCCGCGCGCTCCGCGTCGCTGAGCGTGCGGTGAGTCGTGGTGGCCGGATGGGTGATCAGCGACTTGGCGTCTCCAAGATTGTTGGAGATATCGACGAGACCCAGCTTGTTCAGCATGCTGAACGCTCCGGCGCGGCCGCCCTTCACGGAGAAGGCCAGCATGCTGCCGCCCGCTTCCGGCATCTGCGCGGCGTGAACATTGTGGTGCGGATGGTCGGACCGGCCGGGATAGCGCACCGCGGCAACCTTCGGATTGTCCGCGAGGCGGTCTGCGATGGTGCGTGCGTTGGCGCTCATCGCGCGCACGCGCAGGTCCATCGTCTCCAGCCCCTTCAACACCACCCACGCATTGAACGGCGACATGGAGGGGCCGGTATGGCGATAGTATTGCTGGATGTTGTCCTCGATGGCTTTCTTCCTGCCGAGGATCGCGCCGCCCAGCGTGCGGCCCTGACCGTCCATGTGTTTGGTGGTCGAATAGACGACCCAGTCAGCGCCGAGCGCCAGCGGCTGTTGCAGGATGGGCGAGGCGAACACGTTGTCGACGATCAACTCGCCGCCTGCGGCGTGCGTGAGATTGGCGACGGCGCGGATATCGACCGCGTCGAGCAGCGGGTTTGACGGCGTCTCAACCAGCACGAAACGGCAGGGGCGATCCAGCGCGCGTTCCCAGTCGCGGGGATCGGCGCCGTCCACCCACGTCACCTCGACGCCCATTTTCGGCATCACATTGTTGAGGATCCAGATGCACGACGAGAACAGCGCGCGCGGCGCCACGATACGGTCGCCCGGCTTCACGGGCGCGACCAGCATGGTGTGGATGGCGGCCATGCCGCTGGCCGTCGCGCGGCAATCCTCGGCGCCTTCGAGCAGGCACAGCCGCTCCTCCAGCATACGCACGGTGGGGTTGGCGTACCGGCTGTAGATATAGCCCGGGCGCTCGCCGGCCATGCGGCCCAATTGCTCTTCGGGGCTGTCATAGACAAAGCCCGAGTTGAGATAGAGCGCTTCGGAGGTTTCGCCGTGTTCGGAACGGGTGAGGCCGCCGCGCACCATCATGGTCTGCGGCCGCCAGGATTTCGATTTTCCTGTGCTGTCGTTGCCCATGGTGTCCTCTCGCGGCTGCTTGGGGCCCCGGACATAAGCCGAAAACGTGCGCCGCGCCAGCGCTGCCTGATCCGGGCGCTGGCGTGTTCGCAAGGGGAGCAATTGCGGGGGGCAAAAGACGAACGCCCGGATTGGCTCCGGGCGTCCGGGTGGATGTCTTGGGTCCTAGACGCTGGGCGGAGGCTGGGCGGGCGTGGCGACGGGTTGAACCTGAACCAAGCCACGGCGCTGCACAAAGAAGGCGATGCGGGTATTCTCGTCGCGGTGCTTGCCGCCAAACCCGGCCGCGAAAAAGGCGACGGCGGCGCCAACCAGCAGCGAGGCGGCGGTGGCGAAGGCGGCGAGAATGCCGAGCTTGCGCGCGATCTCGGCTTCACGCTCGGCTGCGGATTCATCGGCGGCTTCGGGATTGACCGCAGGCTCTTCGGCGGCGGCTTCGCCGATTTCAGCGGCGGCGGCCTGAGCGACGCTTTCGATGACGTCGCCACGTCCGTCCTCAGACTGGATGGCGGCCGTGGCGCCGCCGAGAGCGGCGTAAGAAATGACAGCAGCGGCGATCACGCCAGCGGCCCACGCCAGCACGCCGTGCAGACCGTCGCGCACATCGTTCTCTTGTTCGGTGGCGTCCGGCGTCACGGTACGCAGGCGCGCGGCGACATAACCGCCGATGCTGAAGCTGACGAGCTGCACCCACAGCAGCCACATGCCGACAGCGATGACATACGCAGCGGGCGAGGCGCCTTCGCCGTCATACGGGGAGGTGATCGACAGGCCGATCGCCGCACCAAATCCGAGCAGGACAAGACCTATGGCCGTCGCAAGCACGGCCCCGGCGAGGATCGCTGACCAGTCAGTTCTGGGCGCAATGCGAACGGCTTCCATCTACGTCACCTCCGGAAACGGGTTCAGGCCAATATGTCTAGGCGAGGCCGACGAAGGACAGGATCGCCATGACGATAACGATAAGGCCGACCAGATAGATGATGGAGTTCATGTCCAGCTCCCACGGCACGACGCGGCACGGAGCCGCACATGAATTCTGCCTCATAAATGTGCCGGAGCGATCCCGGTTCCAGATGCTGGCGGGAGAGCCGTGCGGAAACGTGCGCGGGCGTGATTCTGCTGCTATCACGTGGCGGAAAGGCGCTTCATGATTCTCATTGGCCAGTACGACAGCCCGTTTGTCCGCCGTGTCGCCATCGCGCTGCGGCTGTACGGCATGGCGTTCGGCCACCGGCCCTGGTCTGTCTTTGCCGACACCGGGAAGGTGCAGGCCTACAGCCCGTTGGCCCGCGTGCCCGTGCTTGTGCTGGATGATGGCGAGGCGCTGAGCGACAGCGCCGCCATTCTCGACACGCTGGACGAGATGGCCGGGCGCGAGCGGGCATTGATCCCGGCCTCCGGCGCCGTCCGCCGTCACGCGCTTCAGGTGTGTGTGCAGGCGACCGGCCTTGCCGACAAGGCCGTGTCGCTGGTCTATGAAGCGCGCGTCCACCAGCGCGAAACGGAAGCCTGGGTCAGCCGCTGTCGAGGCCAGATCGCCCGTGTTCTGGATGCGCTGGAAAAAGACCGCGCCGGCAGCTCGCATGCGTGGTGGACAGGCCCGGATATCGGCCACGCCGACATCGCCGTCGCCTGCGCGCTGCGTTTCGCTTCGGAAGCTCACCCCGGCCTGATCGATCTTTCGGGCCGTCCCGCTCTGGCGGCGCACACCGAGGCGTGCGAAGCGATGCCGGTGTTCGCCGAGATCAGCCAGCCCTTCTATGTTGCGCCAATAAAGTCATGACCGCAAAATCGCCCCCGGCCAAACCTCCTGCGGTGAAGAAACCCGCCGCCCTTCCCGATGGCGTTCTGCCCGACCGCGACCTGCGCGAGTTGGCGGAGCAGGGCGTCATCATGTCGGAGAACGGTCTGGCGAAAGACCAGATACAGCCGGCCAGCCTCGACCTGCGGCTTGGCAATGTCGCCTATCGCCTGCGGGCCAGCTTCCTGCCGGGAGAGAGCAAGGTCTCAAGCAGGCTCGACGACAGCCTGGTGATGCACACGCTCGACCTGACGAAAGGCGCGGTGCTGGAAACGGGCTGCGTCTATCTGGTGCCGTTGCAGGAGAGTTTGAAACTGCCGAAGGATCTTTCGGCGGCGGCCAATCCGAAAAGCTCCACGGGCCGCATCGATGTGTTCGTGCGCGCAGTGTCCGACCGGGCGCGGGCGTTCGACAACATTCCGCCGGGTTATTCGGGCGATCTCTATGCCGAGATTTCACCGCGCACCTTCTCGGTTCTCGCGCGCACGGGCGACCGGCTGTTGCAACTGCGCGTGCGGCGCGGACAACAGAAGGCTGTGCGCGACATGACGTTCAGCCTCGACCTGCATCCTACCGAGTCCGGCGTTGTCGGCTATCGCGCCAAGCGGCATTCGCGGGTGATCGACCTCGCGGGCATCGCCGCGCACACGGTGGAGGATTTCTGGGAGCCGGTGCGCGCCCGCGAAGGCCGCATCGTGCTCGATCCCGGCGAGTTCTACATTCTCGCCTCGAAGGAAGAGATCGTCATCCCGCTGGACGAGGCCGCCGAGATGGCGCCCATCGCGCCGGAACTGGGCGAGTTCCGCGCGCACTATGCCGGCTTCTTCGATCCCGGCTTCGGCGTGACGGTGACGCGCGGCAAGGCGGTGCTGGAAGTGCGCTCGCGCGAAGTGCCGTTCATTCTGGAGCACGGACAGCCCGTGGGCCGCCTGGTGTTCGAGAAGATGACCGCCCAGCCCGAAGTGCCCTACGGCGCCAAGGGCTCCTTCTCCACCTATGCGGGGCAGGGCCTGCGCCTCTCGAAATATTTCGAACCGACGGTGGACTGAGCGGGCCGTTCGACCGGTAATCCCTTGTCCGAATGATATGTCGCGTTTGCTTGACACATAGGTATATGTCATGTTTACTTGACTAAAAATCAAGGAGACGCGACATGGGCGGGATGGCCGGGCAAGAGCGGAAGCAGGGGTTGGGCGCCGGATTCTGGACGCCTTGGGCGGCGGCTGAAATCGCGCTGGTGGGCGGGTTTCTCTATGGCCTCCACGCCGTCGAAGAGAGCGGCGCGTCGCACTGGATCGGCATCGGCCTGGTGGTGGGCTTCACCGTCCTGCAGGTCGGGCTCAGCCTGCTGCCGCAACAGATCAAGGTGAGGCGCGGGCTGGAACAGCCGATGCGGCCCGCCATCCGCCGCTACATGATGCGCTTCACCGTGGCGATGGGCGGCTATGTCGTCTTCCTGCCTCTGGCGATCACCTACTGGCAGCAGCAGGCGCCGTCCGGGCCTGTTGCGTGGCTGGTGGCGCTGGCGCCTGCAATCCCCGTTGTCTTCGCGGTGCGCGCCCTCGCGCTGCTGCTGAAGGAGGAGGATGACGATTACTGGAAAGCCCGGCACATGTTCGCGCACACTTGGGCGACCAACGCCACGCTGGCGCTCGCGACGATCTATGGTTTCCTCGACATGTTCGGTCTGGTTCCGGATGTCGATCTGTGGGCCGTGTTCCCGCTGTGGGCGGTGTGCCTGATGCCGGCGCAGTTGATCGGCAAGTGGAGGCTGGGATGAAAAATCGCCTGCGCGTCCTGCGCGCCGAGCGGGGGTGGAGCCAGCTCGATCTTGCAGACAGGCTGGGCGTATCGCGCCAGTCGGTGAATGCGATCGAAACGGGGAAGTTCGATCCGTCGCTGCCCATCGCTTTCCGCATCGCCCGCCTGTTCGCCCTGCGCATCGAGGACGTTTTCGATGACGAAGCGGGCGAAGCCATCGCCGCAGAATAGATATTGCCGGACAGACATCGCACCGAAGGATAGACTTGATGATCCGCCATCTGCTGTTCAGTCTCGCCGCCGCTGTCTCCATCGTGGCGCCCTCTGTCGCCGAACCCACGCGCTTCTCTGTCGCGGTGACGGGCGAGGGGCCCGATGTGATCCTCATCCCCGGCCTCGCATCGTCCGCCGCCGTGTGGGACGCGACGGCAGCGCAGCTCTCGGCCACGCATCGCGTGCATGTGGTGCAGGTGGCGGGCTTCGCGGGCGCGCCAGCGGGGCCGAATGCAGAGGGTGATATGCTCGCGCCTCTGGTGGCGGAACTGGGCGAATACGCCGCGACGCTGAACAAGCCCGCAATCATCGGACATTCCATGGGCGGTTTGTCCGCGCTGGAAATCGCCGCCGCGCATCCGGGCAAGGTGGGGCGCGTGATGGTGGTGGATGCGTTGCCCTACTATCCCCTGATCTTCAATCAGTCGGCGACGGTCGAAGCCTTCGCGCCACAGGCCGATGCAATGCACGCGCAGATGCTGTCGATGCCCGCCGGCGCCTACGCGGCCAGCCAGCAGCAGGGTCTGTCGATCATGGCGAAATCGCCCGAAGCGCTGGCGAAGGTGAAGGAATGGTCTGCGGCGACGGATCAGGCTGCGGCCGTCAACGCCCTGCATGGCGTGCTGACCACCGATGCCCGCCCGCGCCTGAAAGACATCAAGGCGCCCGTCACCGTCGTCTATGCCTACGATCCCGCGATGGGGCGCACCGGCGCTTTCGTGACGGCGCTCTATGTGACGTCATACTCCGACATCGCGAATGCGGAGCTGAAACGCATCGACGGCGGATACCACTTCATCATGCTCGACCAGCCCGAAGCGTTTGCGGCGGCGGTGACGGAGTTTCTGGGGTAAGGGGAGGAGCCAAAGCGGACTATCCCCGCTTCAGCGCAGCCGCCTCGCGCGCCAGCCCGCCAATTTCATCCCACTTCTTCGCGGCGATCAGGTTGGCGGGGGCGACCCACGCGCCGCCGACGACTGCAACGTTCGGCAGCTTCAGGTAGTCCGGCGCTGTCGCCGCCGAAATTCCGCCGGTCGGGCAGAAGCGCACATTGCCGAACGGTCCGCCGAACGCCTTCAGCATCGCAACGCCGCCTGCCTGTTCCGCCGGAAAGAACTTGAACCGGTCGAGCCCGAGGTCGAGGCCGGTCATGACTTCGGAGGCAGTCGCAACGCCGGGCAGGACGGGCAGATTCGCCGCGCGGCACGCGGCCACGGCGGCGGCGCTGAGTCCGGGCGTTACGATGAACCGCGCGCCGGCTTCATGTGCGATCATCACATCGTTCGAGGTGAGCACGGTGCCCGCCCCGACAATCGCGCCGCCGACCTTGCTCATGCGGCGCACGGCGTCCAGCGCGGCCGGCGTGCGCAGCGTGACTTCCAGAACCGGCAGGCCCGCGCGAACCAGCGTTTCGGCCAGCGGCGTGGCGTCATCGGCATTGTCGATGACAATCACCGGGATCACCGGCTGTATCGCCATCAGTTCGTCAACGCTCATCGCGCTCATTCTCCGTCCTTTACGATCAGGTTCAATACGCCGCCGCCCAGCTCGGCGTCGGCCGCCACGGCGCGGAAGCCGGCGAAGAGTTCGCGGCCCCAGCCATGTTGTTCCGGCGGCGGTGCGGCGGGCGGGCGCTGTATCAGCTCCGCCGTTTCAACGCGAAGATCAAGCAGGCCGCGATCCGCACACAGTTCGATCACATCGCCATCGCGTACGCGGGCGATGGGCGAGGACGCGACATCCGCCGCAGGCGTGACATGAATGGCGGCGGGAACCGCGCCCGATGCGCCCGACATGCGCCCGTCCGTCACCAGCGCCACGCGATACCCCTTGTTCTGCAACGCCGTGAGCGCGGGGGTGAGTGCGTGCAATTCCGGCATGCCGTTCACGCGCGGCCCCTGAAAGCGCAGCACGACAATCACATCGCGGTTGAGTTCGCCCGCCTTGAACGCCGCGCTGAAATCGTCCTGGCTCGCGAACACGGCGGCGGGCGCTATGATACGGCGGCGATCCGGCGGCACGGACGACACCTTGGTGACGCCGCGGCCCAAAGAACCCTGAACCAGACGCACGCCGCCCTCGCTCTCGAATGGGTCGCTGACGGGGCGCAGGATATCGCGGTCAAGCGATTGCTCCGGCGCGGGCCGCCATTTCAGCGCGCCGCCATCCAGCCACGGCTCCATCGCATAGGCGGCGAGCCCCTGGCCCGCGACCGTAATCGTGTCCGCGTGCAGCAGTCCGGCGGAGAGAAGTTCGCGGGTGAGGAAGGCCATGCCGCCCGCCGCGTGGAACATGTTCACGTCCGCCGATCCGTTCGGATAGATCCGCGTCAGCAGCGGCGTCACATGGCTGATATCCGCGAAGTCCGTCCAGTCGACGACGATGCCCGCCGCCGTCGCCATGGCGGGAATGTGCAGCGCATGGTTGGTCGATCCGCCCGTCGCCATCAGGCCCACAATCGCGTTCACGATGGCGCGCTCGTCGATCACATGCGCCAGCCGGGCCTCGCCCGAAACGGCAAGGTCGATGCAACGCTCAGCCGCCGCGCGCACCAGCGCATCGCGCAATGGCGTGCCCGGATTGATGAAAGCCGTGCCGGGCAGGTGACAGCCCATCAGCTCCATCATCATCTGGTTGGAGTTGGCGGTGCCGTAGAAGGTGCAGGTGCCAGCGGTGTGGTAACTCGCCGCCTCCGCCGCCAGCAATTCTTCACGCCCGATCTCGCCCAGCGCAAAGCGCTCGCGCACTCTGGCCTTCTCCTTGTTGGGAATGCCGGACGGCATCGGCCCGGCGGGAGAGAACAGGACGGGCAGATGCCCGAACGCCAGCGCGCCGATCATGAGGCCCGGCACGATCTTGTCGCACGTGCCCAGCATCAGGCCCGCGTCGAACGCGTCGTGCGTCATCGCCACGGCCGTCGCCATCGCGATGACATCGCGCGAGAACAGCGACAGCTCCATGCCCGGCTGGCCCTGGGTCACGCCATCGCACATCGCGGGCACGCCGCCTGCCACCTGCGCCACGCCGCCGGCCTTGCGCGCGGCGTCCTTGATGATGGCGGGATAGTCCGCAAACGGCTGATGCGCGCTCAGCATGTCGTTATAGGCGGTGACAATGCCGATATTCGGCGCCGTCCCGCGCATGGTCAGCTTGTCGCCCAGCGGCGATGCGGCGAAGGCGTGAGCGAGGTTGCCGCACGAAAGATGCTTGCGCCCCGCGCCGCGATCCTGCGCCTCCTGCATCCGCGCGAGATACGCCGCGCGCGGCCCACGGCTACGCTCGATAATGCGCTGCGTAACTTCCGCGATCTTCGGGTGAAGTGTCATCATGGCTCCGCTTCAGCAGGAAGCATATCACCCGTACGCATGAGGTGAACCGGTGTCAGTGTTGTTTTCGCGAGGCGATCGCGGCCCGCAGGCCGCCTCAAGGCGCCCAGAACGCGTGGACCGGGACTTTTTTCTGCGCGAGCAGCTCCTTCACCGGCGACGTTCCCGCGCCCGCCTTGGCGTCATTGTACTGGTTCAGCTTGTCCTGGCCCATGAACAACAGAATGATCCGGCGCGAGGACAGGATGCCGGGCAGGGTCAGCGTCATGCGGTCCGCGCTGCCCGCCGCGCCATCGGCGTGAACGCCCGCCACTTTGCGCTTCGCTTCCGGGCTGGCGGCGGCGTCATAGCCTTCGGCGCCGGGTATCAGCGAGGCGATATGCCCGTCCGGCCCCATGCCCAGCAGGCAGATGTCGAACGGCATCAGCGCCGCAATGCGTTTCTCGGTTGTCACGGCGCCGCCGGCGGGCTTTGCGTGATTGGTGCGGAAGCCCACGAAGGCCGCGCCCGCCGCGCGGCGCTTCAGCAGCGTGTCGCGCACCAGCCATTCATTGCTGGCCGGATCTTCGGGATGCACCCAGCGCTCATCGGTCAACGTCACGCTGACCTTCTCCCAGGGCAGGGGCAGGTTGGACAACGCTTCATACAGCGGCCCCGGCGTCGTGCCGCCCGCGAGCGCGAGGCTGGCCTTGCGGCGTTTCTTCACGATGGCCTGGATGTCGTCCGCGATGGCGGTGGTCAGTCCCGCGAACAGGCGTTTGCGGTCGGGGAACTGGAAGTCGGCGTGGCTCATTCGTACCAACTGTGTCCGTTGCGTTCGGTCAGGGCGAACGCGCCCGCAGGTCCCCAGCTGCCCGCCGGATAGGGCGAGGGCCGGATGCCGGTGCGGCCCCAGCCTTCGATGATGCGATCAATCCATAGCCATGCCGCTTCCGCCTCGTCGCGGCGCACGAACAGGGTGGAGTTGTTGGAGATGGCTTCCAGCAAAAGCCGTTCATACGCGATGCGGCGGCGCGGCTGGCCGCTGAACGCGTCCGCGAGCGAGAGGTTGAGCGACAGGGGCTGCAACTCATATCCGCCCTGCGTCAGCGTCGGCGTCTTGTTCATGATGGAGAGCGAAATTTCCTCCTGCGGTTGCAGGCGGATGGTGAGGCGGTTGGCCAGCAGCGAGCTGTCGCCAAAGATCGAATGCGGCACATCGCGGAACTGCACCACGATCTGCGAAGAGCGCAGCGGCATCCGCTTGCCCGTGCGCAGATAGAACGGCACGCCGGCCCAGCGCCAGTTGTCGATATGCGCGCAAAGCGCCACGAACGTCTCGGTGTCCGACGGCTTGCCGCCGCCCTCGTCGATATAGGCGGGCGCAGGCTCGCCGTCGATCGAGCCGCGCGTGTACTGGCCGCGCACCGTGCGCAGCGACAGCTCCGCATCTTTGAGCGGGCGCAGGCTGCGCAGCACCTTCACCTTTTCCGACCGCACGCTTTCGGGGCGCAGGTTCGCCGGCGGCTCCATCGCGATCAGGCAGAGAAGCTGCAACAGGTGGTTCTGCACCATGTCGCGCGTCGCGCCGTATTCGTTGTAATAGTCAAACCGCCCCTCGACGCCGACCGTCTCCGCGACGCTGATCTGAACATGATCGATGGCGTGGCGGTTCCACAACGGCTCGAACAACGCATTGCCGAAGCGCAGCGCGATCAGGTTCTGAACCGTCTCCTTCCCGAGATAGTGGTCGATGCGGAAGGTGCGCGCTTCGCTGAAATGTTCGCCGATGGCGCTGTTGATCTCCTCGCAGGTCGCCCGGCTCTTGCCGATCGGCTTCTCGACGATGATCCGGTTGGGCTCCGCCGTCAGACCCTGCGCCGCCAGTCCGCGCACGATGGGCGTATAGAGCGCCGGGGACGTCGACAGGTAGAAGATCGCCTCGCCCGCGCCGCCCAGACGGGACTTCAGGCAGTCATAGGTTTTCGGGTCGCTGGCGTCGCCGCCGCAATAGGCCAGCCTTCCTGCGAAATTATCCCAGGCGGCCGGGGAAAAGTCCTTGCCCGCTCGCTCGCGAACGGCGTGTTCGGCCTCGGCGATGAATTCCTGATCCGAATGAGGGGTGCGTCCGGCCCCGATGACCTTCAGGGAAGCCGGCAGCAAGCCGTCCGCATCCAGAAAATACAGCGAAGGCAACAGCATGCGCCGGGACAGATCGCCCGTTGCGCCAAAAATAACAAAAGCCCCAGGTTCCGACATTCTTCAAGCTGAGGGCTGCGTTGACAGTCAGGTCAAGGAAAATCCGCCATAAGCCGCAATTCGCAACGGCATGGCGTCGCCGCGAACATGCGAATTCTCGTATGGGGCAACTCTTCGTTTTGACGTTCGCGTAATCGGAAGGGATATCCCGTGGCGAAACTGCCCGGTGACAGCCTCCCGGCGCCCTTGTAATGACGAAAGACCGGGCGGGTGTAGCTCAATGGTAGAGCAGAAGCTTCCCAAGCTTCAGCTTTCCGAGAAAATTCAATCACATCGCTGTAAAACAACGGCGGGAAAAGCCCTGCGAACCCAAGGTTCGGCTGAGTTGCTGTAAAACAAAAACCGGCCCTCATGCGACGCTCCGCAGCCGTTTGCCGGTGGCGATGGCGATGGTTTCCGGGTCGCCGTAGATGCCCCGCATCTTGCCGCCGGAGCCGGGCGCCCACGCGAACCAGATTTCGGCTTCCGCGTCGGTGAACCCGTCCGCGAATTTCTGGCTGGCGCGCGTGCCCCGGATATCGTGGAAGTGCTTCCGGGGGCCGTGGAGCAGGTCCTGGAGCTCGCCCATGCGGCGGCTCTGTTGGCGGGTCCGCTTCTTCACCTTCTCAAGGTCCGCCAGCTCGCGACGCCATTCCTTGCCGTTCTTCTCCACAGCCTCTGGATCGGGGGGGGCGCGCACATCGACGGCATCGAAGGCGGTCAGCAGGCTTTTCGAGAACGCATCCGGACTGGCGTACACGCCGCCGGTTTCGGTCGTGACGATGCTGAGGGCGGGCGGGACACCAGCCGCTTCGAACGCGTCGGCCGCCGCGCGGAACTCCGCCAGCAGGGCAATGAGATCGGGATTGAGGTTGATCCGGGCGATGCGCTTCTGGCGGCGGCTTTTCAGCGCGCGGCGGCGGATCATGCCGGCGGCGAAGTCGACCTCATCCCAGCGGAGGCGCATCAGGTCTTCGCGTCGCAGGCCGGTCAGCCATGCGAGCCGCAAGGCCCGCTGCCGGGCGGGGCCAAGGATCAGGTCGCCGGGCTGCACCTTCACCGCCTTGCCGTCTGGGCCACGCTGGCGGGTGGTGTGCTTGGCGGCTTCTTCGCTGTAGGCCGCATTGAGCAACTGGTCGAACTCCTGCGGCGACCAGACGATGCTGGCGCGACCTGGCCCTTCGTCAAGACGTGGGATGCCAGCGGCCGGGTTGCGCGTCAGGTCTTCGACGTCGACTCCGTATTGCATCAGCCGGACGAGAACGGTGAGGGCAATGTTGGCCGTGCGCGGCGTCGCTGACATGTTGGAGTGCCAGGCGCGGATCAGCTTCTTCGATCCCTTGCGCTCCAGCGTGCGCAGACGCGTGGCGCCGAACACATCCTTGATGTTGTCCAGATGCCCGCCCCAAGGAAGTGGCTGAACGCGCACCCACGATCATCAAGTTCCTCCAATCCGTTCAACGGGGCCACAACTCATGACCAACCAGCAACGCCAGAAACTGCGGACGCTCGTTCGCCAGAAGATCGCCGAACTCCAGGCGGCAGGCCGTTTCACCATGGGCGCGCTGGTCGAGGAGGTTCTGAACGACTACGCGGCCGAAGTCGCGGAGGCCAGCGACATGCTGATCCGCGAAGCCATCGGCAAATGGGCGCGGAGCGTGATGAAGGCGGACAATGAGGCGCTGAGGACGTCGCAGTATGCAATGCCTCGCTCTTTGTTCGCGCTCGAACTTCCGAGTTCGATCTGCATCGCCGTGCAGTCGGGAGGCGACGACGCGGAGAGTGACGAGGACGGTGAAGAAGAAATGTTGTGGACCCCGCTTCTGGATGCGACGTTCGACGAACTGGAAACCAACATCGCCTATCTGGAGGGCAAGGCGCGTGAGGTGATGCGCAGCGCGCGCAACCTTCAGCACCTTCGCGACTATCTCGCGCCGCACATGGCGGATGAACGCCGGAAAACGCCTATCGGAGAGGTTCTGGCCGAACAGGCGGTCAAGGAGCGCGCGCGCGTCAAGGAACTGGCGCACGAGAAGACGGGTTAATCCCGCAAAATTTTGCGGAAGTTTGGAAGGGCGTCTCTTCGGAGGCGCCCTTCTTCGTTCAGGGGGGGGCCTCGACTACAGCCGTTTCGACGATCCGGCGTCTTTCAGGATTCCGTTGGCGGTGTGGCGCGTCTTCAGATTGTGGGGAACGATGAGGGCGACGCCTTCGTCGTTCCGCCATTTCTCGTGCGATCCCTTGGCCTGTTTCCAGTACTGGAAACCCAGTTCTTTCAGGATTTCCGTGACGTCGTTGTAGAAGCCGTTCGCCATCGCCCCCCCCTCCGCCGGCGCTCTCTTACGCGCAGGCTGCTTCGGGTTCCGGGCGCTGCCAGAGGATCGCCGGAATGGATTCCCGAAGGGGGCGGTTGAATATGTCGGCGGCCTGCATGTGGTTGGCGACAATGAGGTCGGCGGCGCAGTCCAGCATGACCTGCTCGAACTCATCCAGCGTCTCGGCCTCGATGTGGAGCCCGCGAATGTCGCTTTCCGAATAATAGACCCGGGCCTCGGGGTCCCAGCATGCCTTTACGTAAAAAATCATCTCCGCCATGACGGGTTTACCCTTCATTGCCCACGCCCCGTTGAAGGACCGATCGAGCGCGGCGCGTTAGCCGGAAAAATCCTGAGCGTCAACGCGCCAGACTCTCGAACGCAAGAGTTAAGGATTGGCTGCACGCTCGCAAGTGAAATCGCGCAGCCGTGTATGCGATGCGCCGCCGCACAATCGCCGGATTGAAAAACCACGCGCCGGAAGGCGTAGGGAAAAGCATGTTTAATCAACGCGGTGACCCGCGCTTTTGGCGCTGAAAATACAGCCGGAGAACCACCCGATGGCCAAGACCCAACAACAACTCATGCTGGAAGCGAAGGCGCGCCGCCGGCGGGCCGAAGCCGGGGCGGGCGCGCGGCCCGGGGCCTTTGAGCGGGTGACCACGGCGATTCCGCGCGCTCTGAATGAAGCGTCCTCGGCCGTCATGACGCAGGCCGGTTTATCGCCCGCCGAACAGGCTGAGCGTCGTCGCGTGACTGCCGAGCGCCAGAGGCAACGGGAGATAGATGCCCAGCGCATCTCTTATGTCAATGAGGCAGGAAGCGCGCTGCCGGATTCCGAAGCGGAATACCGCACGGGAGACAGGTTCGCGGCCGAGCGTGATTTTGCACGGGGCATGGTCAGCCTCCCGATGCAGGCAACAGAGGCCGTCTATGACGGCGGCGAATCTCTCATCAATCTGTATGGGCAACTCGCCAACACGGTGATGAACCCGGTCTTGCGCGCCACCGGCGCGAATGAAGCGCCTATCGCCGTTGATCTGCCCGACAACCCGTTGATTGCCCCCGGCGGAGCGGCGCACTCCGTGACCGGTGATTTGGCGCGCGGAGGCATGCAGTTTGCGGCGACACGTGTTCCGCTCGGCATGCTCGCCAAGGGGGGCGGCATGCTGCCGCAACTTGGCAAGGACACTCTGGCGACAGGTCTCGCCTTTCAGGGAAATGAGGGCCGGGTTTCTGACCTGCTGACTGAGAACCTTCCCGAGAACACGCCGAACGCGCTTCGCTCATACGTGGATTTTCTCGCCACGAAAGAGAGCGATAGCGACCTTGTCGGGCGCGGCAAGAATATGCTCGAAGACCTGACGCTGGCATCTCCGCTGGTCGCTCCGTTTCTCGGTATCCGCGCAGGACAGGCGGCGGCCGATGCGCTGAGCGCGCGCCGGGCGAAACCGGCCGGACAGCCAAATGCGCCGCCGCCGGAGCCCCCCACAGCGCCTGTCCCGGCGGCCGCCCAAACCGCTGTGGCGCCCATGGCGCGGGCTACCGCAGCCCCGGCGTCGCCGGTATCCTCGCTTGGCGAAGTTGAGGTCTGGTTCAACTCTCTGCCGCAGAAGGCCCGCGAGGCGACGCTACGGCTATTCGCGTCGTCGGGCGTCACCAACAAGGCGGACCAGTTCGCAATCATTGCAGACCTCAACAGCATGCCGCCGGGGCGCAACAGTCAAAATGCTTTCCTGATCGCTCAAAAGTGGGGCGAGCGCTATCCGAGCCTGCGGGAGAACCTGTCCAACGTGGGCGGCGGATTTGCGGTCACGAACCCGCGCCCGAATGACCGCAAGTTCTTGGGCCTTCTGGGCGAAGGTGACGCGGATCGTGCGCAGGCGATCATGGACACCGAGGGCCGCAAACAGGTTCTGAGCGAGCGCGGATTTCTGGAGCGTTCGGCGGAGGCGAATTTTGGCAAGCCGTCTGCGGATGTTGCGAAGGCGCTGAAGGAAGAATTGAGCGGCCTGTCTGGCCGGTACAACTGGCTGCTTGATCCGAACCGCCGCCGTAAGTTTGGCCCGGAGAAAACGCAGCAGCTCAGCCGCGCGGAACAGAGCCTGCAGGAATACCTTCGCCAGCCTTGGGTTGTGCAGAGCATGCCGCCTTCTGTGAAGGACCGCCTGCTTGTCGATGCGAGCGAGGAAATCCGCGGTCTTGGCTGGAGCAAGGATCAGATCGACCTTATTCTTGCTGGACCTGACGGCCCAGCTCTCGCGCCGCTTTTCGAGGCCACCGGCCCGCTGCCGTGGTCTCAAGATGCGTGGAACACAATCGTTACGCAGTATCCGCGCTTCGCGGCTCATGTGCTTCAATCCAGCTACCAGAAGGCTGCGCGTGGCCTTGGGAGCGGGATCAATGCGGCCGACAACTATGGCACCATCGCGCAACTCCACCGGATGCGCGGGCTTGGTGATGACGGCAACGCAATTCCCGGCGGGCTTCTCGACCGCCTCGAAAAGACGATGCCAAACGCCGATTTCTCCTTCACCGGCAAGGGAAGCTACGCCGACACCCGCAAGAACTGGGGCGACATCAAGGGGGCTGAAGAGGCTTTCGACCTCACTCGCAAGTTCAAAACCGCCGCTCAAAGTGGGGAGGACGTCGCCGAGATCATTGATGGCATGGGGCGCCTCTCGCCCCGTGCGCGAGAGGCCGCCCTCAGCGAGATCACTGCATTCGTCCATGACAGCATGGGGGCCAAGGTCCGCAACGTCACGCCCGGACAGGCTGGCCTGGCAGGTGATACGGCGCCCAATCTCACTCAACTTGGAAATGAAAACTTCCTCCGGGCGTTGCGCAAGGTGTTCGGTGAGCGTGGTGATGCGCTAGCGAACGACATCGAACTTGCCCGCTCCAGCACCACTTTTAACACGGATATCAACCGGCGCATCCAGTCCCGCACAGAGATCAACAGGCAGAGCGTGGAAAATGCTCCGCGCCTCTATGAGAACCCGGCGGGCGTCGAGGGCGGCGTTATCGATAAATGGGTCCAGACGCTGGGCGGGATGGCTGGTGTAGCGGCCTTCATCCCCGGCGGCCAGACGGCGGCCCTCACGGCTGCTGGGTTGGCGTCCGCGAAGGCGCTGTGGAACGCGTATAAGCGTGGCAAGCGGCTCTCCAACGCGGAGCGCAGCGAACTCGCTGATTTTCTGTTCCGGTCGCGCTCGGCAAGTTCTGAGGACATGGCGGCGCTGGGCGGTGACGCCGGACCGGCGCCGCGCCCGAACCTGCCTTCGGGAGCAGGTTACGCGGCCAATATTGCGACTGGAGCGGCAGTGGGCGGCGTAGCGGGTGGTTTGGCGTCCGAGGGTGACCCTGCGACCGTCGTGGCCGGTGCCGCAGCCGGAGCTGGCGTTGGCGGGGCGCGTGCCGCGCAACGTGCCGCACGCGCTGGAAGCTCTGTAATTCCACCCCCCCTCGCGACGTCCCCCCGTCCCCCACAAAACCCCCGGAATCATTGGCTTCTCGCGGCGCGAACATGTATAATCTGCCTGTGAAAC
>CAZJZQ010000026.1:0-31707 GCA_964550535.1 uncultured Rhizobium sp.
TCATCCACCTCGCCTGCGCAATGCAATGGGAGACATGAATGTCGATTCGTCCTAGTCGTGCGCATTTCCGCAGGCCGGTCTCCGACATCGCGTCAGAAATGCAAATTCTCGCCGCCGGCGGAATCATGGAGATGCGGTTCGCATTCTGGTCGCTGAAGATCGAGCGCGCCCAGCATGCGGTTCTGTCTCCGCGTCGGCAGCCTGCATCGTGTCAGCCGTAAAAAGCATCCGGGTCGCTGATCGGGCAGGGAGGCGGTGACAGTGATCTCGCGGAAAGGAGCAAATGCCGTTTCTCCGCCAGGTCGAATTGCGGTCACCGGGCCGCAGAGCTTCCAAAAGTGCGCCACAAAAACGCGATCTCCAAACTAGGCGTTTTAATGCGACGGGGGCGCTCTCAGAGCATCGCCCAAGTCTTCGGATCTCCGGATGGCGTGTCGGCTACGATTGCTTACCGCGCAAAGTCGGCGCGGCGTTATCAAAGGGACAAGCTATGAACAACACGCAGGTACTCTCCTCTGGTTTCCACGAAGCAAAAACGGTGTCGTCGCGCGTCAGGCAGTGGCGACGAGCCATCGACCGCTTTGAGAAGGCGCGTTCGGAATGGCTTTCGGCGATACGAAACCAGGATGTTGCGGAGCAGAAGGAGTTCCGGGCGCGAAAAGCTCTCAACGACATCAAGGTACCGGCAAGTCTTCGCGTCGAGGTCGCTATCGAACTGTACTTCAACAACGGTGTTCTTGAACCGATCCACCGCCGCTATACGGACACACAGGAACTAAGGGACGAGAAGATGATCCTAGGGTACGCGAAGGATGACCTAGTCCTACGCGATCGGCTACTCGGCGAGCTTCGGCGCTGGCAGGGCCGTCGCCAGCGTCGAGAAGCTGATGCGGTAGAGGCCAAGGCTTTGTCGGAAGGGGCCTCTAGTGCGGCCTCAGTAGCGCTCCATCATCATGATGCAATGCTGCTCCGCCTGCTTTGCATGCCATCACCCTCGATCACCGAGCTGCGGTGGAAGATTGGCGTTTTGTTGGACGAAGACTGCGGTTGCGAGATCGAACAGAAGGGGTGGGCTTATCTTAAAGATGAACTCGCAATATTCTTGAGAGATGAGGCATTGGGTTCGAGTGTTCCGAACTAGCGTGCGGGCCGTGTCGTTCTGCGAACGGCGCGGCCCAATCCTACGGTCGATCAAACAGCCGTTTGTCCCAGTAGACGGGCTCGTGCAGCCCCCAACCAACCTTCGTTCGAAAATCGGGATGATCGGGATTGATGAGAACAGCGCGCTCCATGCGTGCGACGACGCTTGGCGCCAACAGGAGCAATGAGCGCTTCTGCGAAACCCAGTCGGCGCCAAATGTTCGCGACACCGTTGGAACCGCAGAATCCCAGCCCGGGTGTGCCGCGATCGAGAACACCTCGTAGGATGCGCCCGCATCAATCGTGATTTCGACGAAATGCTGATTGGGCGGGATACGCCCACCACCGTGAACAAGCTTCTCCAGCATAGCAGTGGAATAATGCTCCGCGCAGTAGAGCAGGGGCGTGTCCACCGTGTTCCAGCGGCCCGGATAGCGTGTCGAGCCCGTCGCATCCATAATCGAAAAGCGCCCATCGGGATCGCCAATGCGAAAGGCCCTGATTGTGCGCTCGAGGATCTGCGCGGTCACGCGGCCGAGCCGTAGGCGAGCCGGCCCAAGATGTCCTCGACCAGACGAGCGCCAACTTCGCTACGTAGCGCAACGTCGAGCGGGGTTTGGCTTTCAAGCAGAGGGTGGGGGGCCGACAGGAAAGCGATCGCGTCCTCGGCGTCGCCCCACACCTCCTCGGCGAAGGCGAACACCTGGGCGATGCGAAGGAGCACCTCGCTCTCCTCCTTCGATAGGCGCGCCGGCTTGGCTTCCTTCCGCCGCGCGTAGGTGGCCTTCTTGACGATATGATATTTGAACTGCGCGTTGCCTGGCGCGATCCGCTTGGCGAAGCTTTCCAGCCGAGCGACCGGAAGTCCCTTCTCGACGGCCTCGACCCAAGCAAGCGGCGTCTTCTTTACCTCGATACCGAGATACTCTGCGGCGCGTTCAGCAGCGACGATGGTCACGGCCAATCTCCATGTCTCACGAAAGACAATATGCAGTCTCACATGAGACTTTGCAAGGGCTTCTGCCGCGTCGGCAGTGGGGTTCACATGTGCTGGATGCTCCTAGTGGCAGGAAATGATGAGGAATTTTTGCGGCGCAACATAAACTACAGCAAGGTTCGAATCTCTCTGCCCCATGCGGTGACATCCACGGTCTTGATGGCGTCACCGTCGAGTTCGACGCGGTAGGTGAAGCGGATCGAACTGCCCGGGAAGTCACCATGGGCCGGCCCTTCGACCACGACCACATCGTTCTCGTGGCGAAGTGTGTCGGGGGTGAAGACCGCCTTGAGATCGACGACCATCTCCTTCAGGAGCGCGCGGATCTCGGCATGACCCTCGAAGCGCTTGCCGTTGTCCATGAAGACCGCGCCGGCGGCGAAGGTTTGCATCATTCCGTGCAGATCGAGCCGTGCGTTGGCCTCGACATAGTCGGCTATGGGCTTGGGTAGCGGTTCGGGAAGTGTCATTTGCGAGCGCCTTGCTGATGGTGCGTTGCGCGCGTGACCGGGATTCGGACCTTGCGGACAGGCTCTCCGTATTGCTCCCACTCAACCATCCCGCGGTCCCGTGGGCGCTGGGCCAGGGTGGCGAGATGAGCGATGAAGACCTTGCCGACCTGGGCTCCCCAATAAGCGTCGGCGAGGTGCTGCACTATCTGGGGCTGGCCGAGGCGTAGCGAAGCCGTGACTCACCTTTTCGCGGTGTTGGTCGGGCAGGATGGGTCGAACAGCGGGCCTCTAGCTCTGCTCAAGGCTATTGGGACTTGTCTTCAGGCCCGACACGCCATTGCGTGTCTTGTCCATGGTGGACAGAAAACGTCGGTCAGATGCGAGTGGGCGCAGAAAAGGCGAACGGCCTGGGCCGTGGAACAAGGGCCGTCAGGTTGGCCAAAAGCCGGCACTAAAGCCATCGGAGGTCCGAGCCGTTCGTCGGAATCTAAAGTCCCTAGGAAACCTACGCGATCGCGTGCTTTTTGAAATGGCGATCGATAGCAAGTTGCGCGGAAGCGACCTTGTCGCGCTAGAGCGCAGCGATGTGGTCATGGCGTCCGGGGAAATCCGGCTGCGGGCCTCTGTGCGGCAACGCAAGACGGATAGGCCGGTCCGGTTTGAGATCGGCGCGATTGCCTCTGCATGTCCACCCAATGACCCAAGTCGGGAGCGCTGCGCCAGCTGAAAGAGAAAGTTCCCTGCTTGCGCCGCTGACGTTCCCTGCTCGGTCCTGCAGTCTTCCCTGCAAAATGCGCCTCGGTTCCCTGCTAGATTTCGGGCAGAGCAACTCGCAGAGATGGGAAAACCTCCCATTTTGCCGACACTTCCAGCTAACCGGAGTTCGAAACGGGGTGCCGCTGGACTTCGAAAAAGCGGAAAGCAGGGAATTTGCAGAGCTGCGACGGCATTCCGGTCGTCACACAGCCAGGGTCTTCCGGTCTCCGGCTCTATGGCCGTTGAGACTCTGAATTCAGCCCAACTGTCCGGGACTTAGCGACAGAGTTTCCTCCCAGAGACTCGATTGCTGTTCGCTTAGGGTGCGACTTCGGGCCCTAAGCGGGCGCCAGGTCTCTATGGCCTCGCAAAAAAGTGGAAAGTACGAGTCGCGGCTTAAATGGCAGAGAGCGCTTTCGCATGGTGGTTGCCGCCGAGATGCCGCGTGTCGGATGCGTTTGTGTCTCCCGAGGAAAAGTGCGCAGATCAGACCCACGAGAAACAACATGGTATGCTTGCGAGAGCGGGCACGCAGAGCAAATCAACCGACGCGCGCCTCCAGCATATCCTTCCGCGCCTGCCAGTCCGGCATTGCTCGCCGTAGCGTGGACCAAAACCGAGCGCTGTGATCCGGTACTAGGCGATGAGCCAGCTCGTGCGTGATCACGTACTCAATTTGCGGCTTGGCATAGCCGATCTCGGCGCACACCCGTTCGAGCGTCGCCACGACATCTTCGCTCCTGTAGCTGAACCGTGGATCAACGACAGGAGAGAACCGCAAGAACAGATCGTCTCCCGCGCGGAGGCGTGGATCGAAACCACTGGCGAAACCGTCATAAATGGAGAAGCTGGCCGCTTGCCTGATCCAGCATTTCCAAGGGAGCGGCTGACGCTGCGCGCGATCAATAGCTCAAACGAATGATGGTAGCGATGTCAGCGAATTGATCGGCGTGTTGACCCGACACGAATTTCGTCTCCAAGGAGGACGATAAAGGGGGCTTACTCTTCTGCGGCAACATCCAGCGGCATGGGGCTTACTGAGGATCGAGGGTAGCCCAGTTGAGGAAGTGGCGACCGGCCAAGCCCGGCGCCTACGACGAGCGGGGCAGTCCGCCCCAGGCGTCTTGCGCACGCCGATCTCGTGCCCCCGCTGCTGGATCTCGAACGCCGCTGGCTTGCCATGCGGCCTTGATCTGCCTTCATCAGAAACCACTCATGTCAGTCTGGCTGCGGTGTATGAGCTTTTGCTCTGAAGGGGTTGATTGGCCGTCCATTTGGATTGTAAAAGAGGGAAACGTGATACCGGTGTCATAAGCTGGAGAATTAGGGTGGAACTGTTGCAGCCAGCGCTTACGCGTCGGCATCTCGCCATGCTTGTTGTAATCCCCGCGCTTCCGGCATGCAGCCTGCTGCCGGCGGCGCCTGCCGACGCCGTTGTTGGGCGTGGCGGATACGCGACTGTTCAAGCGGCGCTGGACGCGGCCCCTTCGAATGCTTCGGAGCCCTATCGCATTCTCGTCCGTCGCGGTTTCTGGCGCGAGAAGCTGACGATCGACAAACCGGGCATCCATCTTATCGGAGAGGACCGGACGGGTACTGTGCTCGGGTTCGATGCCGCGGCGGGGTTGCCCGCGCCGGATGGCAAGCCGTGGGGAACCTTCCGCTCCGCCAGCGTCACGATCGCGGCGCCGGGTTGCGCGTTGAGGAATTTGTCCGTCGTCAACAGTTTCGACTATGTCGCGGCGCGAGCGAACCCTCAGGATAATCCCGCGGGCAATGGGCTGCAGGCCGTTGCTCTCGCGATCATGCGGGATGCGGATCGTACGCTTGTCGAGGATGTCGATACATCGAGTTGGCAGGATACGCTTCTGCCCAACGCGGGACGATCACTGTTCCGGAATTGCCGCATCGAAGGCGCGGTCGACTTCATCTTCGGAGCAGGAACGGCTTTCTTCGATCAGTGCGAGATCGTAACGCGTGGGCGGCCGGACATGTCCTCCGCGCGCCAAGGCTACATCACCGCGCCCAGCACGCTAAGCGACAACCCTTACGGTCTGGTCTTCGACAGGTGCCGTCTTCTCAAGGACGAGGGGCTCAAAGCGGGTTCTATCGCGTTGGGCCGGCCATGGCGCAACACCGGCACGGCTGTTGGGCAGGCGGTTTTCCTGAATTGCTGGATGGACGATCATATCGACCCGGCCGGCTGGGACAGGATGGCCTACGGCCGCGACGAGAATGGAGACTATCTCTGGTTCACGCCGGACAAGGCGCGCTTCCGCGAATTCAACAATTCGGGACCGGGCGCCGGGACGGGACCTCAGCGCTGGCAATTGACGGCGGCGGAGGCGGCCTCTTTCTCTCTCAATCAGGTGCTGGGCGGGTGGATGTCATGATGCGCAGTTGCGGGAAGAAGGCGGGCGCTCTGGCGGGTTGCATGCCTGGCGCCGTGACAAAGCGGTTATTGCCGATTCCAGCGCTGCTTGTCCTGGCAGGATGTGGGGCCGGCGCGCCGGTTGAGCCGCGCGCCGAAGATCAGGTCCGATTGGAAACTGTGCGCGTCATTCTTGTTGGCGACTCCACCACCGCTCCGAAAAGCGGTTGGGGAGATGCATTCTGCGCAAGCGCCAGTCCGGATGTGACCTGCATCAACAAGGCGAAGGGCGGACGAAGCACCAAAAGTTATCGCGAAGAAGGATCTTGGGCCGAGGTGCAGACGATCCTGGCGGATCAGGGCGACTGGTCTCGCACCTATGTCTTTGTGCAGTTCGGCCACAACGATCAACCGGGCAAGGGCTCACGGTCGAGCGATCTCGCCACCGAATTCATCCCGAACCTGCGCGGCTATGTCGATGATGTCCGGGCAGCGGGCGCGTATCCGGTTGTGATAACGCCTTTGACGCGCCGGCAATTCCGAAACGGAATGCTCGACGACAAGCTTTCACCATGGGCGGCCGCCGCGCGCCAGGCGGCGGCTCAGGCCGGCGCGCCGCTTCTTGATCTTGCGAGCGACAGCACTTTCGCGGTCCAGACGCTGGGGCCAGTCAGGGCGATGGAGTTTGCTCAGGCGCCGGCGCCTCAGGAGGTCATCGACGCGGCGGAGCGAACAGGGACAACGATCGACGCGCCGAAGCCCAATCCGGGCGAGCCTCCGCGTGCCTATTTCGACTACACGCATCTGGGCCCGGCCGGCGCCGAATTTTTCGCGAGCATGGTGGCGGGCGAAGTCAGGGCGGGAATTCCCGAACTGGCTTTGTTCTTCCCTGCCTCATGAAGTGGTCCCGAACACAGACCGGAGAAGTTTCATGACGAAACCGCATGTGGGTCTTGCACTGTTGTTGTGCGCATTCATCAGCGGTTCTGCCTATGCGCAGACGCCCGCGCCGAAGTATCGCGTCTTCCTCGCCGGCGATTCGACCATGCAGGCGAATAGCGGATACGGCGCTGCGTTGTGCGCGCGATTTAGTGCTGACGTAAGCTGTTCCAACAGGGGCGTGGGCGGCCGCAGCTCGAAAAGCTATCGAGTGGACGGATATTGGGGGCGCCTGATCGCGGCGTTGGCCGAACCCGCTGGAGAGGAACGAAACTTCGTTCTGATCCAACTTGGGCACAATGATGGGTCCAGCATTCCGGCGCGCCATACCGAGCTGCCCGAATACGAAGCCAATATGCGCGCCTATGTCGATGAGGTGCACGCGGCGGGCGGCGTACCCGTGCTAATCACGCCGGTGACGGACAGATGGTTCAGTGATTGGACGCTGAAGCCCGGTCTGAAGCCCTGGGCCGATATCACGAGCCGGATCGCTGCGGACAAGGACGTCATTCTCATCGACCTCTACACACAGAGCCGCGCGGCGGTGGAGGCGATGGGGCCGTCGCAAGCGGCATTGCTGGCGCCGGAAGATCCGCCGCCCGAGGTGCGGGCAGCGGCGCGGCAGGGTGACACGGTGCGGGCCGACACGCGTGAACCGAGATCGAAATGGGACCATGTGCATCTGGGCGCGCGGGGAGCCGACCTGTTCTCCGCGATGGTGGCGGACGGGTTGCGCCAGAAGATTCCGGAGCTTGGAGCGCATCTGACAGATGGTGACTGACGATCCCATCTGGCCGGGGCAGGCGCCAGGCGCGCCGGCCCCCTTGCCCGCGCACACCGTAACCCCGCGCGATGACGGCGGCGCAAATGCGACCTCCGTTGCGATACCCGGCTTTGCGATCTACCGGCCCGAACGGCCGAATGGTCATGCGGTGTTGTTGTGTCAGGGCGGCGGATACGAACGTGTCGGCCGGGTTCCGTTAATTCCGCAATGGTTTGCGGCACAAGGGTTTACCGTCTTCGATCTTCTGTATCGCTTGCCCGCGCAAGGTTGGGCCGCAGGACCTGACGCACCGTTGCAGGATGCGCAGCAGGCGATGCGCGTGATCCGCGCCCGCGCTGGAGAGTTCGGCGTCACGGGAGCGGTGGGTGTTGCTGGATTTTCCGCCGGCGGGCATGTCGCCGCTTCGCTGGCGACGCGGTTTGACGAAGCGTTGGAGGCGCAGGTATCCGCGGCCTCGGCGCGCCCGGATTTCGCGCTGCTGATGTGTCCGGTCATCACCATGCTGGGGGATGGAGCGCACAACGCATCCCGGCGGCAACTGCTCGGTGCGGCGCCTGCCATGGCTGATCTGGAGCGGCATTCGGCGGAGCGGCGCGTGACGGCGGATACGCCACCGGCGCTTCTCGTGCATGCCGCGGATGATCCTGTCGTGCCCGTTGGCAACAGTTTGGCGATGTTTGCGGCGTTGCGTGCCGCCAAGGTTCCCGCGCAGCTTCATGTCTTCGGCGAGGGCGGGCATCTGATGTCCCAGGGCTTCCGGCCGGACACGGCTCTGTCGGCTTATCCTGCGCTTGTCCTGGAGTGGCTGGCGACGCGGATTGATCTGGACCGGGGAGAAGCTGCATGAGGCTCGCGCGGCGCGATGTCATCGCCGGTCTTGCTGCTGCGGGTATAGCATCTGCCGGTGGGTGCGCGGGAGCGCCTGAGCGGCCTGGCGCGCAGCTTGCCGAGCCGGACTTCTACATCTGGCCAGACGGTCCGCCGGGGCATGCGCCCAAGTTGGTAAAGCCCGACGACGCCTATCATGTGGCGAACCCTGGCATCTTCCTGTTCCGGCCCGAACGGCCGAACGGCGCTGCAATCCTGCTTTTTCAGGGCGGCGGGTATCAGTTGGTCGGACGTGGGGCAGGTGTTCCAGCCTATTTTGCAAAGCGCGGGTTCACCGTGTTCGACATGCGCTATCGCCTTCCACACGCCGGGTGGGAGGCGGGACCGGATGTGGTGTTGCAGGATGCACAGCGCGGCATGCGCATCATCCGGTCGCGCGCGCAGGAGTTCGGCGTGCACGCCGGGAAGGTTGGCGTGATGGGGTTCTCCGCCGGAGGACACATGGCGTCGTTCCTGGCGACGGCCCATGCGCGGGAGATGGCGCCTGATGGTTCGGGCCTGACGGAAATCTCGGCGCGTCCGGATTTCGCATGTCTCGGTTGCCCGGTGGTCACGATGACTGATCCGTTCGCGCATCGTCCATCGCGTCAGAATCTGTTTGGCGGCGTGCGGGATACGCATGAACTGTCGATGCGATCGGCTGAACAACTGGTCGTGCCGGATACGCCTCCCATGTTCCTGGTGCATGCAGGTGATGACCGGGTTGTTTCGCCTGCCAACAGTCTGATGCTGTTTTCGGCTCTGCGCGCGGCAGGCGTTCCGGCCGAAATGCATATTCTTGAAAAGGGCGGACACAATATGGGGGCCGGGTTCGCGCCCGGATCGCCGCTCTCGTCTTTCCCCGGTCTCATGCTCGCCTGGATGGCGCGGCAGGGCTTTCCTGAAACCGCAGCCTGAAGGAGGTGCTTGCAAGTGGCGGCGCACAACCCTATCGACCTCGCAACAGTGGACGACGCCATCGCCCGGCTCACGCATAACCTGGTCAATATCAAGGATACGACGGGCCAGTTTCTGCTGCGCCTCGAAGATGGCCGCGTGATCGACACGAAAGGCTGGGCAGGGTGGGAGTGGACGCATGGCATCGGCCTCTATGGCCTGTACCAGCATTTCGAGCAGACCGGCGACAAGGCGACTCTCGACATCATGCTGGGATGGTTTCGTGACCGGTTTTCTGAAGGTCAGACAACCAAGAACATCAACACCGTCGCCCCGTTCCTGACGCTGGCCTATCTCTACGAGCGGCTCGGCGACGCAACGTGGCCGCCTTATCTCGACGAGTGGGCCGAGTGGCTGATGGACGGCATCCCGCGTACCGAGGAGGGAGGCTTCCAGCATATCGTCTATAACAGCGAGAACCCGCAGCAATTGTGGGACGATACGCTGATGATGAGTGTGTTGCCGCTGGCCAAAATTGGCCTCGTATTCAACCGGCCGCATTATATCGAGGAAGCGAAGAAGCAGTTTCTCGTTCACATCAAGTATCTCTACGACCGCGCCAGCGGGTTGTGGTTTCACGGGTGGACCTTTCTAGGCCGGCACAATTTCGCCAACGCGCTCTGGGCGCGCGGAAACTGCTGGGTCACCATGGCCATCCCGGAGTTTATCGAGCTGCTCGAACTGCCGCCCGGCGATGCATTGCGCGACTATCTGATCGAAACGCTGGAAGCGCAGATCAAGGCGTTGGCCGCACACCAGCATGAAAGCGGCCTGTGGCGAACAATCATTCCGGATGAAACATCGTATCTGGAAGCGTCCGCTACGGCTGGATTTGCTTATGGAGTGATGAAGGCTGTCCGCAAGGGGTATATCGATGCGTCCTATGAGGACATGGCGGTGAAGGCGATCCTCGGCGTGATAGCCAACATCAGCGCCGATGGCGAACTTCAGCAAGTGTCATTCGGAACGCCTGTCTTCGATACGATCCAGGGTTACAAGGACATTCCTCTCACCTCGATGCCTTATGGCCAGTCGATGGCGATCCTCGCGCTCGGTGAATACCGGCGCAGGCTCGTTTGATCGTGGAGGTAAGGAGATGACGCAGCCTTCCGGAATGCGGAAGCCGACCCAGTTGAACTACTGGGCATGGGGCTCGGGCGACATGCTTGGCGCGGGCGCCATGGCGGTCATATCCGGCTGGTTGCTGTACTTTCTGACCACGTTCTGCGGGCTGTCGGCGGTGGAAGCCGGTCTCATTCTTGGTCTGCCACGCCTGGTCGATGCGATATCATGCCCGTTGATCGGGTACGTTTCCGATAAGCTCCGCCATACCTGGATCGGGCGGCATATCGGGCGGCGGAAGGTTTTTCTGCTCGCGGCGATTCCGCTGTTGCCGAGCTTCGCCCTGTTGTGGGTGACGGGGCAGGGTTTCGTCTATTATCTGCTGGTTTTCATCTTCTTCGAGATTGTTTACGCGTCTGTGCTGATCCCGTGGGAGACGCTCGCCGCGGAGATGACGAAAGACTATCGCGAAAAAGCGAAATTCGCGGGCGCGCGGATTCTGGTGGCGCAGGCGTCAGCGATTCTCGCATCCTATCTGCCGATCCCGATTATCGCTCTTCTGGGCGGCCAGGACTCTGCAACGACCTTCCTCGTGATGGGGGCGATCTTCGGAGGGGTCTTCTCGCTGGTGGTGCTGATCGTCGTTCTGTTCACCTGGGAGCGGCCCTACACGGAGGACGAGCTGGCGATCAGGCCGGAGCCATTGAACCTGCTGCAAGGCCTCCTCATCCCGGTGCGGATGATCCGTGACCTGTTCTCGACGCTAAGGTTGCGGGCTTTCAGGCAACATCTCAGCATCTATCTGGGCGGCTATATCTCACAAGACGTCTTCAACGCGGCGTTCCCGCTGTTTGTCGCGTCGGTGATGCTGGGGGCTACGCAAATCATCGCGCAGCTGATGACCGTCATGTATGTGTTCCAGTTCATCTCGGTGATGTTTGCGATCCAGCTGGTCATGCGCGCGGGACCTGTGCGCGCTTATCAGATCGGAATTGGATCCTTCATCCTGGCATGTGTCGCGTACGCCGCTTTCTATGTCGTCAACCCTGCCTCATTTGCGCAGACCGTGACGGCTGTGCAGGAGGATTTTTTCGGTGCGGTGTTTTCAGGCGCGGCAGGAATAACGCCGACGGTGATGTTCTGGCTGTTTGCGCCGCTCGTTCTGGCCGGGTTGGGACGCGGAACGCTGAACTATGTGCCTTGGTCGGTCTATAACTACCTTCCGGATATCGACGAGGCTGTCACTGGAGAGCGTCGTGAGGGCATCTTCGCGGGCGTGATGACGCTGGTGCGAAAGGTGACGCAGTCGGCTGCATTGGTAGCGACCGGATATGTGATTGACGCCGGCGGTTATGTGCCCGGCGCCATACAGCAGACGGATCAGGCGCTGGACACGCTCGTCTTCGTACTCACCGGCGTACCCATCGTCATCATGCTGTTGGGATTGGTGATGGCTTGGCGCTTCCGTCTCAACGCAAGGACACATGAGATTCTGGTTCACGAGGTTGACCGGTTTCGCGCGGGTCTCCGGACGCCGTCATCGCCGCAGAGCCAGGCGATCGTCGAAGATCTCACCGGATGGCGATACGACAGGTTGTGGGGCGGCGCTATCACTGCCGTGCAACCGGCGCCATCCACGGCCACGCGGCCGCAGGACTGAACAGCAGGGACCGGAGACGCACATGACACTCAGGCGTATGGCGATTGCCATTGTGATCACGTGCGGACTTCTGGCGGGCGCAAGTTGTCAGCAGGCGACTTCATCTCAAGCGGCGCAAGCAAGTGCTGTTGAAGCGCCGCGAGACTGGATCGATCCGGCTACGGGCCATCGTATCGTCCAGCTGAGCGGCGACGAAGGCGGCGGCAGCCTGTACTTCCATCAGAACAGCTACCTTGTGGACGGTGGTGAGTTGGTGATGACGGCGCCCGGACGGATCGTGATGGTGAATATCCCGTCGCGCGAAACTCGCATTCTGCTCGAAGACGCCAGCGCAAGGCTGCTGTTCACAGGGCGAAAGACGCGGTCCGTCTATTATTCGAAACCTTTGGACGGCGGCGGGCGCGAATATCTTGTCCTCGATCCGGATACGCTGGCGTCCCGTCGTGTCACCGTTCTGGACAAGGGCATGATCGGCTCGATCAATGCGGATGAGACGCTGCTGCTGGGGCAGGTCGAGCTTGCTCCGGCGCCGTCATCCAGCGCGCCCGGCTATCCCCACGCGGTTGGCCCTGACGGGAAGCAGCTCACTTTCGCCGAGACGCGCGAGGTTCGGTTGGATGAGCGTCTTGAGGCGCGGACGCCGATGGAAATCTTCACGATTGATCTGCGTACCGGTGAACGGAAAGTCGTGCGTGTAGCGACTGATTGGCTGAACCACATCCAGTTCTCACCCACTGATCCTGGGCTCATCATGTTCTGTCACGAAGGGCCGTGGCACAAGGTCGATCGTATCTGGACGATGCGGACTGACGGCTCGGAACTTACGAAAATTCACACGCGCACGATGAACATGGAGATTGCGGGGCACGAGTTTTTTTCACCTGACGGCCGCACCATCTGGTATGACTTGCAGACGCCGCGTGGACAAAAGTTCTGGCTGTCGGCGTACAATCTCGACACGGGCAAACGCACCTGGCTTCATCTGGAACGGGACGAATGGTCCGTGCATTTCAATATTTCTCCGGACGGTTCCCTGTTCCTGGGAGACGGCGGCGATGCGGAGATGGTGGCGCATGCGCCGGATGGAAAATGGATCTACCTATTCCGGCCTGAAGTCATTCCGGATGTCGCGGGCATACACGCGCCGAACGCCGACGAACTGATCGTTCCGGGCATTCTGCGATCAGAGAAGCTGGTCGATATGCGGCGGCATGACTACCGGCTTGAGCCAAATGCGACATTCACGCCTGATGGGAAATGGATTGTCTTCAACGGCAACATGCACGGAAAACGACATGTCTATGCCGTCGAAGTCGCGAGACGCGCAGAACCTGCCCCCGTTCCCGTTGCGCCCCTGGCCGAGTAAGGGTGATGAAGAGACTTGCTTTCGCGATGCAGCTGAATCCGGGGCAGGAGGCCGAGTATCGCCGCCGCCATGATGAGATATGGCCGGAATTGACCGCCGAACTGAAGGCGGCGGGCGTATCCGATTATTCGATCTTTCTGGATAAGCGCACCCTTACACTGTTCGGCGTGTTGAAGCTCGATGCAAACCATTATTTCGACGATCTGCCTTTGAAGCCGGTGATGCAGCGGTGGTGGGCATATATGGCTGATATAATGCAATCGCACCCAGACAACCGGCCCGTGTCGGCGCCTCTGGATGAGGTGTTTCACATGGAGTAGGTCGCGCGACGCAGCCTAGTCGGCGATGACGACCTTCACGCCGGCATCCTTCAGCATTCGGCGATGGTTGGCGCCAATGCCGCGATCCGTGACGACCACATCAATGTCGCTGAGCGCGCACAGAACATTGCCGGCTGGCGCGGTGAACTTGCTGCTGTCCACCAGAAGGATCAGTTCCTCCGCCAGATCCATCAACCGGCCTTCGGCCTGTAGCAAAAGGGCGTCAGCCTGCATCAGACCCGACGCGCCGACAGAGGCGGCGCCAAGGAACATCTTCGATGCGTGGTGGTGGGCTGCTCCGTCGTCCTGATGGGGGCTAAGAACGATGTTCTGTTCGCGGAACACGGTTCCAGCGGGCAGGCTGATACGCGTGCGGCGTTGAGGCAGGAGCGCGCTGACAATGTGAAGCGAGTTCGTCAGGACTTGCAGATCGAGCTTGTCCAGGTGGGCGCACATCTGAAGCGTCGTGGACCCGCCATCAATGATCACGGATTCGCCGTGCAGGCAGAGTTTGGCGGCGGCGCGCCCGATGGCCGCCTTCGCCTCGGCGTTTCGCTTGATATTCTCCTGGAAAGGCGAGCCAAGAAGGTGTGCGGTTTCTTCGGCCGGACTGTCGTTCAGCCGCGCTCCGCCATGGACGCGGGTGATGAGGCCTTCACCCTCCATGCGGCCCAGGTCGCGGCGCAGGGTGGCCGGCGAGGCCCCGACTTTCTTGTCGAGATCACGAAACGAAACGAAACCGCTGGTGCGGATGAGCTTGAGAATCAGCTGTTCCCGTTCAGCCGCGTGCATGCGGTCGCTCTCCTGCGTAGCGTCGGGGCGCATACGCGAAGGCATGCCCGCCGTCAATCAGACGATCCCCGCTGAGCCTGTTGCGGCTTTCCGCTCTTGCGCCTTGCGGGGGCGCCAGCCTGATTGCCGGTAGGCCTCGACCGGATCGGCAGCGCCGTGGCGGTCGATACGGGCTTTGGCGAGGATCGGGCTGACATCACACTCATAGGCGGTGCGCAGCGCGCGGAAGGCGCGCATCACATCGTTCGCCTTTTGCGCATCAGCGAGTTCCTCACGGTCGACAACCAGCGCGCGTGCGTAAGCGCCCATGATCGCCTCTGTGCTGCTCAACATGCTTTCGATCGGGTCGGTTACGTTATGAGACTGGTCGATCATATAGGCAGGGGAGAACGCCGAAGGGTTGCGGCGTTCCCCTTCGACCAGTTCGTTGAACACGAGGAATAGCTGGTGGGGGTTGATGGCCCCCGAGTCGAGATCGTCGTCGCCATACTTGCTGTCGTTGAAATGGAACCCGCCGAGCTTCCCGAAGCGGTCGAGGCGGGCCACGATCTGTTCGATATTCACATTCGGAGCATGGTGTCCGAGATCGACAAGGCATTTCGTCCTGTCGCCGGTCTCCTGCGCCGCGAGAATGCTCGAACCCCAGTCCGACAGCACAGTGGAGTAGAAGGCGGGTTCGTACAGCTTGTGTTCCAGCAACAGGGTCCAGTCTTCGGGCAGCGCCCCGTAGATTTGCGCCAGACTGTCGAGATACCTGTCGAACTGGCGGGCCAGGTCCTGCTGGCCTGGAAAGTTTGTCCCATCGCCAATCCATACGGTGAGGGCGCGTGATCCGAGCAGGCGGCCAAGTCCGATGCATTCAATATTGTGTTCGACCGCCTGACTGCGAACGGCTTCGTCAGTGTGTGTAATGCTGCCGTACTTGTAGCTGTGCCGCTGTCCGGGCTGATCCTGAAACGTATTCGAGTTCACGGCGTCGAACCCGAGACCAAGCGCGCTGGCTCTCGCCTTCAGGTCGGAAGGTGTGGCGATCTTGTCCCATGGGAAGTGGGGTGAAACGCGTGGTGTTGCGCGTGTGAGTTGGTTGACGACTGCGCAGTCTTCCAGTTTCTCGAAAATATTCGTCGGTTCGCCGGGGATCGGAAATTTCGCGAACCGCGTGCCGCCGGTTCCCGAGCCCCAGGTGGGCAGGGCGACTTCAAACGCCGAAACCTTCTCCGTGACCTCACGGGCGGAGATTCCCCGCCGCGCCAGCTTTCGCTCAAGCGCGTCATAGTCGTCTTCGACGGCTTCGCGAAGGCGGCGGTTATGTTCCGCCACGAGATCGGGGGAAACTGGCAATTCCAGCGCAGCCATGGCTTTCTCCGTGCGCGTAGTATTCTGTTCCGTTATCGCGTGAAGGCCATGGCGTTTCCAGCGTCGACGTTGAGGATATTCCCCGTCGATTTTGCTGACGCATCCGAAACGAGGAAGAGACACGCGGCCGCGATGTCCTCGGGCAGGACGTCGCGCTTCAGGAGGCTGCGTTCGCGGTAGAGCTGCTCAAGCGCTTCGCCGGGATTGACGCCATAGGCGCGCGCGCGTTCATTGCGCCAGTTGCCGTCCCATATCTTCGAGCCGCGCAGAACGGCGTCCGGATTCACGACGTTCACCCGTATGGCATGGGCCGCTCCCTCCAGCGCAAGGCAGCGGGCCAGATGAAGGGAAGCTGCTTTCGCCGAGGCGTAAGCCGATGCCGCCAATGGCGCGGCGATGGCGTTCTTTGATCCGATAAACACGACAGCGCCCCCCTGCTGCTTGAGCAGGGGCCAGGCGGCGCGGGCTGTCAAGAAATAACCATCGGCCAGAACGCCGTAGTTCTGACGCCAGAGCTCCATGGTGGTAAGTTCGATCGGCGCCGACGAGGCGAGGCCAGCGTTGGCGATCAGGATATCGAGGCCGCCGAACTCAACCGCCGCCAGATCGAATGCGGCCTGTACCTGCGCCTCGTCCGTAACGTCGCATATCGCTGCGCGCACGCGGTCTTTGCCAAAAGCCGCGGCAGTTTCGGCGTGCACGCGTCCGAGAGTCTCAGGGTTCATGTCCGCCAGCACGACACAGGCGCCGTCGGACAACAGCGCCCGTGCGGCTGCGCTGCCTATTCCGCCGCCCGCGCCGGTCACCAGTGCAATCCTGCCCTCCAGAGGTTTGGGCTTCGGCATGCGCTGTAGCTTGGCTTCTTCCAGCGCCCAATACTCGATTGCGAAGGCTTCGGCCTCATCGAGCCCCAGATAGCCGCCGGCAGTTTCAGCGCCGCGCATCACGTTGATGGCGTTGCCAAAGAACTCCGAGGCAAGGCGTGCTGTCACTTTGTCCCGCGCAAACGCGAACCGGCCGATACCGGGAATGAGCACGATCACGGGGTTGGCGTCCCTGATCTTCGGATCGGCGGGACCTGCGTGACGCTGGTAGTAGGCGGCGTATCGCGCGCGATAGTCCTCAAGCGCGGTGGCGAGGTAGGCGTCGTCGTCAATTTGTGCGGGATCGAGGACCAGCGGCGCGATCTTGGTGCGAAGGAAGTGGTCGGGGCATGAGGTGCCAAGAGCCGCAAGGCGCGCCATGTCGGCAGAGCATACAAATTCGATCGTTTCGGCATCGTCGGCGAAATGCGCCGCCTTCGGTTCCGCCTTTGACATCAGGCCACGAAGACGCGGCGCCAGCCGGGCGGCGGCGCGCCGGCGCTCGCTGGCCGGAAGCGGCGCGACTGATTGGCCGCCAAAGGCGGGGCCGTGTTCCAGTCTGGTGTTGAGGTGGTTCGCGGCGCGAGCGACCAGATCAATCGTGTTATCGTAGCACGCCTTGGACGAGTCGCCCCAACAGATCAGGCCATGGCCCGCCAGCACGACGCCCCGGGCGCCCGGATTGGTGGCGACGTAGTCACGCAGCCGCAGGCCAAGATCGAAGCCCGGCCGTTTCCAGGCCAGCCAGCCAACTTCACCACCGTAGATATCGCGAGTCAGGCGTTCGCCGTCCTTCGCCGCCGCGAGAGCAATCACAGCGTCCGGGTGAACGTGGTCGATATGGATAAACGGCAGGTAGGCATGCAACGGCGTATCGATCGAGGCCGCGCGCGGATTGAGGTTGAAAGTGCAGTGCGGAAGATATCCCACCATCTCATCTTCGCGCTCGACGCCGCCATAGAGCTTTTCCAGCCGCAGCAGCTTGTCCTGGTAGAGCGTCGCGAAGCCGTCGAGCTTCATGGACCCAAGGTCGCCGCCGGAGCCTTTCACCCACAGGACCGCCGTGTCTTCGCCGGTGAGCGGATCCCGCGCGGCGAGTTTCGCGGATGTGTTGCCGCCGCCGAAATTTGTGATCGTCAAATCCCCGCCGAGCAGGTTCGAACGATGGAGCAGCAGCCCGGGGCCATCCAGCCTGGCTGTGTCGGCCGCGTTCCAGCGGTTACGGGGAATGGCAAAAGGGATAGCTGTGGTCATCATGGCGGTTTTCTAACCTTTGGGCTGGCGTCAAGCAATCATATTCGATAATCTTCGATCAAAAATGAGCAGGGGAAACACCGTGGGCGGCCGGGCCATCGTCATTCTCGACGTCGGGAAGACAAACACCAAGGTGAGCTTGTGGGCGGCGGACGGGGTGCGTCTGGCGCAGCGCGTGCGCGCCAATACGGTCGTGCGCGGCGATCAATATATGGAACTGGATGTACCGGGGATCACCCCTTGGCTGGCCACAGCCCTGTCAGAATTTTCAACGATGGCGGACGTCGGGTATGTCGTGCCCTGTGGCCATGGCGCGGCGGCGGCGATCATTGCAGACGGCCGTTTGCACCGGAGCCCTCTCGACTATGAGGACGCGGGTTGCGGGCCGGATGATGCGTATGATGCGAAGCGTGATCCATTTGGCGCGACCGGATCGCCTGCGCTGCCGCTGGGGCTCAATCTTGGCCGGCAGCTTCATCGTCTGGAGGCGCTCGGCGAAGGCGCTTTGCCGGGCGACGCCCGGATCGTGACCTGGCCGCAGTACTGGGCCTGGGTATTGTCGGGCGTCGCGGCGGTCGAAGTGTCCAGTCTTGGGTGCCATTCCGATCTCTGGCGGCCAGGTGAAGGCCGCTACAGCGATCTTGCGGAGCAGCGGGGGTGGGCGGATCGCATGGCGCCGTTGCGGCGGGCGGCCGACAGGCTTGGAATGATCTCGGAGGAGTGGCGCCAGCGCACGACATTGCCATCGGATTGCGTGGTGCTTTGCGGGCTGCATGACAGCAATGCGGCGCTGCATGGCGTGCGCGGTTATCGCGCGCTGCACGGCTCTGACGTCACTGTCCTGTCAACGGGCACATGGTTTGTCGCCATGCGGGCGATGGCCGAAGCTTCGTCGTTCAACATATCTAGCCTGAATGCGAAGCGGGATTGTCTGCTGAATGTCGACTTGGAGGGGCGGCCAGTTCCATCCGCGCGATTTATGGGCGGGCGCGAGGCCGAAATGCTCTGCGAAAATTCCGTGGAGGGCGCGCCGCCCGATGAGCGCGCGCTGCTGGCCCTTGCGGCGGAGTTGGTTGCCGGCGAGGGCATGGCGACGCCGCCAGTAATTATGGGGGTAGGGCCGTTTCCGGCCGGGCTGGGCGTATGGTCCGGCAATATCCCGGAACACCCCTTCTCGCGCCGTGTCGCGACGGGCCTCTATCTGGCGCTGATGACGGAAGCGATGGTGGAGCTTCTGCAACCACGGGAGAATCTCGTCATCGAGGGAAGGTTTGCGCGGGACACCATCTTCGTGCGAGCGCTCGCCGCGCTGCTGCCCGGCATGAATATATATCTGTCGGATCTGGAAGACGGCGTGGCCTATGGCGCGCTGAGGCTGGTCAATCCTGATCTTCCGCCGCCATCTCCCCTGGTGCGCGTCGAGCCGCTGCCGATTGATCTGACGGCCTATCGATCTGTATGGCGGCGTCTGGCGGGCGGAGCGCTGCGATGATCCTCGCCAACATCGAAGATTACAGGGCGGCGGCCCGCCGCCGGTTGCCGCGGTTCCTGTTCGAGTATGTCGATGGCGGAGCTTTCAGTGAAACCACGCTTCGCGCGAATATAGCTGATCTCGCGCGCCTGCGCATGAAGCAGAGGGTGTTGCGCGATGTTTCCGGGCTTTCGCTGGACACGGAGTTGCTGGGGCGCAACTACTCCATGCCGGTTGCGCTTGCGCCGGTGGGGCTTGCCGGCCTGATGGCGCGCCGGGGAGAAGTACAGGCGGCGCGAGCGGCGCACCGCGCGAACATTCCCTTCACCCTGTCGACCGTTTCGGCCTGCACGTGCGAGGAAGTGGCGGCGGGAAGCGGAGCGCCGTTCTGGTTCCAGCTTTATGTCGTGAAGGATCGTAAATTCGTCTGGGATATGCTGGCTCGCGCCAAGGCGGCTGGCGCGACGGCGTTGTTCCTGACTGTGGACATGGCCGTACCGGGCACACGCTATCGTGACATGAGATCCGGCCTGTCTGCGGGCGGCCGTATGCAACGTCAGATAATGCGGATGACGCAGGCGTGCGCGCGGCCCGGCTGGTCATGGGATGTCGGCGTTTGCGGAAGGCCCCACACGCTGGGGCACGTTTCCAGCGTGCTTGGCAGATCTGCGGGTGTGGAAGAGTTCTGGGCCTGGATGGCGGCGAACTTCGATGCATCGGTTACATGGAAGGATCTGGAGCAGATCCGCGCCGCATGGGATGGCCCGCTTGTCGTCAAGGGTGTGATGGCGGCTGACGATGCGCGACAGGCGGTTGATTGCGGCGCGGATGGTGTTGTCGTCTCCAATCATGGCGGGCGCCAGCTTGATGGCGCGCGCTCGTCGATTTCGGCGTTGCCTGCAATCGCCGAGGCGGTTGGCGACAGGACGGCGGTGCTCATGGATGGCGGCGTACGCAGCGGCCTCGATGTTGCGCGTGCGCTGGCGATGGGCGCGAAAGGCGTTCTGCTGGGGCGCGCCTGGGTTTATGGTCTGGCGGCGCGCGGAGGGCAGGGTGTCAGCGATGTCCTGCGTATCATCGGCAGCGAATTGCGCACGGCCATCGCGTTGAGCGGCCACACACGGCCATCGGATCTCACCCTGGAAGCGCTGGACCTCAGCACATGATGACGGCGGGAAAAACGATGAAAATGCAGAACGCCGCGCGCCGGATGCTGGCGGCTGGACTTTTTTCTCTGCTGGCCGGGCTCGTTCAGGTGCAAACGGCGCACGCGCAGCTTTCGCCGGCGGCGGTTGCGGTGACTGACGATGGTGAGACGTTCACGCTGAGTAATGGCGTGGTGACAGCTGTGGTGTCGAAGCGCAGCGCCGATCTGTTGTCGTTGTCTTACAAGGGTGTCGAGACGATAACCCCGGACAGCGGCGGACATTCAGGCGCCTACTGGTCGCACGATGTGACGGGCGGCGTTGACCTGATCCCGCGTATTTCAATCGATCCGGCCGCGAATGGCGGAGAGCGGGCGGAGGTTTCGATCAAGGGCGTTTCGGGCGGCCGCAAGATGGGGCACGGGCCCGGAACACCGGTCGATGGCGACATCGCGCTGGATATTGATATTCGCTGGGCGCTGGGCCGTGGCGACCGCGGCGTTTACACTTACACCGCGTTTGAGCACCGGCCTGAATACCCCGGCGGCGTGATGGCCGAGGCGCGGATCGCGGTGGAGTTGTCGAAGTTCTTTGACAACATCCATGTCGATGATGCGCGCAGCGGAAAATTTCCGCTGATGAACGAGGGGGTCGATAAGTATGTCTATACCGCGCTGCAGGCGGATGAGCGCGCGTATGGCTGGACCAGTTCAACGCGGAACATGGGGTGGTTCCTTCTCAACCCTTCAGCGGAGTATCTCAGCGGCGGTCCGACCAAGGCGGAGTTTCTGGCGCACGGGCGTCCGACGGTGCTGAATTACTGGAAAAGCAGCCACTATTACGGCGCCAACGTCACCGTGTCTGAAGGCGAGCATTGGACCAAGGTGATCGGGCCCTTCATGTTTTACGTGAATGAAGGCGAGAGCCATGACGGCATGATCGCGGACGCCAAGGCGCAGCTGGCGCGCGAAGAAGCGAAGTGGCCGTATGCTTGGGTTGATGTGGCCGGCTACGCTCCGCCTGCGAAGCGGAGTGATGTGACAGGTCAACTGGTTCTGAAGGATGCGGGCGCGTCCGGTAGAAAATATTCCGGCGTGCTGACCGTCGGGCTCAGCAAGGCGCCGTACGCAGTGCCTGCGGCTGGCGGCGGTGAGCGGACGCTGGAATGGCAGAATGACGGGAAATACTATCAGTTCTGGTCGCGCAGTTCCGATCCGTCAGGAAAGTTTACGATCCCGAATGTCTCGCCGGGGCGCTATACACTGTACGCCTACGCGGATGGCGTGCTGGGCGAGTATGTGAAAGCCGACATCGTTGTCGGTGACACAGGCGGTGCGCTCGATCTGGGCGCTCTCGACTGGACCCCTGTTCGCTTTGGCCGCCAGTTGTGGGATGTGGGAATTGCAGATCGCAGCGGCAAGGAATTCCGCGAAGGCGAGCGGTATTTTGAGCCGGGCGTTCAGCTGAAATATCCCGATCTATTTCCGGCAGGGGTGACATTCAGGCCCGGTAAATCCGATCCTGGCACGGACTGGTTCTTTGCGCACGGTCCGGCCGCGAAGAAGGATACGAGCTATGAGATCCGCGCTTTTTCGGGCGTGATCGGCGATGGAGCGGCGTCGCCGTATCGCATCGTGTTCGACATGAACAAGGCGGTGGAGGGGACGGCCGTGCTGCGGTTCGCCCTGACGACCAGTTCGGCCACGTCGCTTGAGGTCATGGTCAATGGCAAGGCGGCGGGCGCGGTTCCGCTGGCTCCATCTGACTCATCGCTGTCCCGACACCAGATGTATGGACGCTGGTTCGAGACCTGGATGCCGTTTGATGCGAGCCTGCTGAAGAAGCGCGAGAATGTCATTACGCTGACCGTCCCTGCGGGGCCGATGAACAACGCGCTGGTCTATGACTATGTGCGGCTGGAGTTGGACGAATCCGGTGCGAATCCACCACCGCCCCCGGAGTTTCCGCAACGTCTGCGCCTTGGCGCGGCGCCGCCGAAGCCAGTCGAGACGACTTATGAGGTTCGTACCGCGATTGATGATACAAGGCTGGGTCTGCTGACGTTCGAGGCGCGGGGCGTCCGCATATTCGAGCAGGCGAACGCCGCCGGCCAGCGCGCGATTTTTGTGCAGCCGCAGGGGAAATCGAAACGAGAGGTTATCGGAGCCGCCGCACTGGAAGGCGGCGTGCTGGCGGAATGGCGTCCATCGCCGGACGGCGCGCTGATCGCCTACGCCGTCGCCGAGGGGCCGGGGAAAGACGCATGGCGCAAGGTCCATGTGTGGGACGTGGCGGCCGGCCGGCGGCTGGCGGACGAGATCAGATGGATGAAGAATTCGTCGCTCGCATGGGCGACTGACGGTTCGGGGTTCTACTATTCCAGATACCGCGACCCGTCGCCCGATCCCGAAGTGCAGCGTTTCAACACGGCGCAGGAGGTTTTCTTCCACGCGCTCGGCGACGACCGGCTCGATGACAGGCGCGTCTATGCCTCAGATCGGGGCGGCGTGATTCATTACGCGGAGACAAGCGACGATGGCCGGTGGGTTGTGATCAATGCTTCGGTCAACGGTAATGGCCGGTCGGAGATCGTGCTGATCGACCGCACGCAGGCGCATCCGGGGCCGTTCAAGGCGATCCGTACCATGAACGATTCATGGCAGTTCGCCGGATCGCAGGGCGACACGCTGTATTTCGTGACCACGCAGGGCGCAAAGAACAGGCGTCTGGTCGCGATGGATAGTTCGAACTTCGCCCTGCCACTCACCGAAATCGTTGCCGAGGAGGCGCGCGTTCTGGAAGGCGCGCGGCTCAAGGGTGATCGCATGACGCTGGCCTATGCCGGACGCGCAGGCCCCGAAAACAAGACCATTCGGCTTCGCTAGCCCGCAATACCAGGGAACGTGCCGCAGAATACAGACTCAAGAGGAGACGACCTTGAAATCAGGAAAACTTGGCGCCGTGTCGCTGCTGGTGATCAGTGCGCTGGCGGGGGCATGCGCAGGCAATTCAAATGGTGCAGCCGCCCAACGGGCCGATTCCGAACTGCAAACCGCAGCGGCCGCCCGCGCCGCCAACCCCAATCGCCCGACGCAATGGTGGGCTGAGATATCGAAGAAGCCGGACTCCTTTTATCTGAGCGAGGAAGGCAAGGGCGTCGCCGAGAATATCCTGTCATGGCAGGCGGAGAACGGCGGATGGCCGCTGATGAATACAACGCGCGAGCGCAACACAGGCGATCCTGCGCAGGCGGGCCCCTGGGGCGTTCGTGGCGCGATGATCAAGGCCACCGTCAATGAGATGCGGTTCCTCGCGCGCGGCTATCGCGCAACCAAGGACGAGCGTTATAAGACTGCTGTCGTGCGTGGGCTCGACTTCATTATAGGCGCGCAATACCCATCGGGCGGGTGGCCGCACTCCTATCCGGTGCGCGACGACTACACACGGCACGCCACCTACAATGACGATATGATGCCGGACCTGATGACGTTGTTGCGTGAGGTCTATACGTCGGCGGACTTCGATCTGGTCGGGCGGGACAACGAGAAGCGCGCGCGTGAAGCTCACGAGAAGGGCGTCGACTTTGTGCTGAAGAGCCAGATCCGCGCTGGCGGGAAGCTGACCGCATGGCCGCAGCAGGCGGATGAAGTGACTTATGCGCCGCGCTCCGCCCGTGCATTCGAGCCCGTGGCGATTTCGGGTGGTGAGAGCGCCAGCGTGCTGCATATGCTGATGGGCATTCCCAAGCCGTCGCCCGAGGTGATCGCTTCCATCGAAGCCGGCGTTCAGTGGTATCGCGACAACCAGATCAACGGGATCCGGGTGGAAAATATCCCGGGCGAAGCTCCGGACCGCGTGGTGCGTCAGGACGCGGCGGCCCCGCCCGTATGGGCGCGGTTCTACGAAATTGAGACGGGCAAGCCGATCTTCGTCGGCCGTGATGCTGTCGTGCGTTACGCGATGGCGGACATCGAGCGCGAGCGTCGCGCGGGCTATGCCTGGTACAACAATTCCGGCACGGGCGTTTTCAAGCGCTATGCCGAGTGGAAAAATGAGCGGCGGTGGGACTCGCAACCTCCGACGAATGTCGATGAGGCGAAGGCCGGTGACTATACCCTGCCTGATCTGCTGAAATTGCAGAACGGACAGGCAGTCGCCACCGCGGCGGACTGGGAAGCGAAACGCCGCCCGGAGATCATGAAGCTGCTGGCGGAGTATCAGCAGGGCGTCACGCCGGCAGGCGACATCAGAACCTCCGTAGAGGTTGTCGAGCGTGACGTTCCGGCGATGGATGGAGCGGCGAAGCGGACACAGGTTCGTATCAGATTTCCGGATCATGCCGGCGGGCCGGTCATCCGGGTGATGCTGCATACACCGTCTAAATCCACCGGACCTGTTCCAACGCTGCTGTACCTCAGCTTCATTCCGAACATCATGATCACTGACGCTCCCGGTGTTGATGAAGGAATGGCGTGGAGCGCTGCGCTGAAGGCTCCCGTGCCGGATCGTGAGGCGACGCGCGTTGGCGCCTTCGACGCAAAATCGTTTGTCGATCGCGGATACGGGGTCGCGACCGTCTATTACGGCGACATCTATCCGGACTTCGATCATGGCAACGCATATGGCGTGCCGGTTCTGTTCGGCCCCAAACCGGAGACGCGTGCGCCGAACGAGTGGGGCGCGATTGGCGGGTGGGCGTGGGGCCTCAGCCGGGTGATGGACTATCTGCAAACAGAGCCCTCGGTACAGGGCGACAAGGTCGCGCTCGCGGGCGTGTCGCGTCTGGGCAAGGGCACGCTGTGGGCGGCGGCGCAGGACAAGCGGTTTGCCGCCGTCATTCCGTGGCTTTCGGGAGAGGGCGGAGCGGCGATCAGCCGTCGTGACTATGGCGAGACAGTCGCCGATCTCACCAATCCGGCGCGCTACGATTACTGGTATGCGCCGCGGTACCAGGACTTCGCGTTCAAGGTCGACGAGCTTCCGGTCGATGGGCATTTCCTGCTGGCCATGGTGGCGCCGCGCCCGGTGCTGCAGATCGTCGGCACGGAGGACACCTGGTCCGATCCGAAGGGCGAGTGGGTCTCCGCTGAAGCCGCCGAGAAGGTATGGAAACTGTACGGCAAGTCGCTGGCGAGCAAATCCTATCCGGAGCCGGACAAGGCGGCTTTCGGCGACATGAGCTTTCTGCTCCACAAGGGCGGTCATACGACTTTGCCGCCTGACTTCGTCGCCATCGCGGATTTCCTCGATCTGCATTTCGGCAAGCCGCAGCGTTGATGCTCAGAACAGGGAATAGACACATGCGTATTCCGGTCATGCTTGCGGCGGCGGCGTTTGCCGCCGCCTGTGCGCACGAACAGCCGGAAGGCCAGACGGCGTCTGCTGATGCGGACGGCCGCGGCCTTGAGAACAGTGCGGTGCGGGAGGAAGGGGTGAGCGTGCGCGAGACTGCGGACGCGTTCTTCCTGTCGAATGGCGTTCTTACGGTCGGCGTGTCGAAGAAAAGCGGCAACATGCTGTCGATCAACTACAAGGGTGTGGAGACGCTCGGCAAACCTTCGGGCCAGCCTTTCGTTTACTGGTCGCATGACGTGATTGGCGCGAAGGAGATCGTGACAAGCATCACGATTGATCCGGACGCTACGGGCGGCGAGCGGGCGGAGGTTTCGATCAAGGGAATTTCCGGCGGCAATCTGATGGGGCACGGCCCCGGCACGCCGCCGGAGGGCGATCTGCCTGTCGATATCGACATCCGCTACTCGATCGCGCGCGGCGACAGCGCGGTCTATACCTACACGGCGTTCGAGCATCCCCCGGAGTATGAGGCAGGCGATTTCGCTGAGGCTCGTATCGCCGGCAAGCTGGCGCCGATGTTCACGCACATTCATGTCGATGACTGGCGTAGCGGGAAGTATCCATTGTTTGATGAAGGCACGGACAAGTATGTTTACGTGTCGCGCCAGTGGGAGAACCGGGCCTATGGCTGGACGGCGCCGGACGAGAAGCTCGGCTGGTTCATGCTTGTGCCTTCGGCCGAGTATCTCAGCGGCGGCCCCACGAAGGCGGAGTTCCTTGCGCACGGCACATCGCCGATCATTCTCAGCTATTGGCGCAGCAGCCACAATGGCGGGGCCAACATTTCGGTCGACAAGGGTGAACACTGGCGGCGTGTCGTTGGCCCCTATGTGATGTATGTCAACGAGGGCGCATCGTCCGAGGTGATGTGGGATGACGCCAGGGCGCGGCTACGCAAGGAAGAAGCGGCATGGCCCTATGCCTGGGTGAAAGCGCCGGGTTATGCCGCGCCTGACGAACGCTCGGATGCGAAGGGGCGCATCGTTCTAGATGATGCGCTTGCCCCCACGGGAAATACGTTTGTGGGGGATCTCTATGTCGGTCTCACTCGCACGCCGTATGAGCTTGATGAGCCTACGGGGCCGCGGACGATCACCTGGCAGAATTCAGGCAAGGACTATCAGTTCTGGACGCGCGTGACGGATAGCAGCGGGCGCTTCACCATCTCCGGCGTTCCGGCCGGAGAATATACGCTGCATGCCTATGCCGACGGCGTGCTGGGCGAGTTCAGCAAATCCAGCGTGAAGGTCGGCGCCGGCGGAGAGACGGACCTTGGGTCGCTGACCTGGAAGCCGCAGCGCTATGGCCGGCAGGTATGGGAGATTGGCGTGCCGGACAAGAATTCCTCCGAGTTCGCGGGGTATGACAAATTTTTTGTGCCCGGCCAGCCTCTGCGGTTCATGCAGATGTTTCCTGACGGGATCGACTTCACCGTCGGCAAGTCCGACACGCGAAAGGATTGGCACTACACCCATATGCCGCATGGCGAGGATCCGGACGCGGAGATCCTTCCATTCCGTGGAGTGGCGGGGCAGGGCAAGGATGCGCCGCGCACGGTTCGCTTCAGCATGAACGAGCGGCCATCCGGCAAGGCGATGCTGCGGATCGCTGTCAATGGTACAGGTTCCCGGCCGGTGCTCGACTATGCGGTGAATGGCGTGCCGCAAGGCCGGATCAGTTTTGGCCGTGATGACGGATCGATGAAGCGGCACCAGATCAACGGGATCTGGAAACTGGTCGATACAGAGTTCGATGCGTCGCTGTTGAAGGCCGGCGATAATGTCATCACGATTACCGCGCCGGCGGGATCGGTGAATGACGGCGTGATCTACGACTATCTGCGGCTGGAGCTGGTGGAGGGCCGATAACGCGGTCTGGCAGGCTGAGCATTGCAGTTCGTACTTTGACCTCGAGACGCCGCTGGCGGCGAGCTGCAATAGCTGACGTCATCAGCGGCTCAAGGTGAGCGGACGCATAACGCCGTCCGTCGAACCATCTGCCATCGCCACGCTCCGACGGGACAACCGCGCTTTGTGCCTTTGTGGGACTTCGCGCCTTGGTGTTTGCCTTTGCTGCCGGTGTTGAAGAGAAACACCAAGGCGCGAAGATCCACAAAGACGCGAAGGTGGCGGGGCCGCAGTCTCTCGTTCAGGCCACAATGATGCGCTTGGGTTGCTGTCGTTCGTGGCCCGTATGGGGAATGCGGGATGTCCCGCGTCCCCGCGGTCAATTCGCGCCATCCGCGCCGTTGGCTGCCCCTGAGTTCACAGACGAAGCGCAATACCTCACGGCCAACTCAGCCATGATGAGTGTTGCGGTATTGCCCCGGTACGCCCGCCCGGATGCTCACGCCATGCGACTGAAGCGTCAGAAAAAAAAGGGCGACCCGGGAAGGGTCGCCCTTGGGGAGGATTTGCCTTGACTTACTGACGTTCAGCCAAGGGCTTCGGCACATCTAGGAGGCCTGGGAGGTCCCCCCTAGAATGCTTTCTTGGCGGTCAGCTTCAGCTGACGGCCGCGCGGGTTGAACATGCCCTCGTAGTAACCTTGCGTGTTCTGCGACAGCATCGGGTCTTCGTCGGTGATGTTCAGCACGGCGGCGGACAGTTCGAGACCATCCCAGAATGGCGCCTGGTAGATGTAGGTGAAGTCGAAATCGAGATAGTCTTTCGGCTTCTGCGCGAAGTCGCTGTAGAGGGTCGTGGCAGGGTTGCCGGTCCCGCAAGGCGTGGGAAGCGTCGAGCAGAAGGTACCGATCGACGTGAGGTTGCTGAGGCCAAGAGCCGAGTCGGGCGTGATGCCGGACACGTAGTTGGCCCGCAGGTTCAGGCGGTGTTGCCTGTTCGCCCAGCGCAGCGACGCGTTGGCCTTCGTATCGAAGAACGGATACGCGCCCGTCCGCGAAGAGTTGGAATATCCGAGGCGATCGGAGCCCGCCTCGAACAACACGCCGTTCACGTCGAAGTCCGTGGACTCATACTTCGTGTTGTGCGTGATTTTCAGGTTCGCGCCGAACCGTCCCTTGAACATGGTCTGGGAATAATCGAATTCGATGTCCACGCCTTCGGTCAGGAAGCCCGGACCATTCAGATAGTAGGTCTGGATTTCCGAGATATCGAAGGCGGTCGTCGTTCCCTGGACGCACGGCCCGGTCCTGAAAGTCAGGAACTGGGCGAGCGGCGCAGAGCAATCAACGAGCGCTTCCAGCGGTGAACCGCCAGGAGGAACGTCGATGCCGTCTTCGCCGAACACATCCCGGATGATTCTGGACGAGTTCGTGGTCGCAAGCTGACCTTCACGATCGATGCGGAAGAAATCCGCTTTCGCCAGGAAGCGCGACGAGTCACCGAACCGGACATCATAACCGATGCCGATGTTCATCGTGGTGCTTTCCTCGGGCTTCAGATTGCCCGCGATCGTGCGACGGATCGGTGCAACGTTCTGCAACCCGTCGCCAGCCTCGGCAGCCGATTCAGCAATCGTGAAAGTCGACTGACCGATGATTTCCGAGAAGCCCGGTTCCAGATTGAGGATGTTCTCCGCGCGGAAGTTCGTGCCGTAGGACATGCGGACATAGAGATCGTCCGTGATGTCATACTTGGCCGCGATACTGTAGATGTTTCCGGTGACGTCGCCGCCATTGTACTCCTCGCGGCGGAACGAGGCGTTCGCGTTGAGGTTGTCCAGGATCGGCAGCTGAATCTCGCCGAAGTAGGACACGCCATAGGCCGAGCTGTTGCCCGGTTCACGCGGCGGTTCAAGCGCCGAGAAGAAAGCGCCGGGTCCCGGATAGGCGCTGCCCGAGGTGCAGCCAAATTGACCGAAGCTCTGGAAGTCACCGCCATGCGATGTCTCCACGGCCGGGTCCGGATAGGGGCAAGCCTGCGTGAGCAGTTGCTCCATGATGTCGTCCTCGGCGATCGGTGTGGCGCGGAACTCGGTCTGACGCCATTGATAGCCGAGGGCCCAGCCCACCGGTCCGCCCGGCAGTTCCAGGTTTTGCGGAAGTTCGCCGGACCAGAGGGCGTCGAACGTCGCCGACTGGCGGACGTTTTCAAGTTTGCGGGGGTGAGTCATCCAGTCGATGAGCTCACGCGAGTTTTCCCAGCTGTCAGCCGCCGCGCCAAGCGGCGCGCCGACGCCTCCGTATTGCGGGTTGAGACCGCCGAGCACGCTGTACTGGAACGAGCTGGCGAAGGGGTTGAAGAATTCGCAGCCATTTGTTCCCGGAGCGGTGTCCGACTGGATGCCGACCGTGCGGTTGAAGGCGCCGTGGGCGGCGGCCACCGCGTTGTAGTAGGCGACAGTACCGGCCGTTCCCGCAGCAAAGTCGCTGCGAAGCGGCAGCGGGGGGTAAGCTGTGGCGACGTGGTCGATGGCGTTGCAGTTCGGACCGCCATAGCCGAGCAGGGCGTTTTGCAGACGCGACGCGATGATGCCCGGGTTGTAGAACGACTCCGTGTACTGGTTCAGCTGCAACGCGTAATCATAACCGATACCCTTGAGCAGATTGCCCAGGAAGCCTTCCTCGGTCAGTTCGCCCTTCACCCCAATGTTGATCGCATAGCGTTCACGCTCGGTGATCTGGTGACGGTATCCGTCGTCGAACAGCGGGTTGGGCGCGGCCGCGAAGGGCTGCCACGCGGTGGAGTTGTAGGCCGCCGTGGTTGTTGCGGGCAGGCCGGTCCGGGCCAGGAAATCGTCGGCGAACGGGTTGCGGACGGTCGTGCCGGTATAGGCGCCGCCTTCCTCATACAGACGCACGTCGAACGGAACAACATAGTTGCAGGCTACGCCAGCGCAGTACGCTGCGTGTGCGGGGCTGACGCCGGCCGATGTGGCGCCGATCGGCGAATAGACCGGGTTGCTGCCGATGTTGCGGGCGTCTTCTTCGCGGATCGAGTAGAGGATGTCCGCGTGGAACTCCATCGTGTCGGTCATGTCCGCGTTGAATTCGGCGTAGATCCGGCTCTGCTCTTTCTTGTTGATCAGGTCCTCGAAACGCGCGCGCGGCAGAACGCACTTCCCGTAAGTCGTTCCGGTCGCCGTCGCCGTCGTCAGCGGATCACCCTCGCGCAGCGAGGCATAGAACGGCGTGCCGAGCGCGGCGCAATCCGAGGCTTCCATGCCGGGGCGCACGTCCATCCTGGACGCGCCCACGCCGATGCCGGTGCCGTAGAACCCTCCACCGGCCGTCGAAACCGGCAGCCAGCGGCCCGGATTGTTCCCAAGTGTCAGCCAGTTGCCGGGGTTGACGTTGTAGGGCTGGTCCGACCAGTCGCGCTTGGCGCCCAGCATTCCAGCTTCTTCCATATGGGAAAGCGAGATCATGATGTTGGAGGCGTCGCCGACCCAACCCGTGATCAGGTCAGCTTTCCAGCCGCCCTCGGAGCCATCGTACATCGTGCGCTCAAGGGTGAGGACAGGTGAATCGATGTCGCGACGGGTGCGGAAGTTGACGACCCCGCCCACGGCGCCCGCGCCATAGGTTGAGGAGGCGCCGTCTTTCAGAACCTCGACGGCCTGAAGCGCTTCCATCGGGATGGTGTTGATGTCGGCGCCCGCGCCGCCATTGGTCGTGGCGAGGTTGCGGCCGTTCATCAGCACGGTCGTGCCGTTGAAGCCCTGGCCGCGAAGGTCGATATTGCCGAAGCCGGCGGTGCCGGGATCCGCCGCACGGTTCTGGCCTGCCGAGTAACCCGAAATGGTGAGCGACCTGATGAAGTCGGTAACGGACAACGAGCCCTGATTTTCAAGGTCCTCCCGCGAATAGACTTCAACGGGCTTGGGCGCGTTCTCC
>CAZJZQ010000027.1:0-17258 GCA_964550535.1 uncultured Rhizobium sp.
GCCACCAATCGCGATTGGTCCGGCCGCGCGAATGCGGCACGGGACACTTGCTGTCGTTTCCGTCGGCCATGTCTGTTCCTTCGTTTGCTGTGACGTTTCTCGCGGCCAACTGCTTCCGGCGGGCGGGCAAAAGCCGCGTCCGGAGCCCGGCGTTAGCTCACATTAGAACCGTTCCAATCGGGAGACAACGCGAAATTAGAAAAATTCTAAAAAACGGGCGGGCGGAAGGGTGACGATAAAAAAATCAGTAAAAACAAGAAAGTGGGTTTGGGAGGTGAACCCCGCGGCCGTCCTTGCGCAAACGGGTGCGGCCTCGCTGATGGGGTCAGCGAGGCGGGGAATGGCGATGTGGGGCGGCTATCCCGGTTCGAGGTGCGCGACGTAGGCGCGGCAGGTGTTGGCGAAGGCTTCGGCGAGGTCTGTGAGATCGGTGTTGGCGGCGTCGATGCGCGGGAGGCGCCAGCCGGCGATGCGCAGGGCGGCCAGGCGTTCGGCGGCGAGTTTCACGAGGCGGCGCGCCGTGCGGCGCACGAGTGCGGCGGTGTCGTCGAAGGCGCGTTGCAGCGCCTTGATGCGGATTTCGGCGCGCTGCTCGAACGTGCAGCCGGTGCGTGCGGGGCCGTGATCCGCGGGTCTGGATGATACGCGCGGGGCCGGCGTTGCGGCGGACGCCTGCGGCTTGATGGTCATCGCGCCGCCTTCGCGCAGCATCGCTTCGAGCACGTCGAGCGTGGGTTTGCGTGGACGCTTTGGCGCGGATGATGCGGCTTGTGGTTCGGCCAGAGGTTCCGGTTGAGGTTCTGATTGAGGTTCGGGGCGCCGCCGTCCGGGTTCGCCGCGCCAGCGCTGCGCGATCGTATGCCGGCCGGGGTGTGGAATGATGGTGGAGCGGCGCGGCCGGGGTTGCAAAGGCATGAAGCGCGGTGCGGCGCGCAGCATCGCCTGTCCTTTGGGCGTCATCATCAGGAAGGTGAGCGCCTGGACGATGATGTGCGCGCGCACCTGCTGCTCGACCAGATGAAGCATCTCGCGCAGGCCTTCGCGTTCTTCGCGCGGGAGGCGGACGGGCGTGGGCTCGCGGCCGGCGGCGATCTGCGCGGCCTGTATCTCGCGGTGCGGCAGGAGTTCGAGGAAGCCGGCGAACACGGATTTCACATTCTCCCACAGACGCGGGAGCGCCGCGCGCTGGCGCGGGGTGTGGGCCCGATATGTCTCCGTCTCGTATCTCATGCGGGGCAGGATGCGACGGGGGAGGCATCCGCAGGATGGAATTTCCGGCGGAATTTTTATTTGCGGGCGGAGACAAGGCGTTGGGCGCGGTTGGGGCGTTCGGGAGCGTTCAGCGGAGGGCGTGCGCTGAAGGAAAGACGGCCCTTCGGCGGTCCTCCGGGCGGGCTAGTTTTTCCCGTCGCCGGTCATGCGGACGATGACTTCCACCGAGCGGACTTTCGATCCGGCGGGGATGGGGGGCAGGCCTTCCACGCGGACGCTGTCGCCGGGAATGTCGTGCAGCTTGCCGCCTTCCTCAAAGAAGAGGTGGTGGTGATCCGACACGTTGGTGTCGAAATAGGTGCGGTCCGTATCCAGCGTGATGCGTTTCATCAGGCCGGCCGACACGAACTGGTTCAGCGTGTTGTAAACAGTGGCCAGCGACACGCGCACCCCGGCCTTGCGGGCCATGGCGGCCACGTCGTCCGCCGTCACATGGCGGTCGCAGCCGTCAAACAACAGCCCGCCAATCGCCATCCGCTTGGGTGTGGCGCGCAGACCGGCTGACTGAAGACGCGTGGTAAGAGACATGGGGCAAGGGTACCTGAAACGCTCCGTCTTAGAATGGTTTTAAAGAGCGTAAAACGCAAGTCTGCGGGCCGCGACGTAAAAGCCTCGCGATTTCAGGGTATAACGTCTTTCGGCGATCACGTCGCCGTGTCGCAGCGGCCATGGCCTTGCGCTCGCCCGCGCCGCATGGATAGGCAGGACCGGGCGGCCCGCAGCGCCGCATATACGGGAGCATGTCCTTGACCACGCCAGCCGCCACCGGCCCCCTCGCGGGCGTCACCATCCTCGATCTGTCGACGGTGGTTCTTGGGCCCTACGCCACCCAGTTGCTGGGCGATATGGGCGCGGACGTCATCAAGGTGGAGAACGGCGCGGGCGATATCATGCGCCATGCCGGCCCCGCCCCGGCCGAGGGGATGGGCGCGATCTTCATGGGCTGCAACCGCAACAAGCGCTCCATCCTGCTCGACCTGAAATCCGAGGGCGGCAAGGAAGCGATGCGCCGCCTCGCCGCGAAATCCGAAGTGTTCTTCACCAATGTCCGCATGGACGGGCTGAAGCGGCTCGGCTTCGGGTATGAGGATGTGAAGAAGCTGCGCGATGACACGATCTATGTTCACTGCGCGGGCTATGGTGCGAGCGGCCCGTATGCGGGAAAGCCGGCCTATGACGATCTGATCCAGGCGGGGTCGGGCGTGGCCGATCTGTTCGCCATCCGCGAGGGCGGCGCGCCGAAATACATGCCCGCGCTGATGGCCGACAAGGTGAGCGGTCTTCATGCGGCTTATGCCGTGATCGCCGGCCTGTTCCACAAGGGCCGGACGGGGCAGGGGCAGTTCATCGAGGCGCCTATGCTGGAAGCGTTCACCGCTTTCAATCTGGTCGAGAATCTTTATGGCGCGACCTTCGTGCCGCCGATGGCGCAGATGGCCTATACGCGCTCGTCCTCGCCCAACCGGATGCCGTATCCGACGAAGGACGGCTATATCGGCATCATGCCGTATGACGACCGGCAGTGGAAAACCTTCTTTGAACTTGGCGGGCGTCCCGAAGTGATGACGCAGGACCCGCGCTTCTCGACGTACAACGCGCGCACCGCGAACATCGGCGCGCTGTATGGTCTGGTGGGGGAAGTCGCGGCGACCAAGACGACGGATGAATGGCTGGCGCTTCTCAACGCGGCGGATATTCCTGCGGCCCGTTGCGCCACGCTGCCGGAAGTGCTCCAGGACCCGCACATGCGGGCGACCGGCTTCATCCATGAGCGCCAGCATCCGGCGGGCTTCCCCTATATCGCGCTGGAGCATCCGGTGAATTTCGGCGCATCGCCCGCAAACATCCGCATGGACCCGCCGGCTCTGGGCGAGCACACGGCGGAAGTGCTGGGCGAACTGGGCTTCGCGGCGGACGAGATCGCGGGGATGACGGCGAAGGGGTAAGCCCGAGCGCTCATGGTCCGGCGGACGCGAGGGCGGGATGGGGATTACTTCCCCAGCGCCAGAATAACCGCCGCGACCAGCGCGTCCTTGCGTTTCTCCACATCCGGCAGATCGTCATAAGGCACCATCAGCGGATGCGTCTTCTTCGTCCCGCTCTTGATGCGCCCGCGCTTCCACCCGGCGGCGAGCTTCTCCGATAGCCATTGCTCGTGCTGCGCCTCCACTGAAGCACGTGGGTTGGCCAGCCGCCATTCCACAGCCTCCAGCGACGCACGCTTCATCCATGCGGGCGCGCGGGACCATACGGGAGCGGCGTCCTGTCCATGGGCGGCCTGCCACGCGCGAACGGATTCATGCATCACGCGGGCGATCGCCAGCGCCTGCTTGTCGCCAGCCTTGTCATTTGGCTTGCGTGGCCGCGCCTTCCGCTTAACGGTCATTCGCCGCCCGCCTTGCGCCATGCGGCGATCAGATCGAACAGTTCGGCATCGATCCACGCGCCGGAGTTGGCGTTGCCGATGGCCACGGGCGTCGACGCCTTGCCATAGGCGTGCACGCCCACAACCACCGGCGTCGGAGAGATGGCGGGGTCGAGCACATAGATGGGCGCGCCCGACTGTCCCGGCGTTGTGTCGGCGGCGTAGAAGACGCGCTTGTTCTGCACGTTGAGGACCGGCGCCGCGTGGTGCCAGAGCTGGGAGGCCTGCACCGGAGCCGTGGGCTTGCCCGTTGCGGGATCGACCGGCTGGTCCATCTTCTCGCCGGGATAGCCGGTGATGTGCGCCCATTGCGAGCGCAGCTCCGCTTCCTGCCGCGTCGCCATGCCGAACCAGCCAAGCTGCTGGCCCACGGACGAGGGCAGGTGGATCGCCGCGACATCGCTGGTCAGGCCGAAGGACGCCTGCCAGCCGGGATGAACGGAAATCTTCTCAGCCTCGAATTGTCCATAGGGCCGCTCGGCGCCGTTCAGCGCGGGGATGATCTCCACACGGTCGGGAAGGGTGCGCAGGTTTTTCGGGAACACCACATGCCCGGCGGTGAGCAGGATATCCGGCCCCACCAGTGCGCCCGTGCCCACCGCCAGCCGCGAACCCCACCAGCAACGGATCGCGCAGATCATCCGCCACGGCGACAGCGCCGTGTCGAAAATCCGCGTGCGGTCGTCGAGGCCGATAATGCTCTCATTGCCGACGGCGACGATCTCGGCGTCGCTGGCCTTGCCGGTTTTCAGGATCTGCGCCGCGACCTGTGATGCGCCCGCGCTCGCCTTGCCCAGCGCGCCGGGGAAGATGCGCGGGCCGGCATCCACAATTGCGCCGCCTGCCAGCCGCGCCGCAATGATGGCGCCCGCAGGCGATATCGCCGCCGCCGCGCCGATCAGCGCGCGCGTGGACCGCCAGCGCTTTGCCTGTGCGGCGCCTGCGGTTGCGGATTCCTGTTCGTCTTCCGCCGCGCTCTCGCCGATGGCGGCGCGGATGCTTTCGATCCAGATGCCTTCGTTGCAGGCGTAACGGCCTTCGCGATTGTTCAGCTTCTGGAAGTCGGGCAGGCCGCGATGGTGGACGCCGATCAGGGCGAAGGTGTTGTGGTCGAACACGGGGCTGCCCGAGTTTCCGCCCAGCGTCGGCGTCTTGTAGTGCAGGCGCACAGGCTCCGGCTGCACGCCGACAATCCGTTTCAGACCGCCTGAGTCCGCATGAATGTCCACCGCTTCCGGCCCGTCATGGTCGAGCAGGATGTTGTCGGCGAAGGAAAAGCTCAGCTCGCCGGCGGCGGGGAAGCCGATGATATAGACGCGGCCGATGCCGTGATCGTCCACCGCGCGGGGCGGCAGGGGGCAGGCCGTCACCTCGTTCAGCGGCCGCGCCTGTGCGGGCAGCGGGGCGGCAGGTTTCAGGATGGTGATGTCGTGCGCGTCCTGATCCGACTCCCACAGGATGCCGCTGAAACCGACGCGCGCCATCTCGTTCGTCTCGGAGTCGATGAACACCGCATCGCAGAACTCGAACCGCTGCGTGCTCTTGTTGGGGCGTGAGGCGATGACGTGGTTGTTGGTCACGATCACCGGATCGGGGCCCCATGCCTTGTGCAGCAGGTCGCCGCGAATGGCGAAGGCGGAGGCGAACGGCGTATCCCGCCCGCCCATGTTGGCGTGGATGCGGCATACGGCCCGCGCGCGCGACATGGCGTTCTGGATCACTTTCAGGGCCAGCGGCGCGTTCACGGAGAACACCTGCTCGAACCCTTTGGGGTCGCCGTCCGGCGCATCCCCGCTCGACGCGAACTCGCGCTCGATCATCCGGGCTTCGCGGGGCGAGATGGAAACCTGCGCCGTTTGCGGCGCCACATCGGCGCGGCCCGCACCTTCAAGCTTGCTGAGGATGACCGCTTTCAGGAGGCGCACGGGCGCGCCGCGCTCCGCGTCGTCCCCGCTGATCCGCCAGACTTCCTCAAGCTGGCGCAGCGACGCCTTCAGCTGGAACAGGCTCACCTCCGGCGACAGGGCGAAGGCGGCGTAGGCGTGCGCGGCCTCTGCATACCGGCCCAGCGCAACCAGCGCCTCGCCCTTTGTGGCGCATGTCCAGATCAGCGGGTTGGCGATCGAGCTGGCGACCGCCAGCACATCCTCGGCCAGCGCACGCGCGCCGGGGTCGTCGGGCGTCACCTTGTCGGCGATGGCGCGGAAGGCGACGGCTGCGCCGTTCACGCCGTAGTAGATCGTGTTTTCCGATCGCTCCGCCCGCCACACATGCAGGTACGCCGCCAGCGAGCGTTCCAGATAGAGCGCCATGGTTGCGGGCTCTTCCTGGCCCTTGCCATAGGCGTCGACATACATCTGCTTGTAGATGCGGCCGATCGCGGAATAACCGTCCTGTCCGGCGGCCGTTGTTGGTCCGGGTGCGATCATGCCGCGCGCAAGGTCCAGCGCGCGCTCATGCACGCCCAGTTCGATCAGCGCCTGTATCTCCCAGCGCCGCACGTCGAGATCGGTGACACCCGCGTCGCGCATTTCGGAGCACAGGATGTAGAGATCGTCGAAGGCGCGGTTCTCACGCAGCCGTCCTGCGAACGTCTTCAGCGTGGCGAGGCCATCGGCGCCCATGGCGCGGGCGCGGGCGATCATCTTCAACATCGCCGACAGCGTCTCGCTGGCGTCGAACTTCCACAGCGCGGGCAGGATCGCGTCGATGTCCTGTTGCAGCCGCGCGCGCTCGATGTCCCCGGCAGGGGTCATGGCGACAGGGGGGGGAAGTGTGGACATGGTTTTGCTCCCCCTATGGTTCAACCAGAACAGGATCGCTGGCCGTGCCGATCACGTCCGGCGTCCAGTCCGTGAAATCCGGGTCGGCGGTGGCCAGCGGCGTGCGGGCGCCGTCCATGGAATAGAGCGCGCCCTCCGTGTCGCCCGCAGGCGGGGCGCCGGCCAGCATGGGCTGCACCGTCTCGCGCAGCGATACGATACGGTTCATCCAGCCGCGCAGGAATGCGCCCAGCCTGGGATTGGCCTCGACGATGCGGCGATAGAGCCGTTCGCGCTTCAGCAGGAAGGCTTCGGCCAGAGCCTGCGCATTCGCCGCCGCCGTGATGACCCGCGTGCGCGTGTTGGCGCCCCACAGGCCATCGCACTGGCCGTCCGGCATTCCCGCCGCCTGTTGCAGCAGCTTCAGCGCCTGACGCGGCCCGTGGTTCACCGCCGAGTCGAATGTCAGCAGCGCCAGCGCATCGTTGGGAAGCTCCATGCATTTCGCCGGGCGCCAGAAGCCCTGGAAATAGATTTCGCCGCACTCCGTGTCCTCAAGCTCCTTCACGGTGCGCTTGGGCAGGCCTTTTTTCTTGCGATAAGCGTCGTAGGTTTGCTGCGTCACGCCGCGATTGGTGGCGCCGCCGGGATCGTTGGGGTGATCGACGAACCCGCCCTCATGCTCCAGCACAATCTCAAGGCAGCGGTCGAACAGGGCGGGCGTCACCGCCGCCGCGGCCGCGCGCGCGCCGCCGGTGGTCAGCGTGGCGCTCTCGGCGCCGGAACCGGCGTTGAGGAAGAAAGTGAGGGATTCCGCCATGTCGCCGGGATCGTCGAACACCGCGCTTTCCTCGCCCGAGAGGACCGGCGCGAATTTCTGTTGCGCGGCCTCCGCGAGCCGGTCCGCATCGAAACGCGTCAGGTCGGGCGAGGTCACGGCGGTGATGCGGAAATACTCCAGCGCCTGCCGCACGTCGCCGCCCGCCAGCGCCGCCTCGCGGATCTTGCCCCATGCCTGATTGAGATCGGGGAGCATCATCCAGTCCGGCCGCCCCGGGTCGCACACAAGGCGCAGCACGGCATGAGGCGTCTTCACCGGATTGCCGCCGTTGAGGAGAACGCCCTGGGCCTCGTCGAAGCGCAGCGCCTTCACGTCTTCGCGGTCATCGACGAACGCCACCAGCCCGCTGCCCAGCGGGGCGCGCAGCGTGCTGTTGTATCCGCCCAGTGCTTGCAGCTTGTCCTGGTCGCTGAGCTGGCGGAAGGATTCCAGCACGCGCTCCGCCGTCTGCACCGTCCCCTTCACCATGCCGATCGCCGGAGCGATCTGGCTGATGAAGGCGGCGGCGGGCGAGTTCGCCAGTTCGGTAACGAATTTCAGCGCGCCGCCGAGATAGTCCTTTTCCTTCATCTGGCCGAGCGTGAAGCCGACCGTCAGCTCCTCGCGCGCCACGATGCGGGGCGTGAGCTGGAGGTTCTGCACCTCGATCCGGTCCTTGCGCGCGAAGTCCGGGCTTTGCGCCTCGGTGCGGGGATACATGCCCACCAGCGTCTTCTCGCCGTCATGGCTGAAATAGCGGACCGAGGACCAGACCACCGGGGCGAAGCGCGTCATGTTCAGAAAGCTGCCGGGCAGGTGGATCGCCACCAGCGAGACGGAAAAATAATCCTGGTCGGGCCGGAATCGCGGGCCGGGTTCGCCCAGCGGGACCATCCGGAGATTCCGGGAAGTTTTACCCGACGCCCGCGCCATAACCACCGTCCCTCACCACAGATGCACCTGTTAGCATGGGGTTTTCGTGGTTTGTAGCCTTGTCTGGCGCCTGCCGCTCGCGCAAGGCTGGGGCGGATGCGGGGTCCGGGGCTGGCCGCGCCGCAGGAGGGGATGGGGCCATGTCTCAGGCGCAACACTCGGCCCATACGCTGGAGCCTCCGAAACGGGGCGTCTTCAAGTCGCCGGTCATCGATCTGTTTCTGTGGGTGTGCGGCCTTTCCGCCTTCGGTCTGGCGCTGTGGGGGTGGCTGGTTTTCGGCTGCCCGCAGCCGGGAACCGCGCCGTGTCTGGAGGCGGACCGCCCGATTCCGGTTTTCGATCTTCTGGTCCGCAGCGTGAAAGTGCTGCTGCTCAGCGATATCTATTACGATCACCTGCCGTCGGAAAACTGGCAGCTCCATACGGCGCGTGTTCTGGGCGTGGCGTTCTCCATGCTGCTCGCCGGGCGGGTGATCCTGTTCGCCATGCGCGCTTTTCTCACCCGCCGCGTCCTGTCCGGGCGCAAGGGTCATGAAATCGTCATGGGCTGGGGCCTCGCCGCGCAGGCCTACAGCAGCGTGAGCGGCGGGCGTGAAGTCACGCACATCGCCGCGGAGATCAGCACCTCCAGCGGCCGCTACGCGTTTCTCGAAAGGCAGGGCTCCATCGAAACGCAGCTCGATGCGGCGGGGGTCCGCAAGGCCTGCCGCATACTGGTCGATGAGGGCGACGACGCCTTGACATGGCAGGTCGCGCAGACCGCCGCCCGTACTGCGCGGGGAACCGATACCAGCGTGCTGGCCTTTATCTCCGATCCCTGGCTGCTCGAACGGCTGGACCGCGCCGACAGCGAGGCGGGCGTCAATACATTCTCATACGCTGGCGGTGTAGCGCGGCAGGTAATGCTGGCCCATCCGCCTTACCTGCTGGCGCGGAAGTACAAGGCTCCTGCGCAGCACATCCTTATCATCGGCTTTGGCGCGGTGGGGCAGTCGCTGGCGCGCGAGTTCCTGGTCACCAGCGTATCCGGCGATCCCGAGCCTATGATGATCACCGCCATCGATCCTTCGATGGAGCGGCTGAAGTCCGACTTCCTCGCCCGCCATCCGGGCCTTGCCGGACACGTCGATATCGCCTTGCTCGACGGCGACATTCGCCACGAGGCCGGCGATCTGATGGAGGCCCTGTCAACGCGTCTGGCCAAGGCCGGGCCGTGCGCGGTCTATATCGCCATCGACGACAGCAGCCGCCCCTTCAGCATGGCCGTGGCGGTGCGTGATCAGGCGATGCGGCATGGGCTTTTCCGCGCGCCTGTCTTTGTGTGCGCGACGCAGGGGGCGGGGCTGCACCCTGTTCGTCAGGGCGCCGGATTAATTGGCGAGCCGGCGGCCACTCTGCCTGAACTCGAAGCCGTTCAGGCGCGGGCCCAGACCGCCAACCAGCTCTGCGACCTGCGGCTCGTCACCTTCGGTTCGTGGAAGGACGCGCTGGACGGTTCGGGCCTGCTGGAACCCGACCTCGACTGGCAGGCGCGGCAGTTCCATGACGGCTATCGCAAGCTGTTGCAGGACGCCGGACACCTCGATCCCGCGCGGCCGTCGCACCGGTCATGGGACAAGCTCCCCGACGAGTATCGCGTCGCCAACCGCCGCGCCGCCGCCCATGTTCGCGCCAAGCTGGACGCCGCCGGGTATGACGGCCTTGACGCCTGGTTGCAGGATGCGGTGGACGGCCGCTATTGCCACGACCTGCCGCCTGAACCGGATGCGCTGGAGAACCTGTCCGGCGAGGCGCTGGCTCGCATGGGCGAGATGGAGCACACGCGCTGGGTGCTTGACCGCGCGCTCACCGGCTGGCGGTTTGGCGAGCCGCGCGACGATCTGCGCCGCATCCACAACATGATGCGGTCCAATAGCGAACTGGATGAGGAAGAGAAGACGAAGGACCGCAACAACGTCCTTCAGACGGCGCGGATCATCCGCGAAATCGTCGCGCGTGCGGCAGGCGGCAAGCGCAAGCGGAAATAGACGCCAACCAAAGCGGCTTCAGGCCACCCGGCGCAGCAGGCGGACGCCGCGTGGCCGCTCGTCCGGTTTGTCGTTGGTTTCGGAGATCGCGTGGAACGTCGAGCGTGTGTCGAGGCCAAACGTATCCAGCGCGTTCATCGCGGCTTCCAGATCGCCCAGCGCGATACGCCAGATCGCCACGCCGTCGATCCGCTCGTCCGGATCTTCGCCTAACAGGGCGCAATAGCGCCGCGCGAGTTGCTCATAGGTCGTCATGGTCCCAATCCCGGCCAGCCCGCCAGGGGCTGTTGGCAGGGTCGGCCAGACATCCTGATTTTTTCGTTAATCACTTTCGCCCGGCAGGCCGGGGGATTAGATTGGAGAAACCGGTGACAATTCTGTTTGCGGTCATGCCAGACTGGTTATGTTGAGCGGTATTCGGGGCGGGGTTATACGGGTGACGTTCTGGGCAAGGATGTAATCGAGGGCGCGCCAACGACGCCCGGCGACAAGCCGGCGCGCGAGCAGCGTAGCGGCGCGCGATTTGAAAAGCGCCGCACGGACATAATCGCGGCGGCAATCCCTATCCTCAATGAACTCGGCTTCAAGGGAATGCGCCTGACCGCAGTGGCGGAAGCCATTGGCCTGCGCTCCACCAGCGTCACCTATTACTTTCCGCGCAAGGAAGAGCTGGCCGTCGCCTGCATGGAGTCGGGCTTCGAGATATTTCATCGCCTGCTGGAAATCGCGGAGTGCGAGCCTGATCCCAAATCGCGCATTTCGCGGCTGATCGAGGAATTCGTGCGGCGCGAGGCGGACGTGCGGCGCGGGCGCGCCATGCCGCTGTGCTCGTTCGCGTCGCTGCGTTCGATGGACGGCGACCATTTTCAGCGGCTGTTCGCCGGATACATGGACATGTTCCGGCGCGTCCGCATGCTGTTCGGCGAGGCGGAAGAACCGGGAGAGGAGCGGATGAGCAATTCGATCCGCTCCATTATCATGCTGGAGCAGCTTTATTGGGCGCACGCCTGGCTCGAAGATTGTGAGCTGGAGGATTATCCGCGCGCCGCGGCGCGTATGACCGATATCATTGTCGGCGGGCTCGCTGCGCCCGGCGCGAAGTTCGAGCCTGTGAACGTGACGCTCGACACGTCCGACCCGGACATCGACCCCTCGAAGGAGGCGTTCCTGCGCGCCGCCACGCGCCAGATCAACGCGCACGGATATCGCGGCGCGTCCGTGGATCGTATCTCGGCGGCGCTGAACCTCACCAAGGGCGCCTTCTATCACCACAACGAGGCCAAGGACGATGTGGTGCTGCAATGCTTCCGCAGGTCGTTCGGGATCATGGCTGCGGCGCGCAGGATTGTTCGTCATCGCGGCAAGACGGAATGGACGCGGCTCGTCTCCGGCGTGCTCGCGCTGATCCGCTTTCAGGTGGGGGAGGACGGCCCGCTGCTGCGCACCGGCATTCTCTATTCGATCCCGCTGGAACAGCGCGACGCGATCCTTGAATCCTATGATCGTGTCGAATGGACGATCGCGGGGATGATCTCTGACGCTATCGCCGAGGGCGCGATCCGTCCGGTCGATCCGAATATCGCTTCGCACCTTCTGGTCGGAGCGATCAACGCGGCCGAGGAGCTGCGCCACTGGAACACCTTCGACCTGAAGACGGCGCCGGCGCACTACTGCCGCGCCATGTTCATGGGCCTGCTGGCGACCTGATTTTCCTCGAACGCCCAAAAGAAAATCGCCGGCCTTCCGGCCGGCGATAGTGTCATCTCAGGGGCCGTCAGTCCGCGGGCGTCAGAACTTCACCTTCAGCTCGACACCGTAAGTGCGCGGCAGGGTGAGCGTGTAGAAGTTATAGACTTGGCCGTCCTCGGCAGGGTTCATGGAGTTGCGGATGAACGCTGTGGCGGCGTCATAACCTTCTTCATCGAAGGCGTTGCGGACCCACCCAATCACCGAGACCACACCTTTCGAGTCGTTCCAGATCAAGCGGGCGTCCGTCTGATCGTAGTCCGGCGCATAGGACAGCGGATGGTTGAACAGGCTGGTCGTGACTTCGTCGCGCCAATACCAGCTGACCGAGGGCATCAGGCTGCTGCCGTCTTCAAAATCGAACGTGTAGTTCGCATTGATCGCGACCTTGTTTTGCGCGGCCAGCGGCAGTTCATTCCCGGTCAGGCTCTCCGCCTGGCGCGTCAGGGTGTTGGTGAAAGAGCGGCTGTCCTTCAGTTCGGACTGAAGATAGGCGTAGGTGAAGCGCAGGTTCAGATTGTCGACGGGCGACCACACGCTCTCGATTTCCACACCGTAAACCTGTGCTTCCTCGATGTTCACGAAGGCCGTGTACGCAAGGCCCGGAGCCGGCGGTTGCACCGACATCGGAGCCTGCATGTCCTCGTAGTTGTAGAGGAAGGCCGCGATATTGGCCGTCAGGTTCTGGGGCCAGAACTCCTGTTTCCAGCCGAGTTCGAACGAGTTGACGATCTCTTCGTTCGTGCGCGGCAGCGGCGCCATGTCGGTCGCGTTGAAGCCGCCCTGCTTGTAACCGCGGCTGTACTTCGCGAAGACCAGCGTGTCGGAGCTGGGCGACCATTCGAGGCCGGCGGTGCCGGTAACGGCGCTCCACTTGTCCTCCAGGGTGCGCGTGGCGAGACCCGTTTGCGGATCATAGACAACGCCGCTCGGGTTCGATGCGGTGGCGCTGGTGACGCCCGGCTGCGGTGTTGTCACGCCGTCCGCGTTGCCGTTCCAGACGCCCTGAGTCACATCGGCGTAGGGCAGGTAGATGTCGTAGGAGGTTAAACCCATATCCGCCAGAACCGGGCACTGCACGTAGCAGAACAGCCGCGCTTCTTCCTCCATGTCTTTCTTGTCGTGCGAGTAGCGCAGCCCCAGGGTGGCCTTGAGCGTCTCGGCGAACTCCCAGTCAACCTGGCCGAAGATGCCGTACGAGTCATTCGTGCCGCGGTTGTTGGTGTAGCTCGCCAGACGTTCGGGGTTCGGCGCGGCAAGCGTGAAGGGCGAATAAGCCGCTGATGGAATATAGTCGGCGTCGAGCAACTGGGGCATGTCAGCCAGCGGTTCGTTCGCGAAGAACGTCTTCACCGGCTGTTTGAAGTTCTCCTGATACTGATACAGGCCCGCCATCCACTGGATGGGGCCGTCATGGCTGGAGATGAAGTTCACTTCGTTCGAGAAGAACGCGCGGGTTTCATTGTAGAGCAGGGTCTGCTCGGGAAAAATCGTCCGCGCGAACGAACCCGGCGTGCCAAAGGAGGCGGGCGTGCCGGACGACAGCGAGTTGTAGGTGATCGACTTCACCGGCGAGCCGTCCTGGTCGCCCGTCAGGTTGTAGTCATAGAACACGTATCCGCCGAGGTATTTCACGTCGAAGCCGTCGGCCTCGTACAGAACCTCGAAGGCGACATCATCATATCCGTCCGTGCGGCTGAACAGCACGCCGCATGAATTGTGCGCGCGGATGTTCGTGACGCCCGGATTTTCGGTGGTGCTGCCGCACTGGGTGTAGCCGATCAAAGCCGGACCCGGATTGGCGGGGTCGGCTTCACCAACGTTGAGGTAGCCGGTTCCGTCTCCGAACGCCCAGTTCTGGTTGGGATAGATGCTGCTGGTAAGCAGCAGGTTGCCGAACGAGTTGCGGTCGTAGGGCGCGCTCGACGCAGCGGCGGTGCGGCCGCCCGGGGGACCGGCGTTGGCGTAGCGGCCGGTCGTGTATTTCAGCCACCAGGACAGACGCTCGCCCAGATCGCCTTCAAGCTGGAACTCAGTGTTCCAGTTGTTGATGTTGTAGCCTTCGTCCTCATTGATGCCGTGGTTGAAATAAACGCCTTCGTCGCGCACTTCCTGATAGCCGACGATGCGGCCGCGGATATTGTCCGTCAGCGGGCCGGAAAGGGCGAGGCCCACCTTGCTGTAATCGAAACTGCCGAAGCCGAGATTGAACTCTCCCGAGAAGTCATCGGTGGGACGCTTCGAGATGATGTTCAGCGCGCCGCCAACCGAGTTGCGGCCATACAGCGTGCCTTGCGGGCCACGAAGAACCTCGACGCGGTCGATGAAGATGTTGTCGCGGCCGGCGATCTGGGCGAACGACTGATAGATGCCGTCCGTATAGTTCGCCACGCCCGGCTCGGCGCCGAAATTGTTGGTGTTGCGGCCGATGCCCCGCAGCGTGATGCGCTCGTTCGCGGCGGTATAGGAGAGGCCGGGCGTAAGGTTCGTCAGGTCGGTGACTGAGTTGACGCCGAGTTGCTCCCGCATTTCGGCGGTGACGGCGGTGACGGCGACGGCGATGTCCTGGACCGATTCTTCCCGCTTGTTGGCGGTCACGACCACCACGTCGCGCGCCTGCTGGCCTTCGGCTGCTGTCTGGCTGTCTGGTGTTTGAGCGAAAGCGGGCATGGCGATGCCCAGCGCCGCCAGGCTCACGAGCGGAATACGATGCTTAAGCGCCATGCGACGCGTCCTCCCTATGGTGTTTCTCCCACGGCGAAACCGGATCCAGAGGTCCGTAACGCCAGCGCCCCGCCCTTTTTCAAGGCAGTTGTACGCAAAACTGAAAATGCGGTTTGTTTTTATATCCCGTCAATAGGCTCGCGGGATCGTCAGATAACAATGCTGACCGGTGTGTTTTTACCACGTCAGTGCTCATGGTTGATTAGGTTGCGGCGGCCTGATGAAGAAAGGCTTACCGAAGACATGGTATGTTTCGTTAGTCATACCAGAGGCCTCAGGTATTGAGGCGTGACGCAGCGTCGAGCGTCATTTGTCCGGGCGAGGCCGGGGCCGGCTGGCAGCTTGGGCGGAAGCGGGGTCTTCAGGCCAGTCGTGCCGTGGGTAACGGCCCTTCATGTCCTTGCGCATGTCGGTGTAGCCGCCGCGCCAGAAGCCGGGCAGGTCGCGTGTGATGGCGACCGGGCGCTGGGCAGGCGAAACCAGCGACAGCACCAGCGCGACACGTCCGTCCGCCAGCGCCGGGTGCTGGTTGAGGCCATAAACTTCCTGGACTTTGCACTCCGCGGCGGGGCCGCCCCCGGCAGTGTAATCGATGCGAACGCGCCGTCCCGCCGGTGTCGCGAACTCCGCAGGCGCGAGCCGGTCCAGTTCGCGCGGCAGCGGCCAGTCCAGCATCGCCCGCGCCGCATCGGACAACGCGCCGCCATTCACCCCGCCGAGCGAGCGCGCCTGCTGCAATAGCGGGCCCAGCCAATCGGCGGCCTGCTCCATCAGCATCTCGCCGAAATCCTCGCGCCATGGCGAGCCGATCGTGCGGGCGAGAAATTCCACACGCGCCGTCAGCTGCTCCAGCGGGGCCGCCTCCGGCAGCGCAGCGAACCCACGTTCGCGCACCACATCCAGCAGCGCATCGCGGACAAGTTCCGGCGGCGGGGAGGGCAGCGGCGTTTCCTCCAGCACGATGGCGCCGATCCTTCGCGTCCGCCGCGCCCGTACTGCGCCGGCGGCGGCGTCGAAGCGGGCTTCCTCGCGCGTTTCCACCGCGCCCAGCGCCACCACCTCGCGCTCGCTGATCCGCGCGGCCAGCGTGATGCGCAGGTCGGCGCCCGCGCCTGTCATGTCAGCCGCCACCAGCCAGCGTTCGCGCGACATCGGGTCGGTCTCGTCCAGCATGCCGCCGCGACCGCCGGCCATGGTGAACCGGCCCGGAGCGCCGCCGCGCGCCCGTGCGATACGTTCGGGAAAAGCCAGTGCGAGAATTTCGCCCGCAGACCGTTCACCACCTTCACGCGCGCCGCCAGCCTCCTTCGCCCAGCGCCGCGCCAGATCGCGCATCACACGGCCGCGCTGGCCCTTGTCGGACCTGAAGCGCGAGAGCCTCTCGTCTATGTCCGCCGACCGCCCGCCGAGATCGCGCTCGCTCAGCAGCGCCGCGATCTCGGCGGCCAGCAGCGCATCGCCCGTCTCTCCCGCGCGCAGCAGCATCAGCGCCAGACGCGGAGGGAGCGCGATGTCGCTGACGCGACGCCCAAGCGCGGTCAGATCACCATCCGCCGTCAGCGCGCCCGACGCCGCCAGCGCCTCGCGCGCCTTGCGCCACGGCGTCTCGCGCGGTGGATTGAGCCAGCGCAGATCGCCCGGCGCGCGCGCGCCCCACCGCGCCAGATCAATCACCAGTCCGGTCAGATCCGCATTCTCGATTTCAGGCGAGGGCGCCGCCGCGAAGCCGCGCATCTCCCCCTCGCGCCACAGGCGGTAACATACGCCGGGCTCCGTGCGCCCCGCGCGGCCGCGACGCTGATCTGCGCTCGCCACCGGCACGCGAACGGTTTCAAGCCGTGTCGCGCCGGCCGGCTGATCGAAGCGCGGCACGCGCGACAAGCCGCAATCGATCACCACACGCACGCCCTGAATGGTGATGGCGCTTTCCGCGATATCCGTCGCCAGCACGATCTTGCGCACGCCCTTTGGCGCCGGAGCGATGGCGGCGTTCTGCGCCTCGGGCGACAGCGCGCCGTAGAGGGGCGTCACCTGCACGCCGGACGGAAGGCCGTCGAGACGCTGCGCCGTGCGCTCGATCTCTCCCGCGCCGGGCAGGAAGACGAGCAGCGATCCGGTTTCCTCGGCCAATGCTTTGCGGATCGCGGAAACGGCCTGATCCTCAATGCGCTTGTTCGTGTCTGATCCGAGATATCGCGTCTCGACCGGATAGGCGCGCCCGTCGCTCGCCACTACGGGCGCCGCGAAAAAGTCCTGGGAGAGATTGGGGGGCAGGGTCGCGGACATCAATGCGATGCGCAGGTCTTCGCGCAACACCGCCTGCGCATCCAGCGCGAAGGCCAGTCCTTCATCCGCATCGAGCGAGCGTTCGTGGAACTCGTCGAAGATGACCGCCGCAATCCCTTCCAGCGCCGGGTCCGACAGGATCATGCGCGAGAAAACGCCCTCGGTGACAACCTCGATCTGCGAGGCGGGCGAGACGCGCACGTCCATGCGCGAGCGCAGGCCGACCGTTTCGCCCGCGCGCTCGCCCAGCATGGACGCCATGC
>CAZJZQ010000027.1:17268-17627 GCA_964550535.1 uncultured Rhizobium sp.
GGGCGAGCGCGTGGGCGAAACGGTCGGCCTGCGCTCGCGCATGGACGCCATGCGCTCCGCCGCCGCGCGCGCCGCGATCCGCCGGGGCTCGACAAGGATCAGCTTTCCGCCGCCGCGCCATTTCTGATCGAGAAGGGCGAGGGGAATGCGCGTCGTCTTGCCTGCGCCCGGCGGCGCGGTGAGGACAAGGCGCGTCCCCGCCTCAAGCGCGGACAACACCTGGGGCAGCACATCCTCGATTGGCAGGCCGGTGGCGGGCGGAGTCATGCGCTGGGGATGGTCGAAGCGGCGCCAAAGCGCAAGCGCCAGCCAGGGCGCTTGCGCCAGAAGATTAGGCCGTGGCGCGCGCGGCGGCGGAG